>JBDKIV010000119.1:0-35450 GCA_039796935.1 Actinomycetota bacterium | reverse complement strand
CTCGGCCATGATCGACTCACCGATCTCGGGTCGCTGTTCGAACGCTTCGACGATGGCCCGTCGGAGCGCGGCCAACTCCTCGTCGCTCGTCGACCCTCGAGCGATGAGCGGCAATGCCGGGACCTCGGGCCCGAGGCCGATCTCGACCAGCTCGTCGATGACCTCGGGGATCTCCCGGCGCAGGAGCGCCAGTGTGACGCTGTCGATCGACATCACGTCGGCTCGACCCTCGCACACGGCACGGACCGAGTCGGCATGCGCGCCGGTCCACACCACCGGCCCCTGCCACGTCGAACCCGGACCGTGAACGGCGTGCAGCAGGCTGACCCAACCCGACAGGCTGCGCGAGATGTTCGCGGCAGCGGTCCGGCCCGCGAACTCGGATGCCTCGGGTACGCGAGCAGCT
Organism: Actinomycetota bacterium; assembly: GCA_039796935.1. Classification (GTDB taxonomy): domain Bacteria; phylum Actinomycetota; class Acidimicrobiia; order Acidimicrobiales; family Ilumatobacteraceae; genus VFMC01. The sequence continues at coordinate 35,044 of JBDKIV010000119.1, read as the reverse complement.
CGGCGGCGGGTCAGGAGCACACTCCGGTACCGATGGTCCCTGGCATACGGCACGGACGGCGCGAAGGTGCCGACCACTCGCACCACCCCGCGCAGTTCCGTCATCAGCGGCCAACCGCACGCCTGCCCGAGGACCAGGCCAGGCTCACGCCACGACGAATGAGGGTCGGCCGACCAGTCGAGCAACGCCGGGGTCTCGGGCAGCCGAGCGTGGATCCCCTCCCACAGCAGGTCGTAGCCCCGTCGCGCCGACGGGAACGGGTACATCCCGAGTACGGCATGCTGCCGATCGACGCCCACCGTCACGACGAACCCGCCGAACGCTCGAGCGGGCTCACCGGGGTCGAGAACGCTCGGACGCCGTACCGGCGGGCGATGTCGAGATAGCCGCGGTACAGGCCCGCGCCTCGTGCAGCGAGTTCTTCCGAGCCGAGTTCGCGCGTCAGCCGGGGCAAGCGGTACCACGCTGCCCCGGGCAGCGCGTGGTGTGTGTGGTGGAGGTTGTTGTTGAGGAAGAGGAGACCGAAGAACCAGTTGCTGCGAACCACCGCCGAGCGCGTCGCTGGCTCCTCGACCGCGAGGTGTTCGGCGAAGGACCTCAACGAGCTGACCGACATGCCACCCCAGCAGTAACCGACGAGGTACATCCACGCGGGCATCTGCGCGAGGTCGATGACGACCCAACCGACGGCGAGCACCCCGAGGGCATGGGGCAACCAGATCCGGCCCAGCGTGCCCTCGGCTCTGGCCCGTCCGAGCTCCGCGACCACGTGGCTCGGGATCGACACGAGCGGATTGACCAGGATGCGCCAGGCGAGCGTGCGATTGCAGCGCAGCACCAGCCTGCGCACCACCGAAGCCTCGTCCCATGTCGCCCGGGTCACGTAGAAGCTCTCCGGGTCGACACCGGCCCGAGTGAGCTCCACCTCGTGATGGCGCAGGTGGATGTCCCGGTAGACGGGCAACGGGAGCCACAGCGACAGAGGGGTCGCCGCGATCGCCGTGTTGACGAGCCTCGAGGGCGTCGGGTGTCCGTGGATGACCTCGTGCTGGAGTGACATGTACCAACCGCCGGAGACGGCAAGCCACACGAGCACCACGGGCCACCACAGCCGATCGTGCACCACCAGCGCCGCGGCGAGGCTCGACCAGCACCCGAGTGCCACCAGCATCGTCGGCCACTCGACTCCGGCTGGCCGGCGTCCGTCGTTCGTCACGCCCGTCTCCTCCTCCGAACGTGGACATCATGCCGCACTGGGCCGGACCACCGCTGCCGCACTTGCGCACAGTCCGCATCGCAGCGTTGTACGAACGCACCATTCTGTGCGTGTTCACAACAGCTTCCTGCTACGGTGACCGTATGGACGAGCGACGTCTCACGCTCGTCACGTTCCGCGAGCGCCTCCTCGAGGTCGTCCGCGAGAGCGGACTGAGCCGTACCGAATTCGCCGAGAGCGCAGGAATCGATCGGTCGACGCTGTCGCAACTGCTGTCGGCATCGAACCGACGACTCCCGCGGATCGAGACGCTGGTCCAGATCGCGACGAGCCGACAGGCGTCGGTCGACTGGCTCCTCGGACTCAGCGACGCCCGCCCCATGAGCGCCGAGATGGTTCACGAACAGACATCGTTCGCCCCCGAAGTGCGCTCGCCCAACGATGAACGGCTCATCGCCTGGTACGAGCAAGCGCGGGGCTACAAGATCCGATACGTACCGTCGACGGTTCCCGACATGCTCAAGACCGAGGCCGTCATCCGACACGAGTTGGGTCACGCCGCATCGACCAGCCCGGCCCAGATGATCGACACGGCAGCGGCGCGTCTCGACTGGACGAGGGCTCCGGGCAGCGACCTCGAATGCTGCAACAGCGTGCAGGCCGTCGAGGCGCTCGCCTACGGCGAGGGGATCTATCGAACCCTGTCGCGCGAGCACCGGGTCGCCCAGATCGAGCACATGATCGAGCTGACCGAGGAGTTCTACCCCACGCTGCGCTGGTTCCTCTTCGACGGCCTCGAGCGTTCGGCGGCACCGGTGACGATCTTCGGGCCGCAGCGTGCAGCGCTCTATCTCGGTCAGATGTACCTGGTCCTCAGTTCTGCCGAGCAGGTCCGCACTCTCACCCGGCACTTCGACGGTCTGATCAGGGCGGCAACGGTGCAACCACACGAACTTCCGTCGTATCTGAACTCGCTGCTCACGACCCTCAGAGCCTGACGACGACGGAAGTAGCCTCGGACGCCGTGCACCCGCCAGACACCACGCCGTCGCTCCTGCTCGGCATCGACACGGGCGGGACCTTCACCGATGCGGTCCTGGTCGACGACCGAGCGAGTCCGGGTCGTGCTCGAGCACTCGTCGTCGCTTCGGCGAAGGCACCGACGACCCACCACGACCTGTCGATCGGCATCCACGGAGCGATCGATGCCGTCCTTGCCGATCTGGGCGGTGCGCGACCACGGATCGAACTGGTCTCGCTCAGCACGACACTCGCCACGAACGCACTCGTCGAGGGAGGCGGACGGCGTGTCGCTGCGGTGATCATCGGCTTCGACGAGCGGGTCCTGCAACGGGACGGCCTCGACTCGGCGCTCGCTGGTGACCCTGCGATCATCCTGGCGGGCGGTCACGACCCACACGGCCATCGACGAGCCGACCTCGACCTCGACCAGCTCGAACGCCGCATCCGTGAGGTGATGGACGACGTCGACGCCTTCGCCGTGATGTCCGAGTTCAGCGTCCGGAATCCCGAACACGAGACAGCAGCAGCGACGCTGATCCGCGAGGTCAGCGGCAAGCCGGCCACCACGAGCCATCGCCTCTCGGCCAGGCTCAACGGGCCCAGACGAGCGGTCACCGCCATCTTGAACGCACGACTCATCCCGATCATCGACGACCTGGTGACGACGAGTGAATCGGCGCTGCGCGCACGCGGGATCGACGCACCGCTCATGGTCGTCCGTGGGGACGGCTCGCTGGTCTCGGCCGCATTCGTACGCGATCGCCCGATCGAGACCATCCTCTCGGGACCGGCCGCGAGCCTGGTCGGCGCAGCACACCTGACGAGTTGCACCGATGCCATCGTGAGCGACATCGGCGGCACCACCACCGACATCGCCGTCCTGCGCCGAGGCATTCCCGTCGTCAGCGACGAGGGGGCCACCGTCGGCGGGCATCGAACGATGGTCACCGCCGTGGCGATGCACACGCACGGCCTGGGTGGAGACAGCGAGGTCGACCATGACGATCGAGCGGTCGGACTGGTGCTTCGCGTCGGACCGCGGCGAGTGGTCCCCATCAGCCAGCTCGGCACCACCCACCCGGACCTCGTGCACGCTGCGCTCGACCGGCAACTCCGCTCGGACACGACGAGCGACCTCGACGGTCGATTCATCGTCGCTCCACGCCGTGACGAGCAACTGACGCGACTCGAGGGAACCGAGCGCGACCTGCTCGCCTCGATGAGCACCGACGTCATGCCCGCAGCATCGGTGCTCGTCACCTTGTCGTCTCGGCGAGTGGCCGAACGTCTTGCTCGTCGAGGCGTCATCCGCTTCGGGGCCTTCACCCCCACCGACGCCAGTCATGTGCTCGGTCGTCAGAGCACCTACGACAGTGCAGCAGCGGGCAAGGCGGCCGAACTGATGGCCCGACGGCGAGACCGACTCGGTCGGTCGATCGCCGCTGACGGGACCGAACTGGCGCAGGCGGTCGTCGCCACCCTCGTCCGGAGGTCCGCCGAGTCGATCCTCGCAGCAGCACTCTCGCACGACGGCCGCGACGCCGACCTGGCGCAGTCGGCGGCGATCGGGATGGCGCTCGATGCGGCGACCCGAGCGACGGGGACGGGGACGGGGACGGGGACGGCACCATCCGACGACTCGGTCACGCCGGCCGGTTCGGCCCCTACAGCCCACATCAGCGTCACACTCTCCCTGCCGGTCGTCGCCCTCGGTGCTTCGGCAGCCAACTACTACCCCCAGGTCGCGGCGTTGGTCGGCACCAGTGCCGTAGTGCCCGAGCACGCCGCCGTGGCGAATGCGGTCGGCGCAGTGGTGGGTCGTGTCCGCATCAGCCGGTCGGCCACCGTCTCTGCACCCGAGCCCGGCATCTTCGTCGTGCATGCCGGAGCCGTGCCCCTCACCGTCACCTCGGTCGAGGCAGCGCGAGACGCTGCCCGATCCGAACTCGAGCCACGCCTGCTCGCCGAGATGTCCGCTGCCGGGGCCGACGAGTACGAGGTGACGGAGACCTGGGACGAGACGACGGTCGAGATCAGCGGATCGCCGATGTTCGTCGAAGGAGTCCTCACCGTGACTGCGTCGGGGCGCCCTCGGCACCGGTGATCGGAGGGCCGAGGTCGGGCCGGGTCACGGGTGAGCGTCCAGCGGATCGACCGTCATCCATCCGGGTGAGAAATTCGGCAAGAAGTTCTCAAGGTTCGCGGACGGGAGACCGATGACCTTGACATGCGCAGCACGCATCGACTCACCCGACTGGCCGCAGCACTCGCGACCGGCATCATCGTCCCGAGCGTCGTGGCCCCGGTCGCCGGTATCGGCGGCACGGTCCTCGCGGCACCGACCGCCGACACCTACACCGTCGCAGCTGGGGACAACCTCTACTCGCTGGCTCGTCGCATGGGCGTCAGCCTCGATGCGCTGCTGACCACCAACGGCCTCACGCTCGGCAGCCTCATCCTCCCCGGTCGAGTGCTCACGGTCCCGGCAGGCGGCACCGTGCCGAGCGCACCGGCACCGGCGCCCGCAGCCTCCCCCATCGCCAGGCCCGTCGCCACCACGGCAACGGCAACGGCCATCGGCGGCGCCGCACCTGCGTCGACGTACACGATCAAGGCGGGCGATTACTTCTACGGGATCGCCCGCCGTCACGGCGTCTCGCTCGATGCGCTGCTCTCGGCCAACAACCTGACGCCGTCGAGCGTCGTGCACCCCGGCTCGACCATCACCATCCCGGCAGGCGGGCGTGTGCCGGCGACATCGCCAAGTCCGGCTGCGGCACCTGCGCCCCAGTCGACCGTGCCAGCCGCCAGCGCCGGAACGCCGTCATCGACCTACGTCGTCCAGCGCGGCGACGGCTTCTTCGGGATCGCCATGCGTCACGGCGTGTCGCTCACCGCCCTCCTGACGACGAACAACCTCACGATCCACAGCATCGTGCACCCGGGTTCGACGCTCACCATCCCGGCCGGCGGCCGGGCCGTCACGACAGCGGCAGCCGTGCCGGCGCCGCCGGCGATGGCAGCCCCCGCCGCGAACACCGCAACGAGCCCCGCATCCGCAGGTGCCGCCCCTGCCGCGCAGGCGAACTCGACCAAGGCCGACGCCGTCGTCGCATTCGCCTGGGCACAGCTCGGGAAGCCGTACCAGTTCGCAGCGGCCGGCCCTGATGCATTCGACTGCTCGGGCCTCACCACCGCCGCCTACCGGCAGGTCGGGGTCTGGCTCCCCCAGCAGAGCGGCATGCAGTCGACTCGCGGTACCGCGGTCGATTGGACCAGCGAAGAGATCCGCCCCGGCGACCTCGTGTTCACCATCCGCTCGGGCACCAGCTCGATCGGCCATGTGGGTATCGCCATCAGCGCCACGCAGTGGATCCATGCGCCTCGCGCCGGCGATGTGGTCAAGCTCGGAGCACTCCCGAGCGACGCCCGCATCGCAGCGGTTCGTCGTTTCGTGTGACGGTCCGGTCAGGTACGGGCAGGCGCCACGTCGTAACGGATCGGCAATCGCTTCAATCCTCCGACGAACAGCGTCTTCATCAGTGCCGGGTCGCCCGCCAGTTCGATGTGGCGCAACCTCGGAACCAGCTCTGCGAACAGCGCCTTGACCTCCATGCGGGCCAGCATCGCACCGAGGCAGTAGTGCACCCCGAAGCCGAACGACAGGTGCTTGTTGGGGCTCCGCCCGACATCGAACCGGAACGGATCGACGAACACGTCCTCGTCACGGTTGGCCGACGGGTACGAGAGCAGGACCGACTGTCCCGCTTCGATCATCGTGTCCCGGACCCGGTAGTCCTGCGTTGCGGTGCGCATGAAGTGCTTGACGGGCGTGACCCAACGGATCATCTCGTCGGCCGCCGTCGTCACGAGCGACGGGTCGTCGCGGAGCCGCTCGAGCTGGTCGGGGTTCTGGATGAGCGCCAGCAGGCCTCCGGCCATCGCCGACGCAGTCGTGTCATGACCGGCGGTCGCGGCGATGACGTAGTACGAAATCGTCTGCATCATCGTCAGCGGCTCGCCGTCGATGGTCGCATTCGCCACGGTCGACGCAAGGTCGTCCGTCGGGTTGGCCCGACGGTCATCGGTGAGCGCAGTGAAGTAGGCGAAGAAGTCCTGGATGACAGCGATCAGGTCCTCGGGGGATCCGCCGCGCTGCATGTCCTCGTCGGCCGCCCCGAACATCTCCTGCGTGAGCGTGAGCATCCGCGGGAAGTCGGACTCGGGCAGGCCGAGGATGGCCAGGATGACGTTGAGCGGCATCTGCATCGAGATGTCTCGAGCGAAGTCGCACTCGCCGCCCAGGTCGACCAGACGGTCGACGAAACGTCGTGACAGATCGGCGAGGTAGCCGTCGAGCTTCGACAGGTTCTTCGGCAAGAACCACTCGGCCGTCACGCCCCGCAACTGACGGTGCTCGGGGTCGTCCACGTGGATGAGCGTCCGCAACAGGTCGCCCTGCTCTGCCCGGCGGGCGTCGTCGGCGGCAGTGCTGAGGATCGGACGCGGCTCGTTGAGGAAGATCTGGTTCTTGGCCTCGATGTCGAGCACATCGGCATGCTTGGTGATGGCCCAGAACGGATTGATCACCTCGGGCACCTCGACCCAGTGCACCGGATCGTGCGCCCGGAGCAGCGCTGTTGCGGCTTCGAAGCGAGGCTCGTCCGCGTAGGCGGCCGGGTCGACGAACACCATGCCTGCTTCGGTCAGCGAAGCGGGCGACGAGGACGACGGATCAGCGGTCATGGCAACCTCCCATGACGGGAACGCTAGCCACGCTCGCCACTGGGCAACGCAGTGGCGAGCGAGGACTCGGCCCTCACCATGTCGGGCCGGTCGGTCGCCTCGAGTCGGCTCAGATAGGTGACCGAGACGAACCCGCCCTCCACACTGCCGCCATCGGTGTGCGGCGGGAGTTCGACGGCATCACCCCAGGTCATCCGCACGTGATAGCTCCCCTCGTGACCCTGCTTCGGGTCGAGGAACGCGCTCGCCATCTTTCGCGGCGGCTCGGTCCCGACGGCGGCGTGTCGCCAGCCGGCGATCTCGTCGATCTCGACGTTGGGGACATTCAGGTTGACCACCACCGGGTCGATCGGCAGCTCGGCGATCAGTCCCTCGACGAAACCCGCAGCGACATGAGCAGCGGTGTGCCACTTCTGCCCGATGAGCATCTCGTCCCATCCCTGGCCCTCGACGCCGAACCCCGTCACGGCCTGGCTGACCGCGACGCCCGAGATCCCACCGTTGCGTCCGCTGAGACAGGCTCCCACCGTGCCCGAGTGATACACGGATCGGCCCACATTGGCTCCGGGATTGATCCCCGACACGACAAGGTCGAACGGCTCGCCGAAGGCTCCCAGACGAGCGAACATCACGCACAGCGCCGGCGGGCCGGTCACGGCCCACGCCTCGTCGATGCCGTCAACGTGAACGCGACTCACCTCGGGCTGCATGATGTGCAGCGCACCGAGTGCAGCGCTCGCACCCGAGTACTCACGGTCCGGCGCGATGATCACCACCTCGCCGAACGGACGCATGGCCCGGGCCAACACGTGCAGGCCGATCGAGTCGATACCGTCGTCGTTGGTCAGCAAGATCCGCATGGCGCTGATCGTTGCAGCCCGGGGCAACCGAGCGCTACCCCGCAACGGGCATTCCCGAGGCCATCGGTCGCTCCGTTCGACCGGGACCCACACGATCCGACGGATCCCTGGCACGATGACGAGGTGAAGATCCTCGCCTCGCTCCCACGACCCGCCGATGCCCGACTGGCCGTGCGACTCACCGCCGACGCGCTCCGACAGGTACGCGGCGGCCATCCGTGGGTCTTCGAGGGCGCGATCCGCTCGGTCAGCCGCGAGGGTGATCCTGGTGACCTGGCCGTCGTCTTCGACGACGACCGACGGTTCGTCGCGATCGGGCTCTGGGACCCGGAGTCCCCCATCCGGATCAAGGTGCTGCACACGGGCCGACCGGTGCAGATCGACCATGCCTGGTTCGAGGAACGCGTCGCCGTCGCCGTCGCGAAACGCGTCACGCTCGCCAGCAGCGCTGGTTCGAGCATCGCGACCAACGCCTACCGGGTGATCCACGGCGAGAACGACGGCATGCCCGGACTCGTCGTGGATCGCTACGGTCACCTGGCCGTGCTCAAGCTGTACAGCGCAGCATGGATCCCCCACCTCGCAGCCGTGGTTCCCGCGCTCCAGAGGCATCTCCCCGTGGCATCGATCGTGCTGCGTCTCGCCCGATCGTTGGCCGGCGCTCCCTTGCACGGCCTCGCGGCCGGCATGTCGCTCGTCGGGCCCGACGTCGACGGGCCGGTGCCCTTCCTCGAACACGGCCTGCATTTCGAAGCCGATGTCATCCACGGGCAGAAGACCGGGCATTTCCTCGACCAGCGCGACAACCGGGTGATGGTGGGTGCCATGTCACGCGGCGCCCGCGTCCTCGACATGTTCTCGTGCACCGGAGGTTTCTCGGTCCACGCTGCTGCCGGGGGCGCTCGAGTGGTGCACAGCGTCGATGCCAGCCCGTATGCGATCGAGGCAGCTCGGCGGAACATGGCGCTCAACCAGTCCCGACCCGAGGTCGCAGCCTGCCGGCACGAGACCACGGTCGGCGAGGCGTTCGCGACCCTCGAGTCGATGACCGGACAACGACGGCGGTACGACATCGTCGTCGTCGATCCCCCCTCGTTCGCCCAGAACAAGGACAGCGTCGCCCGAGCCATCAGCGCGTACGAGCGGCTCGCTGCGCTCGCCACGGTGCTCGTCGAACGCGACGGTCTGCTCGTCCAGGCTTCGTGTTCGTCACGCGTCGCCGAGGCCGACTTCGTGCGAGCCGTGCACACGGGCGCGGCGCACGCCGGTTTCGAGCTCGAGGAACTTCGACGCACGTCGCACCCCATCGACCATCCGATCGGGTTCCGCGAAGGGGCGTACCTGAAGTGTGTCGTGGTCCGGCCCGTGCGGGCCTTGCGCGGACGCAGCGCGCCGTGAGCACCCGGGCGGCAGCGACCTGCCGGTCGCTATCGTCGCCGACGTGATTCCCACGGTCGACCTCCGACAACCCGACGCCCCCGATCAGATCGGCCGCGCCTGCGGCTCGGTCGGCTTTTTCCAGATCATCGGCCATGGAGTCGACCGTGACGTGATCGAGTCGGCATGGAGTCACGCCCGGCTCTTCTTCGACCTGCCACTCGAGCAACGCCTCGAGGCGGCGCGCCGACGCGAGGGCGATGCGTACGGCTATCTCCCCATGGAGGTCGAGGCACTGAACCGTTCGCTGCTCGACGGCTACGGTGCCGCCGACCTGAAGGAGACGTTCAACGTCGGGCCCTTCCGCATCCCCGAACGGCCACTGACCGACGAGGGAGAGGCATGGGCATTCGCACCCAGCCCGTTCCCGCCGGCGCTACCGACGCTGCGTCCCGCATGGGAGGCGTACTTCGAGCAGATGCTCGACCTGGCGGCTCGTCTGATGCGGTTCTTCGCCGTGGCTCTCGACCTGCCCGAGGAACACTTCGACCAGTTCATCGGTGAATCACCCAGCGCGCTCCGCGCCCTCAACTACCCCGACCTCGACGGTCGTACACCGCCGTCCGGCCAACTTCGCGCCGGCGCCCACACCGATTACGGGACCCTCACGATCCTGCTGCAGGACGACGCTCCGGGCGGTCTCGAGGTGCTCGATCCCGAGACGAACCACTGGATCGCCGTGCCGCACACGCCCGAGGCGTTCGTCGTCAATCTCGGCGATCTGATGGCTCGCTGGACCAACGACCGTTGGCGCTCGACCCTTCATCGGGTGGTCCTACCGCCGATCGACGCCGGACGCCCGAGCCGTCGCCAGAGCATGGCGTTCTTCCACAATGCCGACTACCACGCGCGCATCGAGTGCCTGCCCACGTGCGTGGTCGCGCCACGACGGCCGACCTACGAGCCAGTACTGGCCGGACCGCACCTCATGTCGAAGTTCCACCGGGCGACCGCCAGCGGCTGATCGTTCTACAGTGCGGGCATGGCACTGCATCCCAATGGCATCAACCACATCGCCATCGCCACACGCGACATCAAGGGCCAGATCGAGTTCTTCACCGACGCGCTCGGCGGCGAACTGAAGGCGCTCTACTGGATGCACGGCGTGGCGAACACGTTCCACGCCTTCGTCGAACTCAGTCCCTCCTGCTACGTGGCGTTCCAGCAGCACCCCGACAACCCCGACCGTCCCATCACCGGCGTCACCCATGCCGGGAACGCAGGTGGACAGGTCACGGCAGGCACCATGCAGCACCTCGCCTTCAACGTCGACTCGCTCGCCGACCTGTACGCACTTCGCGACCGGATCCGCAGCCGGGGAATCCCGGTCATCGGGCCGATGAATCACGGAATGTGCCAGAGCATGTACTTCGCCGGTCCCGAGGGACTGGCGCTCGAGATCGCCTGTGGAGGCGCCATCGATCACCGTGCCTGGATCGACCCCGAGGTCCAGGCGCTCGCCGGGATCAGCGACGACGAACTCACCCGGTTCGTCGCACCGAGCGAGTTCAAGCGAAGCGGTGGTCCGGTACCGCAGCCCGAGTTCGACCCCGACAAGCCCCACCTCGTCTATCCGGACCACGTGTATCGGGCGATGCTCGCCACGCCCGACGCACAGATGTGGAGCGCCGTCACGTCCGATCCGCCGGTGTCGGTCGACCGGACTTGACGGGCGTCCTCGGGACGACGGCCACGAGCGACACCCGCCCGAACTGCTCGGTGCCGGTACGGTGGCGGGATGCAGCACTACGACCTCGTGATCCTCGGCGCCGGGAGCGGCAACTCGATCATCGGGCCAGATCTCGACGATTGGAACATCGCACTGGTCGAAGAGTGGGTGTTCGGCGGCACCTGCCTCAACCGCGGCTGCATCCCCACCAAGATGCTCGTCCATACGGCAGACGTGGTGCTGGGCGTCTCCCACGCGGCACGTCTCGGCGTCGACGCCCGTGTCGATGCGATCCGGTGGCGAGACATACGCGACCGGGTGTTCGGTCGGATCGACCCGATCGCCGAGAGCGGCGCCCGCTACCGGAGCGTCGACTGTCCGAACGTGACGGTCCACGCAGGCCGCGGACGATTCATCGGTGAGCGCCAACTCGAGGTCGCGACACCGGACGGCGCCGTACGGATCGAGGGCGCGCAGGTCATCGTCGCCGCCGGCGCCCGACCGACCATTCCCGACATCCCCGGGCTGGTCGAGGCGGGGTTCCACACGAGCGATGACATCATGCGGGTCGACACCGTCCCCGAACACCTCATCGTCCTCGGAGGCGGATTCATCGCATGCGAACTCGCTCACGTGTTCGGCGCGTTCGGGAGCGAGGTCACCATCGTCCAACGAGGCACACACCTGCTCCGGGCCGAGGACCCCGACGTCGCTGCCGCCATCACCGAGCGGTTCGCCGAGCGGTTCGACCTCCGGTGCGGGCGGGTCGCAACCCGGGTCGAGCGGCGCGGCAGTGCCGTGGTCGTCCACCTCGACGATGGCTCCGTGGTCGAAGGCAGCGACATCCTGGTCGCCACGGGCCGCACACCGAACAGCGACATCATCGACGCCACCGCAGGTGGCCTCGACATGCACGCAGACGGCCGCATCGTGGCCGACCTCACCGGCGCCACGTCCGTTCCCGGCGTCTGGGCGCTCGGAGACATCAGCTCGCCCTACATGCTCAAGCACGTCGCCAATCACGAGGCCCGTGTCGTGGCTCACAACATCAGCCACCCGGGCGAACTCCGCCGCACCGACTACACAGCGGTCCCCCACGCAGTGTTCACGAACCCACAGATCGCCAGCGTCGGACTGACCGAACCCGAGGCACGCGCGTCGGGGATCGACGTGATGGTGGCCACCCACCACTACAGCGACGTGGCCTACGGCTGGGCACTCGAGGACCGGACCAGCTTCTGCAAACTCGTGGCCGACCGGCACACCCGACGCTTGGTGGGCGCCCACATCATCGGGCCGCAGTCGTCGAGCCTCATCCAGCAGCTGATCCAGGGCATCCGCCACGGCTCGTCGATCGACGACATGGCGACCGGTCAGTACTACATCCACCCCGCGCTCGGCGAGGTCGTCGAGAACGCATTGCTCCGCTTTCCACCCGCCTGAGGCAGCTACCGTCACGAGCGTGCTTTCTCCGTTCCTCCACCCGTTCGCCAAACCGACACGCCCCTCCTTCATCCGCATTGCCCGCGGTGAGGGGGCACTGCTCTGGGACAGCGACGGCAACGAGCTGATCGACGGCATGGCGAGCCTGTGGTACTGCGCGATCGGCCACGGCCGGGCCGAGATGGCCGACGCCATCGCTGCGCAGGTCCGCACCCTCGAGGCCTACAGCTGCTTCGACCCGTTCACCAACGGACCTGTCGAGGACCTCGCAGCCGAACTCCACGAGATCGCCCCGATGGACGACAGTCGGGTCTTCTTCTGCTCGTCCGGCTCCGAGTCGGTGGACACGGCGATGAAACTCGCCCGAATCGCCCACGTACAAGCAGGACAACCGCAGCGCACGCTCATCATCTCGCGCGGACGCGGCTACCACGGGGTCGCATACGGTGGCACGAGCGCGCAGGGGATCGCTCCGAACCGCGAGAACTTCGGACCCTTCGTCGGCGGCGTGGTGCAGGTTCCCGCCGACGACATCGAGGCGCTCGCATCGCTCATGGCCGAGCACGGCGACACCATCGCCGCGGTGCTCACCGAACCGGTGCAGGGCGCGGCCGGCATCTACCCACCGGCCGAGGGCTATCTCGAGTCGCTGCGCAGGCTGTGCGACCAGCACGGAGCCTTCCTCATCTTCGACGAGGTGATCAGCGGTTTCGGTCGCCTGGGTCATTGGTTCGGGGCGCACCGCTTCGGCGTACGGCCCGACATGGTGACCTTCGCCAAGGCAGTCACCTCCGGCTATCAGCCGCTCGGCGGCGTCTTCGTCGGACCGGCGGTCCGGGCAGGTCTCGAGGCAGACCCCGACTACTTCCTCCGCCACGGGTTCACCTACTCCGGCCACGCCACGGCCTGCACCGCCGCGCTCACCAACCTGGCGATCCTCCGCCGAGAAGGGCTCATCGAACGTTCCGTCCACGTCGGGCGGCGCCTCGAGGACGGGATGCGGTCGCTCGCCGCCGACGGCCTGATCGACCACGCCCGAGGTGACGGTGCGATGTGGGCAGCCGGGCTGCACCCGCACCAGAACGCAGTCGCCATGCGCGACGCGATGCTCGGGCGTGGCGTCATCACCCGCGCCATCAACGCCGACACACTCACGTTCTGCCCACCGCTCGTGATCACCGACGACCAGGTCGACCGGATCGTCGACACGCTCGCAGCCGTCGCCACACCCGGGTGACGCGGCAGCCACCCGTTCGCTGTGGCGGCGAGGCAGTGCGCCACCTACTGTCGGTTCCATGAGCGGATCACTCGACGGCAAACACGTTCTCGTCACCGGCGGCGCCAGCGGCATCGGCAAGGCTTGCGCCGAGCGGTATCGGGCAGAGGGCGCCACGGTGTACGTCACCGACATCGCTCCGACATCGTCCGACCAGATCCGCCTCGACGTCAGCAGTTCGCACGAGTGGGCGCAGGTGGTCGCCTCGCTGCCACCCCTCGACGTGGTGCACCTCAATGCAGGGATCACGACGCCGGGCCGAGCACTCAGCGCCGAGGCAGCGGTGCCGCTCGGCGATGTCACCGACGACGCCTATCGGGCGATCGTCGGGGTCAACCTCGACGGCGTGTTCTTCGGCGTTCGGGCAGTGCTTCCGGGAATGATCGAACTGGGCGGCGGTGACATCGTCGTGACGGCATCGATGGCCGGTCTCGGCGGGATGCCGGGCGATGTCGCCTACACCGCCACCAAGCACGCCGTCGTCGGACTGGTCAAGTCGCTCGGCGCATCGCTCGGCGAACACGGTGTGTGCATCAGCGCCCTGTGCCCGGGCTTCGTCGACACTCCCCTGGTCCCGGCCGAAGCACAGCAGTTCATCAGCGAGATGGGAATGCCGGTCATCCCCCCGTCCCGGGTCGCCGAGGCGGCGATGCAGGCCATCTCCGAACGCGTCAACGGCTCGCAGTGGATGGTGTGGGGCGACACGATCCGGCGGTTCGAACAACCGGATTTCGGGCTGCAGTGACTCGGCCCTCGCAACAGGACGCAGCGGTGGGCCGACGGACATGACCGAGTTGCTGTTCAACCCCTTCGACACCGAGTTCCGGGCCGATCCGTATCCCTTCTACGACCGACTCCGTCGTGACGAGCCCGTGCATGTGTCCCCGCTCGGCTACACCGTGCTCTCCCGCTACGACGACGTCGCCCGAGCGCTCCGCGGTGCCGAGTTCGCGAGGGACATCGAGGCCAACACCCCGCCGCCGACGGACCCGGTGCGCCTGCGCCGCCGAGAGCAACTCCGGCGACGACGCGAGGAGGGCCGAGGCGCCAAGACCATCCTCAACCTCGACCCACCCGACCACACCCGCCTTCGACGCCTCGTCACCCTCGCCTTCACTCCGTCGGCCATCGAACGCCTCAGGCCACGCATCCAGCAGCTCGTCGACGAGGCGCTCGACCGTGCCGCCGACTCGGGCAGCATCGAGCTGGTCGACGAACTGGCCTTTCCCGTCCCGTTCCAGGTCATCAGCGACCTCCTCGACCTGCCGACCGACCGATCGGACGAGGTTCGGGACTGGTCGCAGCACCTCACTGCATCACTCGAGCCGACTGCGACGGAGGAGACGCTCGATCTCGCCGACCAGGCGAGCGCTCGGATGGGCGAGTACCTCGGCGAGCTGATCGAGCATCGGCGCAGCCACCTCGGCGACGATCTCCTGTCCGCACTGGTCATGGTAGAAGAGGCAGGCGATCGCCTGAGCACGGTCGAACTGATCTCGTTCGTGACGCTCTTGTACGTGGCGGGCCACGAGACCACGGTCAACCTCATCGGTAACGGGACCTTGGCGCTCCTGCGCCATCCCGACGAGCTCCGCCGGTGGGCTGCCGATCCGTCACTGACGGTCAATGCGGTGGACGAGTTGCTCCGCTACGACGGCCCCGTCCAGCAAACGGTCCGGGTGCCGACCGAGTCCGTGCGCTTCGACGAGGTGACCGTCCCGGCCGGCTCGATGGTGATGACGCTGCTGGGCGCCGCCAACCACGACCCGGAGGTGTTCGACGACCCACACACCCTGCGCCTCGATCGCCCGAATGCGAGTCGCCACCTGGGGTTCGCTGCCGGTATCCACTACTGCCTCGGCGCGTCCCTGGCCAAGCTCGAGGCGCAGATCGCCATCGGCTCGCTGGTGCGTCGCTTTCCCGACATGCACCTGGCCGGAACGCCGACATGGCGCGACCGGCTGACCATCCGCGGCGTCGATCACCTCCCGCTGTCGTTGCGCTGAGCGGACGCGGCCCGAGGGTCGATCAGTCGTTCGTCAACAGGTCGATCAGACTGCTGGTGTCCCACCGCCGACCGCCGCGAGCGATGACCTGCGCGTAGAACTGGTCGACCAGGGCCGTCATCGGCAGACGCGCACCATTCCGGTTCGCCTCCGACAAGACGATGGCCAGGTCCTTGCGCATCCACTCGACAGCGAACCCGAACTCGAACTCGCCACGCGCCATCGTTCGGCCACGATTCTCCATCTGCCAGCTCTGTGCGGCGCCGTGACGGATCACCTCGATCACCGCATCGGGGTCGAGACCGGCCTTCATGGCGAAGTTGATGCCCTCGGACAGACCCTGGACGACACCGGCGATGCACACCTGGTTGACCATCTTGGTCAACTGGCCGGCACCCGCTCGACCCATGAGCGAAGACGCCTTGCCGTAGGACATCATCACCGGTCGAGCCAGCTCGTAGAAGGCCTGGTCGTCCGCCCCGCACATGATGGTGAGCTGGCCGTTCTCGGCCCCGGCCTGACCCCCTGACACCGGGGCATCGACGAACCCGACACCGAACTCTGCGGCAGCCTCTGCGAGCTCCCGGGCGACCTCGGCAGAGGCGGTGGTGTGATCGACCAGCACCGCGCCGGGGGCCACACCGGACAGCACCCCGTCAGGTCCGTAGACCACGTCGCGCACATCGTTGTCGTTGCCGACGCACAAGAAGACGAACTCGGCACCGTCGGCTGCCTCTCGCGGTGTGGGTGCCGCCTTGTTGCCGTACAACGCGACCCAGGCGAGCGCCTTCTCGGGGGTTCGGTTGTAGACGGTGACCTGATGGCCTGCGGCGGCGAGATGGCGGGCCATGGGCGTACCCATGACGCCGAGACCGATGAATGCGACGGAGCTCACGACGACAGTCTTGCCGGTCACGAGTGCACGTGCCGACCATCTGCGCAGCTACGCCAGTCGACGTGCGATCTCGTCGATCAGCGAGACCGGCGTGGAGGGGTGCAAGAACACCAGCCGACCGACCGTCTCGCCCTTCCAGCGGCTCGGCGCCACGAACGCGACCCCGTCGGCGAGGAGCGAATCGGCCCACGCACCCCACTCCGGTGCCCCCCAGCCGCGGCGACGGAACAGGACCACACCGAGTTCCGGCTCCATCACCAACGAAACCCCGGGGACCGACTCGAGAACCCGTGCCGCCCGTGCAGCCAGTGCGACGCCCGCCCGAACCGCTTCGGCGTGGGCATCCACACCATGCGTCGCCAGCGAGAACCAGAGCGGAAGACCCGACGCCCGCCGAGTGAGCTGCATCGCATAGTCGCTCGGGTTCCAGAGCGGCTCGTCTCCGTGGAGCACGTCGATGTACGGGCCGCGCTGCGTGTGCACCGCGGCTGCGAGGGTCGGGTCGCGATACAGCAGCGCGCACGACCCCAGGGTGGCGAACAGCCACTTGTGGGGGTCGACGATCAACGAATCGGCACGTTCGAGACCTGCGAAGCGGTGACGCTGCTCGACGAGCAACAGCGCAGCGGCGCCATACGCGCCGTCGACGTGGAACCAGGCATTCGACTCGTCGGCGACGTCGGCGAGGCCCGCCAGGTCGTCCACGACACCTGCATTGGTGGATCCGGCCGACGCCACGATGATCCCCACGTCATCACGGCCGTCGAGGGCACGCCGGAGCAACTCCCCGGTGAACCGGCCGTCGTCACTGGTGGGCACCCTCACCACACGGTCGAGACCGAGCAGCCGCAGCGAGTTGGCCACCGACGAGTGTGCCGTGTCCGACACGGCGACCGTGGTCCGATCGCCCGCCCGATCTCGGGCAACGGCGAGCGCCGAGAGATTCCCGATCGAGCCTCCGGACACGAAGCACCCACCGGCGCCCGCAGGAAAGCCGACGAGGTCGGCGAACCACCGCAGCACCCGGTTCTCGGCAGCGACGGCACCGGCCGCTTCGAGCCAGGACTCGGCGCTGAAACTGGCGGCACTGACGGCGGCATCCATCCAGACCGATGCCGCCGAGGGTGCCGCCGGGATGAATGCGAGGAACCGCTCACTGTCGAGCCCCACCGTGTTCGCAACGACTCGCTCGCCGAACAGACGCCATGCCTCGACCGCCCCGAGACCGTCCGAGGTGATCGATCCGTGCAGCAGCGGATCGACCTCGGACGGCGACCGGGTACGCCCGAGCGGAACGGATTCGGTTCGGCCGGCGATGAACGCTGCAACGCTGGCCGCGATCTCCGGGGGGAATGCTCCGGCGCCGTGGAGCATCAGTCGATCACTCGGGCGTGACGTACGCAGCGGTGATGCCGCCATCGATGATGAGCGACTGCCCCGTCATCCAACTCGACTCGTCGCTGGCCAGGAACAGCGCTCCGTTCGCGATCTCGCTCGGGTCACCGAACCTCCCCATCGGGATGTGCACGAGGCGACGGTTCCGCTTGGCGTCATCGCTGAGGAACTTGGCGAGCAGCGGCGTCATGATCGGGCCGGGACAGAGCGAGTTCGCCCTGATCCCCTGGCGCGCATAGATGACCGCAATCTCGCGGGTCATCGCCAGGACCGCTCCCTTCGACGCCGTGTAGGCGACCTGCGGGGTCGCGGCACCCATGTGTGCGACGAAGGACGCGACGTTGACGATCGAACCGCCCCCCGACTCGAGCATGGCCGGAATGGCGTACTTGCAGCCCAGCATGGTGCCAAGGACGTTGATGTCCATCGTCTTCTGGTACGTCTCGACGCTGGTCGTCACAGGGTTGTCGTCGTCGCTCAGCATGACGCCGGCGTTGTTGTACAGCACGTGAAGACCACCGAAGGTCTCGACGGCATGGCGCACCGCATTCTCGACCGAGGAGGGATCGGACACATCACAGTTGACGTAGGTCGCCTCACCACCGGCGGCTGCGATCGCCTCGACCGCCTCGTCACCGTCGGCCATGTCGGCGATGACGACCTGAGCGCCCTCCGCCGCGAACCGCTCGGCGCCGACACGACCGAGACCCGATGCTGCACCAGTGATGAGGGCGACTTTGCCCGAGAGACGACTCATGGTGCTGACGGTAGCGGACCGAGCAGACTGGGACACATGTCCTCGAGCCGATGGCGAGTCGTCACCTGGAACGTGAGGGGCTCGGCCTCGCCGGATCTCGCCGTGGTGGCCAGGGTCGTCGCCGATGTGTCGCCCGATGTCCTGTTGGTGCAAGAGATCCGTCGCGGCCAAGCGCGGACTCTGGCTCGACTCCTCGGATGGAACCTCGGGTGGGCCAGGAAGCACCACCCGTACTCACCGGCGCTCCCCTGGCTCAGCGAGGGCCTCGCCATCGTGTCGCCGCACCGACTGATCGACCAGCACCACCGGTCGATCTCACCGGGGGTCTCGACATGGATCTACCGGCACCGCATCGTGGTCGCCTCGACCGTCGAGCGAGGCAGCGACCGGCTACGCGTGTACGACACCCACCTTGCATCGGGGGCGGCTGCGGACGAACGGATCGCCCAGGCCCGCCGGGTGGCCGACCTGGTGATCGGCGAGGGCGCGCCGCATCGAATCGTCGGAGGCGACCTCAACGCAGCGGGCGAACGCGAGGTGATCCGCGAGTTCCACCGCGCCGGCCTCCGCGACCCCGGAGGCGGGCCGACGCATCCGTCGATCGCCCCCACCCGACGGCTCGACCACATCCTGATCCCGGCCGCTTCCCGTCTGCTCGAGCAGCACGAACCCGACGGCGGACAGGCCTGGTGGGAGATCAGCGACCACCTCCCGGTCACCGTCGAGTTCGAGCTCGCGCCCTGAGCGACGCCGTGCGACGGCGGCCCACAGCCCCGGGAAACGACGCTAGATGCGCTCCCAGTACCGGCGGAGTTCCCAGTCGGTCACGGCGTGGTTGAACGCTTCCCACTCACCCTTCGCCATCGTCAGGATGTGGTGGTGCACATCGTCACCGAAGCACTCACGCGCGATCGACGAGCCCTCCCACAGCGCGATCGCATCGGGCAGGTTCCACGGGATCCGGTCGATCTCGGGGGCCTCGTAGCCGTTGCCCGAGAACGGCGCAGGCAGCGGCAGGCGGTGACGGATCCCGTACAGGCCACCGGCCAACTGGCCGGCGAAGGCGAAATAGGAGTTGGCATCGGCGCCGGGCACACGGCACTCGACCCGGGTCGAGCGTCCGTGACCGACCTTGCGGAAGCCGAGCGTGCGGTTGTCGAGACCCCACCCGATCCCCGTCGGCGCCCACGATCCCAGCTGGAAGCGCTTGTAACTGTTGACCGTCGGCGCCCACAGCAGGCTGAACTCACGGGCCGTCGCGATCAGACCTGCCAGGTAGTGCTGGAAGGTCGTGCTCATCCCATTCGGGCCGTCGTGGTCGTAGAACATCGCTTCGGATCCGTCGAGGCTCCACAGGCTCGAGTGGATGTGGCACGACGAACCGGTGTCGTCGAAGTCGTACTTCGCCATGAACGTCACCGACCGACCATTCAGATGGGCGATCTCTTTGGCAGCGGTCTTGTAGACACTGTTGCGATCCGCCATCTCGACGGCGGTCGTGTAGTCGAGATTGATCTCGTGCTGACCCCTGCCTGCCTCGCCCTTGCTGAACTCGACGGGGACACCGGCAGCCTCGAGGCCGCGACGGATCTGGCCGAGGATGTACTCGTCCTTCGTCGTCTGGAGCACGTGGTAGTCCTCGAGCCACGGGGAGTGCGGACGAAGGCCCCGGTACCCCTTCTCGTGGGCCTCGTCGTAGGTGTCCTTGAACAGGTAGAACTCGATCTCGCTGGCCACCATCGGCAAGAACCCCATCGCCGTTGCGGCTTCCACCTGGCGCTGCAGCATCGTGCGAGGCGCCACCTCGATCAACTCGCCGGTATCGACGTCGACCAGGTCGCACATGATGAGAGCCGTCCGGTCGACCCACGGCGTGATGCGCACCGTCGACCAGTCGGGCCGGGCCAACATGTCGCCGTAGCCCTGGTCGTAACTCGTGAATCGGTAGCCGGCGACCGGGTTGTTGTCGATGTCGCACGCGATCAGGTAGTCGCAGTTCTCGGTGCCCTCGTCGGCGACGTGCTCGAGGAAGAACCGTCCGGTGGTGCGCTTACCGACCAATCGACCCTGGAGGTCGGGGAAAGCCATGACCACGGTGTCGATCTCGCCACTGCGGATCTTGGCTTCGAGTTCTTCCCTGGACACTTGCACGCGTGACGACATGGTCGCGACTGTAGGCCGCGGCGAGCGTCACGCCTTCTTCTTTGCCGCTTCCTTTGCCGGCTTCAGCACGCCACGGGCGAGCGCGTCGTCGAGGTACCGCTCGGCCTCTTCGGCACTCACCTTCAAGGCCGGGGCGATCTCGCTGATCAGGTTGATCCGCGCCCGGTCGTACATCGTCCGTTCTGCCGCCGACAGCGACGCGTCGCGATTGCGGGCGGCAAGGTTTCTCACCACTTCGGCAACCTGGTAGACGTCACCGCTCTTCAGTTTCTCCTGATGGTTCTTGAACCGTCGGCTCCAGTTGGACGGAACCCGCGGGTCAGCCTTCGAGAGCACGGACACCAGGTCTTCGAGTTCGTCGCTCGACACCGGCGGCCGAACCCCGACCTCGGCGGCCTTGGCGGTCGGCACCGACAGCGTCATCTCGTTGATGACGGTCTTGAGGATGAGGTACTCCTGCGTGGCGCCGAATGCCTCCATCTTCTTGGTCCCCATCACGATGCACGCGCCATGTTGGGGATAGATGACGGTCTCACCCTTCTTGAACTTCACGCATGACCTCACTGTGGTCGACCCGCCCGAGGGCGCTGGGCTGCGCAGGCCGAACAGCCCGCAACTCGCTGTGCAAGGGTAGGCCCTGATCAGCGGATTCCCTCCGACGACCACGTGGAATGCACGCTCCCGAGCCGGGCCGAGACCCCCGCACGGGCCCGTACCCGGCGTCGGTCACTGAGCCGCTCGCTCCACCAGCGTCGCTGTCAGGTCGAGCATCTCGCCATCGCGAAGCACCGTGAACGCGAGCTGCGTGCCCGGCCCGCCCGAGCGGATCTCGGCGATCAGCCCGCCCTGACCCGCCACCGGCCGACCGTTGACCGCGACGACCACGTCACCGGCACGCAGGCCAGCCTCGTCGGCAGGACTGCCCGAGGTCACCTCGACGATCACCGCACCCGAGCCTCCGTCGGTCCGCTCCTCGATCGAGACCCCGAGGAAGCCCTCCTTCAGCGAATTCCCGTCGTCGTCGGCGCGCAAGCCGTCGATGCGCCCGAGCAGGGTTCGGGCGGAGATGGCGAAGCCGACGTTGCTCACCGCTCGCATCTCGTTGCCGGTCGCAACCGCGGTGTTGATCCCGACGACCTCACCCCGCGCATTGACGAGCGGGCCACCGGAGTTACCCGACGAGATGGCAGCATCGGTCTGCACCAACCCGCCCAGCGCCCCGAGTTCGGTCACCAACGTTCGATCGAGCGCCGACACCACGCCGCTCGTGACACTCGGGCCCCCGTCGAGCGCCAAGGCGAAGCCGATCGCGATGACCGGCTCGCCGACACGGATGTCGTCAGCAGCAGCGATCGTTGCCGCCTGGAGCCCCGATGCCTCGATCTTCAACAGCGCGAGATCCTGTGGCGGGTCCGACGCGACGAGCGTCGCTTCACGCGGCTCGGTCTCGCCGACCAGACGAACACGTACCTCGTCGGCACCCTCGACCACATGGGCATTGGTGACGATCTCACCATCAGAGGTGAGGATCACACCGCTCCCGGTACCGACCAGTTGGCCGCCGCTGAGCGACACGACGGTGACCACGCTCGGGCCGACACGATCGGCCACCGCACCGACATCGAGCGCATCGGTGACGACTCCGTCATCACCGGAGCTCGACGAGACCGACGTCGCAGCCGTGGACGGCGAGGAGACCTGCCTCGCCGACGAGGCGCCGCTCGGATCATCGTCGGCGACCGATGCCCCGACCAGTCCCCCCACGCCGCCGGCGACGAGCGCCACTGCGATCGCACCGATCACGACCGGCCAGCGTCGACCACCAGCGCCACGACGCTTCGTCGCGTGCGAGGGAGCGAGCTGCGGAGGTTCGAACCCTGAGTGCTGAGGCTGCGGCTGCGTCGGCATCGGCGGAGGGAACGCCGGACCGGGACCCGAGAAGTCAGACATGTTCATGCCCGACAGTATGGAGCCGACGGGGTGTCCGGACGGTGAGAGACAGGTGAGAATACGCAAGAGTCCGGTGAGACGGATCGAGTGTCCGGTTCGACGCGACTGGCGCCCGGTCCGACGTCGGCCGTACGCTCCCGTCGTTCGATGAGCGGCACGACCAGTCGTGGCGTCCCATCGTCAGCCTCCGTAGCTCAATGGATAGAGCAGCGGGTTTCTACCCCGTTGGTTGGGAGTTCGAGTCTCTCCGGGGGCGCTGCACGCGCACTCGCGCCCTCACGCTGTCGGCTCTGCGCCGAGCCGGTCGAGTGTGGCCCGGAGCGCTTCGTGTCAGGATTCGAGCAGTTGACGGCGAAGCAGGTCGAGCGCGGTGATGACGCTCATCTGTCGCATCTGGTCACGAAGCCCGGGCAATCGGAAGGTGCTCGTCACCGTCCGGCCGGGTAACGCCACCCCGACACACAGCGTGCCCACCGGCATCCCGTCCTGTTCGGACGGACCACCGACCCCGGTGACGGCAAGTCCGACGTCGCTGTGCAGGAGCCGGCGGACTCCCTCGGCCATCTGCGCAGCCGTCCGCTCGTTCACGACCGGGCCGACATCGACTCCGAGGTGCTCGAACTTCACCTCGCTCGCATAGGACACGACCGCACCGACCAGCTGTGCGCTGACACCCTCGACATCGACGAGACGAGCCGTCACCAGCCCGCCCGTCACCGATTCGGCCAGCGAGATC
Organism: Actinomycetota bacterium; assembly: GCA_039796935.1. Classification (GTDB taxonomy): domain Bacteria; phylum Actinomycetota; class Acidimicrobiia; order Acidimicrobiales; family Ilumatobacteraceae; genus VFMC01. The sequence goes on along the minus strand of JBDKIV010000119.1, from coordinate 11,472 downwards.
GTCCAGTTCCGCTGGCGGAGCAGGTCGACGACGACACGCTCCATGTTCTGGCCATCGACGCCGAAGACCTGAAGGCCGAGGATCGACCTGATCTCGTCCTCCACCGGGGCGATCAGGGCCTCCGCATCGGCCGCCGTCGTTGCCTTGGCGGTGAGCCGGACCTTGATTCCCTCCCAGCCGCTCGCCAAGAACGCCAACGTCGGATTGCCACACTGCTCGAGTCGAGCGATGACGGGGTCGAGCCGCTCGTTGAGGCCACTCTCGCTCTCGCCCCACGTGCGCAGCACCCGACTGACGATCGCCGAGGGCTGCCCACTGCGCCGCGCCAGATCGGGCAGGATCGCTCGATCGAGCATGTCCTTCATCTCGTGCGGTACACCGGGCACCGCATAGACCACCTTGTCGACCCCGTCGACGACCAGTGGGCAGATCAACCCGGGGGCTGTGCCACGGGTCTGCGGGATCACCGTGGCACCCGCCGGGACCTGAGCCTGCCGAAGGTTGTTCGCGGCCATCGGTCGTCCGCGGGCGGCGAACAACGAACGGATAGTCTCGGCGACCGATTCGTCGTGGTGCAGGTCGACACCCATGACCTTCGCGATCGCGTCTCGTGTCAGGTCGTCGTGGGTGGGCCCCAACCCGCCACACATGATCACGGCATCAGCATCGGCCAGTACCGACCGAAGCACTGCCTCGACACGACCGACGTTGTCGCCGACCTTCACCTGGAGCAGCGAGTCGACGCCCACCGCGGCCAGTTGCTCGCCGATGTACGCGGAGTTGGTGTCGACGATCTGACCGAGCAGGAGTTCGGTGCCGACAGCGATCACGTCACAACGCATCGATCAGCGCACCTCTGCCAGTTCATCGGGACGGCGGCTCGTCTGCGCACGCCAGAGGTATTGCGCCCCGCTGACCAGCGCAAGAGCGACGGACAGCCACAGCAGCGTCATCCAGGTCCACGTGGCGTCGATCGCCGTCACCGGGGCGATGGCGAATCCGACGGCGAGCTGCTGTGCGAACGTCTTGTACTTGGCCAGCTTGCTCGCCGGAACGCTCACACCCTTGGCGCCGACGAAGGTCCGGTACAGGCTGATGGCGATTTCTCGCGCCGCGATGATGACGACCGGGACCACCCAGAAGACGTCACGACTGACGAGCGTGAACATGGCACCGAGCACGAGCACCTTGTCCGCGAGCGGATCGAGGAACGTACCGAAGTGCGTGATGCCATGTCGACGGGCCAGGTATCCATCGATCCCGTCGCTCGAGCACAGGAGCACCCACAGCGCGAATGCGAGCCACGAGCCGCCGGGCTCTTCCGGGATCAACACGAACATGAGCGGCGCGACCAGCACCCGGCCCACCGTGACGAGGTTGGCCCATGTGGCGATCTTCGACGGGTCGACCGGCATGATTCACTCGCCGTCGTCGGTCGTCGCGACCAGGTCGGGTCCCATCGCGTCGACAATACGCACCTCGGCGAACGTGCCGACCATCAGCGTGTCGGGCACCTCGATCACACCATCGATCTCGGGGGCCTCGCGGTGGCTTCGGCCCACGCCGGGCTCGTCGATCAACACCCGCACCCTCGACCCGATCAACGCATCCCTGCGACGCGCCGTGATGTCGTCCTGCAACTCGCGCAGCTCGGCCAGCCGTTCGCTCGCCAGGCTCGCGTCGACACCACCGTCGAGGTCGTAGGCATAGGTGCCCTCCTCGGGCGAGTAGGCGAAGAAGCCGCACCAGTCGAGTTCGGCCTCTTCGACGAACCGCAAGAGTTGATCGTGGTCGGTCTCGGTCTCGCCCGGATATCCGACGATGAAGTTGCTCCGGAACGCCGCACCTGGCTCTCGGCGCCGGATGTCCTCGATCCGGCGGAGGAACCGGTCACCGTCACCCCATCGACGCATGCGCCGGAGCAACGGCTTGCTCACGTGCTGGAGCGAGAGGTCGAAGTACGGAACCCCCGTCGAACAGATCACGTCGATCAGGTCGTCGCTGAGGTCGCTGGGATAGAGATACAGCAAACGCGTCCACTCGACGCGCTCGCTGACCGCTCTGACGAGCGGGACGATCGAACCTGCCCCCAGTTCGTCGGGACGATCCTTGCCGTAACTGGCGAGATCCTGCGCGATCAACACGATCTCGTGGACATCGAGTTCGTCGACCTCGCGCAGGATCGCCGCGACATCTCGGCTGCGCTGCGGGCCGCGGAAGGAGGGAATCGCACAGAATCCGCACGTGCGATCGCACCCCTCGGCGATCTTGACGTAGGCCCACGGACTCGAACTCTTCGGACGGGGCAGGTTGAGCAGGTCGAGCGACGGGAGCGGAGCCGCGCCGACCGGGATCTTGGAGGTGATGCCGACGCTCACCGGCACGCCGAACCCTGCGACCCGGTCGACCTCGGGCAGCGCTTCGGCCAACTCGTCGCCGTACCGCTCGGCCATGCATCCCGTGACCACCAGGCGAGCACCGTCCTTGCGCTGCTCGTCGAGAGCGAGGATCGTGTCGATCGACTCACGTCGCGCCTCGTCGATGAACGCACAGGTGTTGACCACCACCAGATCGGCCGACGCCGCATCGTCGGTCGACACCATCCCATCGGCGAGCAGCGTGCCGATGAGTTTGTCGCTGTCGACCTGGTTCTTGGGGCAGCCCAAGGTCTCGATGTAGAAGCGCCGGGCCATGAGCGGTCAGGTTACCGGCAGGCGACGCGACGAGCCGGTTACAGCCAGTTGAGCCGCAGTCCCCGATGGGGCCACCGCATGTGGACGAGCGTTCCGGTCCCCGACAGCGTCACGTAGGCATCACGGTACTCACCGCTGCCGTCCCGATCTCCGAAGCAGATGTTCGTCGTCAGCAGGTCACCCGTCGCGATGTGCGACATCTCGCCCGCCGGGCTGATGACGGTGATCCCACCGTTGACGAGCGTTGCCACGCAGACGTTGCCCTCGCCGTCGACGGCGAGCGAGTCGAGCAACTGATAACCGGGCAGTCCGGCCAGGCAGACCGTGGGATCGACGGGCATCGTCGGCGCCAACACGCCCGGGGCAGAAATCGTCCGCTGAAAGACTCGTCCGCTGTGGGTCTCGGCCCAGTACAGCGTGGTCCCGTCCGGGGAGAGGCCGATGCCGTTCGGGCCCTCGACGGGGTGCACGACCTCGGAGATCGACGAGCCATCGGCCCGGGCGTAGTAGATGCTCGTGATGTCGGAAGTCCGGGCGAGCCCGTCGCGGATGCCATGGTCGGTGAACCAGAAGCCCCCGTGGGCATCGAAGACGAGATCATTCGGGGCCCGCAGGGGACGACCGTCGCACTCGGTGTACAGGTCGGTCACGTCGCCGGTCGCCAGGTCGACACGCTGGATCCGGCCGCCGATGTAGCGCGACGGGTCGAACGGGCCGGGGAACATCAAACCGCCCATGTCGACCGGACTGAAGCAGCCACCGTTGTTGCAGAGATAGAGCGCGCCGTCCGGACCGATGGCCGCCCCGTTCGGACCACCCTCGATCTCTGCCACCGTCTCCTTGGAGCCATCGGGCTGCACTCGCGTGATGCGCGGCCCGAACATCTCGACCACGATGACGCTGCCGTCCGGCATCGCGATCGGCCCCTCGGGAAAGCGCAGTCCGCTCGTGATCTCGGTCATCTCGGCCATGGTGTACCCCCCGTACGAAGCAGCCTGTTCTGTCCCGACGATCATGCCACTTCCACACCGGCGGTGACGACGTCGGTGCGGAGTGCTCGGTCGCAGCGGCGCAGCGGCGCGCCGACCGATCAGGAGCGCTCGTTGAGGAGCTCGTACTCCTCGACCGTCATGAGGACCTGGCGCGCCTTCGAGCCTTCGCTCGGGCCCACCACCCCTCGCTGCTCGAGCAGATCCATGATCCGACCGGCTCGGGCAAAACCGACCTTGAGCTTTCGCTGAAGCATCGACGTCGAGCCGAGCTGGCTGCGGACCACGAGTTCGATCGCCTGGCGCATCAACGCCTCGTCCTCGTCGTCGTCTCCCCCGCTCGAACCCCCGAACAGTCCGCCACCGGAGCCGCCTTCGGCGTCGTCACCTTCGACGCCGCTCACGTAGGTGACGTCGGGCGCCTGACGCCGCCAGTGGGCGACGACCTTGCGGACCTCTTCCTCGCTGACGAAGCAACCTTGAATTCGTTGGGCGACGTTCGAGCTACCGGGGAGCAGCAACATGTCGCCCTTGCCGACCAGCTTCTCTGCCCCTGGCTGGTCGAGGATGACGCGGCTGTCCGTCAGCGACGACACGGCGAAGGCCATCCGCGCCGGCACGTTGGCCTTGATGACACCGGTGATGACGTTGACGCTCGGACGCTGAGTGGCGACGATGAGGTGGATGCCCACCGCACGTGCTTTCTGAGCGATGCGGGTGATGCTCTCTTCGACGTCGCGTGCAGCGACCATCATCAAGTCGTTGAGCTCATCGACCACGACCACGATGTACGGCATCCGCTCGAACGGTCGCGCTTCGACACCCGGATCGAGACCTGCGACGTCGTCACCCTGCAGATCGCCGCGATCGTACGCGGCGTTGTACCCACCGATGTCGCGAAAGCCCACCTCGGACAGCACGTCATAACGCCGGTCCATCTCTTTGCACGCCCACTGCAGCGCGTTGGCCGCCTTCTTCGGGTTGGTCACGGGTTGGGTCAGCAAGTGCGGCAGCCGGTTGTACTGCCCCATCTCGACCTGTTTCGGGTCGATGAGGATCAGCTTGACCTGCTCGGGGGTGGTCCGCATGAGCAGCGAGGTGATGATGCAGTTGATACCGCTCGACTTGCCGGCGCCGGTCGTGCCGGCGATCAGCAGGTGTGGTGTGGTCGCGAGGTTGAGGAACACCGAGCGGCCGGCGATGTCCTTGCCGATCGCCACGTCGAGCGGATGCGTCGCCGTCTTCGACTCGGGCGACGTGACGATGTCACCGAGCGCCACCAACTGCCGCGTGTGGTTCGGCACCTCGACACCGATGGCGGACCGGCCAGGGATCGGAGCGAGGATCCGGACGTCGACGGCGGCCAGCGCATAGGCGATGTCGCGGTTGAGGCTGGTGATACGCGCGACCTTGATCCCCGAGCCGAGTTCGAGTTCGTATCGGGTGACGGTCGGGCCGACCGTCTGTCCCACCAGACGGGTCTCGACCCCGTGCGAGGCGAGCGATTCGACGAGCGTCCTCCCCCGCGCTTCGATCTCGGCCTTGTTGACCACCTGGTGCTCGGTCCGGTTGAGATAACTCGACGGCGGCAAGGTCCAGACGCCGGCCTGCGCCCCGGGACCGAGGTCGAGCGCGGTCTGTTCGGTCGGACCGACCGGCACCTCGAGCGGGACCGCCTTCGGGCGCTGCCGCTTCTGCTTCGGGGCGACGTCCGACCAGTCGTCGTCCGCGTCGGCGTCGTACAGCGTCGGCCGTTCGTCGTGCCCCTCGTCGTACGGGTCGTCGCCGACCTCTCGCTCGCTCTTCAGCGACGAGATGTCACCGAGGGCACGTCTCGCACGCCGGGCCGCTCGTCCGAGGGGCACTGCCGCAACTGCCGCCCCACGTCTCGTCTGGCCGACGACGGTCGAGACGGTCGATCCCGTCACGATGAGCAGACCGGTGACGAGGGCAGCGATCAGGATGACTGCTGCACCGAAGCCGCCGAGCAGTGCTCGCAACGGTTCGCCGATGACCGCGCCGAGGAAACCGCCGGCTTGCTCGAGAGCGTCGAATCCGGCCATCACTTCGTCCGGGCCGCGCACCACGTGGAGCAGCCCGAGCAGCGAGCACGCCGACAACCCCCAACCAGCTGTCAGCCGAACGCGGTGCGCGCTCTGCCCGCGACGGGCGAGCGCTGCGCCGACCATCACCAGGATGGGCGGGAGCACGAACCGCCCGAGACCCGTCGACCAACCCGTGAGCACCTCGACCCCGCGACCAAGCGGACCGGCGAGGCGCAGGTACACCGCCAGACCGACGAGCACACCGGCGACGATCAGCCCGATCCCGGCGAACTCCTGCTCGCGTCCGGCCACGACCGTCCGCATCGAGGATTCCGAACCGTTCGGCGCGGCGCGTCGCGTCGCGGCCTGCTTGGTCGGTTGACGTCCGGTCGAGCCGCTGTGTTTGGAAGAGCGGCCCTGTCCCGGGCCATACGTCGCCATCGGTCAGACGCTAGCAACGGGGCGCGCGCCCGATCGGGCACCCGTCACGGCACCGAGCACATCGGCCCCCACCGGAGTGGTCCGACGACGTCAGACCGGCTCGACGCCGAGCACCGCTCCCTCGGCGTCGACATCGATCAGCAGCTGCCCGCCGGCAGTCGATCGTGTCAAGACCGAATACCGCACCGCGTTGCTCGGGCCGCCGAGGACGATGAACACCTCCTGGGTCGAGCTGGTCAGCTCGTCGGCGACACACGAGGTGACGCGCATCGGATCGAACCTCATCGAATCGGCAGCGAACGTGTTCCCCGTCGCCCCCTCTGCCGGGTCCTGCGACGTGAGCGCGTCGGCCGCGAACGCGAACGGAGTGACCCGGCCGTTCTCGCCGGCGACGAACAGGTTGACGACAGCCGCCGTGGCATTGATCTCGTAGTACCGCTGCGCACCGCCCAACTCGGCCTCGACCGCGACGACCGCCCGATCGATCTGATCGACCAGGAGCACCGGGTCGGCCTCGGCGCACACCATCGGCGCGAAGGGGTCGGAGCTGCCGACCACATCACTCGTCGACTCGGGGTCGGGGTCGGAACATGAGGCGAGTGGGCCGAGCAGCACGAGCAACGCGACGGCGAACCCGACGCCAGACCGGACCGACATGCTCAGGTCTCCATGACCACGGGCACGATCATCGGTCGCCGGCGAGTGCGCTCGTTCACGAACTTTCCAGCCGCCCAACGCACGTCGCGCTCGAGACCTTCGACATCTCGAACCCCTGCGGCCAGTGACCGCTCGACGACCTCGGCGACGGTGTCGCACGCTTCGTCGAGCAGGTCCTCTGCTTCGGGGGCGTAGACCCATCCACGGGTGATGATCTCCGGACCGGTCACGACCTTGCCGCTCGTCACGTCGACCGTGACGACGACCACCACGACACCCTCCTCGGCAAGGAGCCGCCGGTCCCGGAGCACTCCCTGCCCGACGTCGCCGATGATGCCGTCGACGTACAGATAGCCGGCGGGAATACGGCCGACGGCTTGCAGACCGTCGTCGCTCAGTTCGAGCACATCGCCGTCGTCGCAGACGAGGACATGATCGCGGGGCACCCCCATGAGCATCCCGAGCTTCGCGTTGGCAACCAGATGCCGGAACTCACCGTGGATCGGCACATACCACTCGGGCCGGGTGAGCGACAGGTAGGTCTTCAGCTCGTCGGCCTGGGCGTGACCGGTGGCGTGGACGTCGGCGACGCCACTGTGGACCACCTCGCAGCCGGCGCGCAGCAGACCGTCGATCACGCGATTGACGTTGCCTTCGTTGCCCGGGATCGCGTGGCTCGACAGGATCACCGTGTCGTGCTCGCTCACCTTGACGAACTTGCTCTCGCCCCGGGCCAAGAGGGCGAGGGCGGACATGGGTTCGCCCTGCGAGCCGGTGGAGACGATGCAGACCTTGCCAGGCGGGTACTCGTCGATCCGTTCGATGTCGACCAGCGCCGAGTCCGGCACCGAGAGGATCCCGAGGTCGCGACCGAGACGAACATTCTTCTTCATGCTCAGACCCAGGGTGGCCACCACGCGCCCGGTGGCGACCGCAGCGTCGATGATCTGCTGGATGCGGTGCAGGTGACTCGCGAAGCTGGCCGTGATGATCCGACGGTCGGGCTGCCCCATGAACAGTTGCCGCAGGACTGCCCCGACGCTGCTCTCGCTCGGTGCGTGACCGTGCTCTTCGGCGTTGGTCGAATCGGCCAGGAGCACGCGGATGCCCTCATTGCTCGCCAGCGAACCGATGCGACCGAGATCGGTGCGTCGCCCGTCGACGGGTGTCAGGTCGAGCTTGAAGTCGCCGGTGTGCAGCACGACCCCCTGTGGCGTGTGCAGCGCGATCGCGTGGGCGTGCGGCACCGAGTGGGTGACCGGGATGAACTCGACGTCGAAGGGCCCGATGCGACGGCGCTCGCCGTCACGCACGGCCACCAACTCGGTCCTGCCCAGCAACCCCGCCTCTTCGATGCGGTTGCGGGCGAGGCCGAGCGCGACTGCGGACCCGAAGATCGGAAAGCTGAGCTCGCGCAGCAGATACTGCAGCGCACCCACGTGATCCTCGTGACCATGGGTGACGACGCACCCCTCGATCCGCGACGCGTTGTCGCGTAGATAGGTGAAGTCGGGCAGGACGAGATCAATGCCGTGCATGTCGGCATCGGGGAACATCAGCCCGCAGTCGATCAGCAGGATCCGGTCGTCGTGCTCGACCGCCATGCAGTTCCTGCCGATCTCACCGAGACCTCCGAGGAACGAGATTCGGACCGGGGCGCTCACGGCTCAGACGTCGATGCGTTGGGGGAAGGCATCGCGCCAGCGTTGCAGATTCGCCCACACTTCGGGTGCTCGCCGCTCGACAAATTCGGGAGCCGCCCCCATGGGGAGGCGGGCTTGACCCACCGGGATGCCGAGATACCTCATCATCGCCTTGGTCGGGATCGGGTTCGGCGCGTCGTCGCCGGTCTCGAAGGCGAAACTCTCGAGGAGTCGGCTGTTGACCAGGCGGGCGCTCGTCACGTCACCCTGCTCCCAGTAGTCGAACATCTGCTGGTGGTCGGCTGCTGTCCAGTGCGTCGCGACCCCGACGGTGCCGACGATCCCGCTCGCCAACAGTGGCAGGGTGAGTCCATCGTCACCGCTGTACACCTCGACGCCCTGTGGGGCAGCACTGATGAGGGCGGCTGTCTCGCCGGGGTTGCCGGCTGCATCCTTCAGCGACACGACGTTCGCCACGGTCCGGAAGAGCTCGAGCATGGTCGCCGTGGAGATCTTGCGACCGGTCCGTACGGGAATGTCGTAGATCATCACCGGGAGCGATGTTGCGTCGGCCATCGCTCGGATGTGACCGGCGATGCCGGCCTGCGAGGGACGGTTGTAGTACGGGCACACGGCCAGCACGCCCGCTGCACCGAGGGCTTCGGCCTCGCGAGTCATGTGCACCGAGTGTCGCGTGTCGTTGGTCCCGGCGCCCGCGACGACGGGAATGGTGACGGCCTCGATGACGGCCGAGAACAGCGAGAGTCGCTCGTCATCGGTGAGCACCGGAGCCTCACCGGTGGTTCCGGCCACCACCAGGCCGTCGTTGCCGTCGGCCTCGAGTCGGCGAGCGAGTCGCTGCGCCACATCGAGGTCGAGTTCGCCGTCGTCGTCGAACGGGGTCACCATCGCGGTGAGGACACGACCGAACCGGGCCATCAGAACGACCCCTCGGCCGACCGGTCGATGCCCTGGGTCAGGATCAGATCTTCGTGAAGCTCCATCCACACATCGTGGTAGCTGCCGCACATGACACCGGTGAACATATTCGTTTCACCCGACACCACCTTCTGGCACGTCGATGCCAGCCGTGGCGAGTACGGCGCAAGGCGGTGCAGCACCTCACCCATCTCGGCGACGATCGGTGTCGCTGCAGCATCGAGACCGACGAGACGCTCGATCACCTGACGGTCGTAGTCGACGTCGGTGTGGTCGTTCACTTCGCCACGACGGAGCTGCCAGTCGCCACACAGCTCCTTGAACTGTTCGTTGACCCGGAGAAACCGCACGTAGGCACCGGCCAGCAACTCGGCGATGTGGAGGTGCCCGATGTCTGCCACCAACGCCGTGCGGTGCTCGTCGCGCCCGGTCGGCGTGAGTTGCCAGAGCTGGCGAGCCTCCCGATACAGCACCCATTCGCGGGCCAGCAGGTCATCGAGGTGCTGCTCGACCAGCGAACGCGGCAGATCGGCGATCTCGGCCAGCGTCTCCGTTCGCGCGAACCCCTTGATCCTGAGCGCGTGGAACGTCCGGAAGAAGGGGTCGGAATGCAGCGCCATGAGCGGATCGTAGAGGATTCGATGTGACCGCAGTCACGATGGGCGATGCGGTCGGCATCGGCCGGCCGTCACTCGCCGGCGACGACCGCACCCTCGTCGACAGCAGCGTCGAGTGCGAACGCCGAATACTCCTCGCCCGTGTCGACCCAGTCCTCGAACTGGATGACACCCATGTCCTCGAACCGGTGGCGCAACCACTTGTCGTTGCGGTCGAGCAGGCCGAGCTTCTTGCAGTTGGGCACGATCTTCGAAAACAGCATCGACTGGAACACGAGGCGAGTCGGATCGGCCAGCACGAGCGGCGCGATCTTCTTCGGATCGACACCCATCCGCTCCCAGACCTCTTGACTCATGAAGCGGTCGCGCATCCGGATCGCAGCTTCGAATGCGAACTCCTGGCGATCCCTCATCTCGACGTCGGTCATCGAGTCGTAGACCTCCTTGAGACTGAGCACCCCGAATGCCACATGACGAGCCTCGTCACTCATGACATAGCGGAGCAGTTGCTTCAACAATGGCTCCCCGGTCATCTGGTGGAGGAACCCGAATGCCGCCAGTGCCAGGCCCTCCACCATGACCTGCATGCCGAGATACGTCATGTCCCACCGGCTGTCGTTGATGATGTCGTCGAGCAGCATCCGCAGATGGGCGTTGATGTGGTAGGGCCCGCCGAGCTTCTCCTCGAGGTACCGGGCGAACACCTCGACGTGGCGTGCTTCGTCGACCACCTGGGTGCTCGCGTACAACTTCGCGTCGTACCACGGAACGGTCTCGACGATCTTGGCGGTGCACAACAGGGCACCCTGCTCGCCGTGCAGGAACTGGCTGAGCGTCCAGTTGCGGCTCTGGATGCCGAACTCGAGCCACTCCTTGTCGCCCCACTTCTCGACGGGCGTGCCGACGTACACGGTCGGGTCGAAGCCGGTGCCCAGCACGGCCTGGTCGGCCGCAACGGTCCGTTCGACGTCGACCTCGGTGCTCCACGGCAGATCGGTCGTGCCGTTCCACTGGCCGGTCTTGGCCTTCTCGTACAGCTTGCGCAACGCCGGCCGGGTGAGCGAGTAATCCCACGTGAAGATCGCATCGGCGTTGTCCTTGACCACGTGCTCGACTTCGTTCGGGTCGGTTCCCGGAATGGCCAGGATGGCCTCGATGTCGTTGATGTCGGCGCGGCCGATGATGTCGGTGTTGCTGTTGAAGGTCGAGTCGATGGTCACGAGAGTGCTCCGGTCGGTGTGGTGAGGGTGGGAAGCGTGAAGGTGGGAAGAAGGTGCGTGACGATGAACGCCCGAGCCGACTCGGGATCACCGAGATCGACACGATCCGATGGGGCGAGGAAGTAGGAGATGACCAAGCGGGCGAGCAACTCGACCAACTGGCCGGCTCGCTCTCGATCGAGGAACGGCTCGACCTTGGGGGCGAGGAACAGCGAAGCCATCCGAATG
>JBDKIV010000118.1:0-17823 GCA_039796935.1 Actinomycetota bacterium | reverse complement strand
GATCCACTCGGGTTCTTCAAGCCCGAGTTCGTCAACCGGGTCGACGAGATCATCCGGTTCAGGGCGCTCACCGAGGACGATCTCCGCCAGATCGTCGAGATCCAGCTCGATGCCCTTCGCAAGCGGATGGCGGATCGTCGCATCGCCCTCGAGGTCACCGACGCGGCGATGGCTCATCTGGCCCACGAGGGGTTCGACGCGGCATTCGGTGCGCGGCCGCTGAAGCGCGTGATCCAGCGCCAGATCAGCGACCAGGCTGCGGTCCTGATCCTCGAGAGCAAGGTCGGTGACGGCGACACGGTGACCGTCGACACGGTCGATGGTCGGTTGGTGCTGACGGTCTGATCGCGAGGTGGTGGCGGGCCGTCCGGGTCGTGATCGAACGAGTCCGGGCGGCCCGGCCGGACTGCCGATGAGCCGGTGGTGCCCGGCTCGGTCCTAGAGTCCGCAGCGTGGGGGATCCTGATGGACCGTGGTCGAGTTTCGAACCGCTCGGCGTCCCCGACGACGTGGGACCCCCGGCGGCCGTTGTCGACCCCGACGCATCGCTCGGCTGGATCCGGAGGATGTGGCCGCTCCTGCGGGTCAGGCGCGGCTCGTTCTTCGCTGCCCTGTTCGCTGCGCTGACCGCGATGGTGGCCGGGGTGCTCATCCCCCGGATCACGATGGACGCCATCGACCTCGGTCTTCGTGAGCAGAGCGAACCGCTCTCGCGGTTCATCTGGATCCTCGCCGGGGTGGCCGTCGCCCGTGCGCTGCTGACGTACTGGTATCGCTCGGCGCTCTACCGGATCGCCTACGACCTCGAGGCCGATCTGCGCACGTCGATGTTCGGCCATCTCACGCGACTCGACTTCGGGTTCTACGACCGGGTGCAGGCGGGCCAACTGATCTCGAGGGCGAACTCCGACATCCGGTCCGTGCAGATGTTCCTCGCATTCGCTCCGATCATGTCGCTCAACGTCATCAGCTTCGCCGTCGCTGTCGCGCTGATGCTGTCGATCCACGTCGGTCTGACCGTGGTGGCCGTCGCGACCGTGCCGATCACGTATCTCACCGGCTCGGCGCTGCGCAACATCTCGTTCCCGATGAGTTGGATCGTGCAGGGTCGCCAAGCGGAGATCACGACGATCGTCGACGAGAACATCCAAGGTGTCCGAGTCGTCAAGGGGTTCGCTGCCGAAGAGCGCGAGCTCCGCAAGTTGGCCAGGGGCGCCACCCGACTCCGCTGGGCCAACGTGGAACTGAACGATGCCCGCGCACGGTGGGGCCCGCTGACGGAGAACCTTCCGAGGTTCGGCCTGGCCGGCGTCCTGCTGTACGGCGGGATGCTCGCCGTCGACGGCGACATCACCATCGGGGCGATCGTGGCCTTCAACGCATATGTCGTGCTGGTGCAGGCACCGTTCCGGTTCCTCAGCTTCCTGCTCATCCTCGGCCAGCGGGCGGCCGCATCCGCCGGACGCATCTTCGAGGTGCTCGACGAACGGCCCACCGTCGGCGACCGGCCGGGTGCCGTCGACCTCGTCGAGCCCGCCGGCGAGGTCGCCTTCGACGACGTCACGTTCGCCTACGGCGACAGCGCTCCCGTGCTTCGGGGCTTCTCGCTCCACGTCGCCCCGGGCGAGACCGTCGCCATCGTCGGCCGTACCGGCAGCGGCAAGTCGACCATCGCTCGCCTGCTCGCTCGCTTCTACGACGTCCAGGACGGGAGCGTGCGCATCGACGGGCGTGATGTGCGGGACCTCACCACGGCCAGCGTGCGTCATCACGTCGGGATCGTCCTCGACGACCCGTTCCTGTTCTCCGCGTCGGTGCACGACAACATCGCGTATGCCCGGCCCGGTGCGTCACGTGACGAGGTGATCGCTGCCGCCCGCGCCGCGCAGGCTCACGAGTTCATCACCGAACTGAGTGACGGCTACGACACCGTGGTCGGAGAGCGTGGATACGACCTCTCGGGCGGCCAGCGTCAGCGCATCTCGATCGCGCGCACCCTGTTGGCAGACCCGACCGTGCTCGTCCTGGACGACGCCACGTCGGCGATCGACGTCCGGGTCGAACAGCTCATCCACGACACGCTCCACGGAACCCTCGGCGGCCGGACGACGCTCCTGATCGCACATCGTCTGTCGACGATCGCGCTCGCCGATCGAGTGGTCCTGGTGGAGGACGGAGCCGTCGTCGCCGACGGCACGCACGCCCACCTGATCGCGACCGAGCCACGGTACGCAGCGGTCCTCGCGAAGGTGGCGGCCGAGCACGACCCGGGCCGTGCCGAGGCGGTGACGGGCGAATGATGTTCGGAGGACCGTCACCCGGCGTCGGTCTGGCGCCCGGCGGCATGCAGAGCGCTGCTGCGGCGGGGCTCCCGTTCGCGGGGGTGCCGTCGGAGTTGGCCGAGCGGGCCGAGAAGATCCTCGCCACCGAACCCGATCACCCCGAACCCACCATCGGGTTCGATCCGGTCGGCCGCGAGCAGGCGCCGTTCACGCTCCGCCGGTTCCTCAGCGGCCATCGGTGGGGTCTCGCGCTGGCGTTCGTGCTCGTGGTGATCGAGACCCTCATGCTCCAAGCGGGCGGCCTCCTCACGCAGCGCGGCATCGACGACGGTGTCGCGGTCGGTGACACCGGCGTCATCGTCCTCGTGGCGGTCGCCTATCTCGTGTCGGTGGTGCTCGCCACGGCCGCCGGTGCGGCCCGGGTGTCGTGGACCGGTCGCCTCGGCGAGCGACTCCTCTACGAGTTGCGCCTGCGGGTCTTCTCGCACCTGCAGCGGCTCTCGATCGACTTCTACACCGATGAGCGAGCCGGCCGTCTGCTGACACGGATGACGAGCGACATCGACGCCCTCCAGCAGTTGTTCCAGGACGGACTCGTCAACCTCGCGGTCCAGGGGCTCACGGTCGTGTTCGTCACCGTCATCCTGTTCGCGCTCGAACCGACGCTCGCCGCGGTCACGGTCGTGGTGGTGGTCCCGGCGCTGCTGGCCAGCACCCTGTGGTTCCGCTCGGCCTCGGACCGCTCGTACGCCGTCGTCCGCGACCGGATCGCCGATCTGTTGTCCGACCTCAGCGAGACCCTGCAGGGCGTTCGCATCGTGACGGCCTTCAACCGTCGTCGCCACAACGTCGTGTCACACCGGGCGATCGTGCGCCGGTACCGCGACGCCAACGTCGTCACGGCCCGGCAGGGTGCGCTCTACGGCCCGTCCGCGGATCTGCTCGGCGCAATCGCGCAGGTGGTCATCGTGCTCGTGGGCGGTTCGATGGTCCTCGACGGTGACATCTCGATCGGCACGCTGGCGGCGTTCGTGCTCTACCTGACGGCGTTCTTCGCACCGATCCAGCAACTCGTCCAGCTCTACAGCACCTACCAGTCCGGCCAGGCTGCAGTCGGGAAAATTCGCGAACTCCTGGCGACCGAGCCGTCGGTGGTCGAGCGACCGGGCGCCCGCCCGCTCGCGCCCATCGAGGGAGCGGTCGAGTTCGATCGGGTGAGCTTCGCCTACCGAGAGGGCTCGACCGTCCTGCACGAGGTGTCGTTGTCGATCGCTCCGGGTGAGACCTTCGCGCTGGTCGGAGCGACCGGATCGGGCAAGTCGACCATCGCCAAGCTCGTCACCCGCTTCCACGACCCGACCGGTGGGACGGTGCGGATCGACGGTGTCGACCTGCGCGAGGTGACGGTCGGGTCGTTGCGTCGTCAGATCGGCGTGGTGCCTCAGGAGGCCTTCCTGTTCGCCGCGTCCATTCGGGACAACCTGTCGTTCGGTCGGCCCGATGCGAGCGACGGCGATGTGCGTGCGGCCTGCTCGGCCGTCGGGCTCGACGACCTGATCGCGCGACTGCCGGACGGACTCGACACCTTCGTCCACGAGCGGGGCGTGTCGTTGTCGAGCGGCGAGCGACAGCTGTTGGCGCTCGCACGAGCGTTCCTCGCGCGGCCTCGTGTGCTCGTGCTCGACGAGGCGACGTCGAGTCTCGACCTCGAGAGCGAGACCACCGTCGAGCGGGCATTGGATGCCGTGCTCGACGGCAGGACGGCGATCATCATCGCCCATCGGCTCGCCACGGCGATGCGTGCCGATCGCATCGCGGTCGTCGAGGCGGGTCGGATCGTCGAGCTCGGGTCGGCGGCAGAACTTCGTGCCCTCGGAGGCAGGTGGGCAGCGATGGAGGCGACCTGGCATCGCCACGCCGGGACCGGTCAGACGAGATCGGAGTAGCGGCGGCGTAGCGCCGCCGCGTGCGCAGGGAATCCCTCGTGGTCGGCGAGTGCCACGACGGACGGCGCCATCCTGCGGAGGGCGCGATCGTCCGATCGAGCGACGGCCGTGCGCTTCAGGAAGGTCTCGGCGGTGATCCCCGACGACACGTGCGCGAACCCGCTCGTCGGCAGCGACGCAGGACAGCCGATGACGAAGTTGGCCGCGCTGAACGGCGTGTGCTGGCCGATCAGGATCTCGCCGGCCTCGGTGAGCAACTCGAGGATGCGTTCGGCCTGGTTGTCGGCGACCGCGAGCTGGAGGTGCTCCGGGGCGTACTCGTTCGACACGTCGGCAGCATCCTCGAGTGTGTCGACCAGCACGCAGCCACCGTTGACGCCGAGCGACGATCGCGCTGCCTCGGCGCGTAGCGGGGGCAGATCGTCCAACTGCCGTGCCAGGGCGGCATCGACCGCGTCGGCCAGACCGCTCGAGGTGGTCACCAGGACCACGGCCGAGTCGGTGCCGTGCTCGGCCTCGATCAGCAGGTCTGCAGCGAGACGATCGGGGTCTGCCGTCTCGTCGGCGATGACCAGGCTCTCGGTCGGTCCGAGCAACATCATGGTCGCGAGCCCGTACCGCTGCATCTCGACCTGCGCCAGGGTGACCGCCGGCGACCCCGGTCCGACCACCTTGCGAACACGCGGGATCGATTCGGTGCCGAAGCCGAGCGCAGCGACACCGGCCGGACCGTTCACGCGGAACACCTGGTCGATGCCGAGCTTTCGGCACACGGTGAGCACGGCCGGGTCGACGCTGCCGTCACCGCCCGGGATCGGGGGCACCACCAGGGCGAGTCGTGGGACACCGGCGACCACAGCGGGGACGCCCAACTGGTAGGCGACGCTCGGGTACGAGGCCTTGCCGCTCGGCACGAACAGACCGGCCGACGCGATCGGCGAGATCTTCTCGCCGACGGTGAGACCCGGCTCGCTCTCGAAGCTCCAGTCGGTCGCCCGCTCCATCAGCCGGTCGTTGAACGCTCGCAGATGAGCGATGGCGTCATCGATGGCTGCGTCGACATCGGCGGTGACCGCTGCTCGCTCGATCTCTGCAGCGCTCACACGCAACCGGTCGGGTGTCACCGTGATCCGGTCGAATTGCTCGAGCGCTCGACAGACCGCCTCGTCGCCATGCTCGCGGACGTCCTCGACGAGGTCGGTGATCGAGGCGCGAAGCGACGGATCGAAGATGTCGTCGAGGCCACGGTGAACGAGGGCGGCCCGCTCGGTGGCCGACATCGACCCCCATCGGAGGCGACGCATCACGGGAGGAGTGGCAGCCATGCGGGCGAAACGGTATCGGCGCCGACCGGGCGGACCCACTACCCTCGGTACACGTTCCGGAACCTGGTTCGGACACTCGCGTGTGAGGAGCGTGCCAATGCCGGTCACGGTCGTTGTCGGGGCCCAGTGGGGCGACGAAGGCAAAGCGAAGGTCATCGACCTCTTGTCGCGAGAGCACGGCTATGTGGTCCGCTACCAGGGAGGACACAACGCCGGTCACACCGTGGTGGTCGGTGGCGAGCGCTACGCGCTGCAGTTGGTGCCGAGCGGGATCCTCTACGACCATGTCGTCCCCGTCATCGCGAATGGCGTGGTGGTCGACCTGCCGACCCTGTTCAACGAGGTCGACATGCTCGAGAGCAGAGGGATCTCGTGCCGCCGCCTGGTGGTCAGCAGCCGGGCCCATCTGATCTTCCCGTGGCATCAGGCGTGGGATGCGTTGTCCGAGGCGAGCCGGGGTGACGGCAAGATCGGGACCACCTTGAAAGGGATCGGCCCTGCGTACGCAGACCGGGCGCGGCGGGTCGGGATCCGGGCCGGTGACGTGCTGGATGCTGCAGCGTTCGCGGCAGAGGTGGCTGCACGTGCCGAGGCCGAGAGCGCTGCGCTGGTGTCGGCAGGCGGTCAGGCGCTCGATGTCGCCGCCATCGTCGCCACGTTCGCCCAGCTCGGCGAACGTCTCGTGCCGTACATCGCCGACACGGTCAATCTGCTCAACGATGCGGTTCGCGACGGCCAGCAGGTGCTGCTCGAAGGTGCGCAGGCCACGTTCCTCGACCTCGACCACGGAACCTACCCCTACGTCACGTCGTCGAATCCGACGGCCGGCGGTGCGAGCGTCGGTACGGGTATCGGCCCGCGCGAACTCACGCGGATCGTCGGGATCACCAAGGCGTACACCACCCGTGTCGGCCAGGGGCCCTTCCCCACCGAGTTGCTCGACGCCGACGGCGACCGCCTGGTCGACGTCGGGCACGAGTACGGGACCGTCACGGGTCGCCGCCGTCGGCCGGGTTGGGTCGACTGTGTGATGTTGCGTCATGCCGCCCAGGTGAACTCCCTCACCGAGCTCGCGCTGACGAAGCTCGACGTCCTCGACGGATTCGAATCGGTGAAGGTCTGCGTCGGCTACCGGCTCGACGGGCACCGGATCCAGCACTATCCCGACAGGGTCGAACTGCTCGCCCGGGTCGAACCCGAATACGTCGAGCTGCCGGGCTGGCAGACCGACATCAGCACCGTTCGGCGGGTGTCGGACCTCCCTGCCGCGGCGCGAGCGTTCGTGCAACTCGTCGAGGCCGAGGTCGGCGTCCCGGTGTCCGTCGTGGGTGTCGGGGCCGAACGTGACGACTACATCGACTGGACCGGGGCGTGATCGCTCGGTACTCGCTACCCGAGATGGCGGCGGTGTTCAGCGACACCGCCCGGTTCGGCAGGTGGCTCGAGATCGAGTTGCTCGCCACCGACGCCCATGTCGCACTCGGCGTCGTGTCGGCGGCCGACGCCGCCGCATGCCGTGCCGGCGCCCCGACGGTCGACGAAGCGTTCGTCGCAGCGGTTGCTGCCCGAGAGGCGGTGA
Source organism: Actinomycetota bacterium (assembly GCA_039796935.1). Taxonomy (GTDB): domain Bacteria; phylum Actinomycetota; class Acidimicrobiia; order Acidimicrobiales; family Ilumatobacteraceae; genus VFMC01. The sequence continues at coordinate 10,691 of JBDKIV010000118.1, read as the reverse complement.
CCGACCACGACGTGGCCGCGTTCGTCGATGTCGTCCAGGCGGCGATCGGCGCGCCGGCCGGCACGTGGATCCACTACGGCCTCACGAGCAGCGACGTGGTGGACACGGCGTGGTGCTGGATGTTGCGTGATGCTGCCGACCTGCTGATCGACGCCTCGACCCGCCTGCTCTCGACCCTGATCGAACTGGCGCATCGACATCGGCACAGCGTGATGATCGGCCGTACCCATGGCGTGCACGCCGAGCCGACCACGTTCGGGGCGAAGGTGGCGCTGTGGGCGTTGCAGGTCGAGCGTGACCGTCAGCGCCTTCGTGCGGCCCGTGACGCAGTCGCCGTGTGCAAGCTCAGTGGGGCCGTCGGCACCTACTCGAACATCGACCCGTCGGTCGAGCGGTTCGTGGCCGACCGGCTGGGGCTTCGACCGGTACCGGCGACGCAGGTGATCGCCCGTGATCGACATGCCGAGTTCCTCTGGGCGTGCGCGTCGGTCGGCTCGACGCTCGAGCTGATCGCCGTCGAGCTCCGGCATCTGCAGCGCACCGAGGTGCGTGAGGTGCAGGAGGGGTTCAAGCCCGGCCAGAAGGGTTCGTCGGCGATGCCGCACAAGAAGAACCCGATCTCGGCAGAGACGATCAGCGGATTGTCCCGGGTGCTTCGCGGCAACCTGCAGGCCGGCCTCCAGAACGTCGCGCTGTGGCACGAACGCGACATCTCGCACAGTTCGGTCGAGCGAGTGGTGCTACCCGACTCGTCGCTGCTGGCCCATTACGTGTTGCACCGCGGTCGCCGCCTGCTCGAGGGTCTCGTGGTCGACACCGACCGCATGCGTCGCAACATCACGAGCAGCCACGGTCTGGTGTTCAGTCAGGGCGTTCTGTTGGGGCTGATCCAGGCCGGTTTGACCCGAGACGATGCCTATCGAATCGTTCAATCAGCTGCGCTCCAGGCCTGGGACGACGAGACTGATTTCCGTTCAATTCTCGAGCAGAACGAGACCGTCGCAGCACTCGGTGCTGCGGCGCTCGACGCTGCGTTCGACCTCGAGCGGTCGATCCGCAACGTCGGTGCCGTGTTCGAGGCCCTCGACGAGATCGTCGTCTGAACGCAGAGCGACGCGCTCAGGCGCCGCGCGAGATGCCGGCAGCCTTGAGCACCGATGCCTCGACGCCGACCTCGCGCCAGGTGGCGTAGGCGATGCCCTGGCGCTCGCTGTAGGACTGGGCGACCTTGACGAACTCCTGCTCGAGAGCGCTGATGTCGACCACGGTCCCCATCGACTCGAGTTCGACCTGCAGATTGCGCCGCTCCTGCAGCAGACGGAGCTCGTCGAGTGCGTCGGCTTCGACCAGTTCGGCGTCGATGGCGGCGAGGCGGGCGGTGATCGACTCGGCGGTTCGCTTGCGGCCGCGGCGCGGCTTGTTGGAGCGCAGCGCCTCGAGGTAGTCCCGCACGACCCGACCCTCGTGCCGACCGGCCGCCATAGCTGCTTTGTGCTCGTCGCTGAGCGGATTCTTGGGACCCTTCTTGACCATGTCCATAGAGTACAACGCGAATTTCGATCAGTAGTGAATTCTGACGCAGTCATGGAAGATATATGAGTCGGAATCGTTCCTGCTACACGTGTAAACCTGCGACGACCCTTACACTGCAACAAGCGGAACCACGCAGGAGATAGAGAGAAATACCCATGGATCTTGGTGAGCTCTTCACATTGGAACCGCACGGATCCGACACCTTGGTGGGCGTCGGACCCAGGTATCCATGGGGCGGGTTGTTCGGTGGTCAGATCGTCGCCCAGGCCCTGCGCGCCGCGTCGGCGACCGTCGAGGCCGATCTGGCACCGCATTCGTTGCGTGCGTATTTCATCCGTCGCGGCGACCACACCGAGCCGGTCCGGTACGAGGTCGACCGGATCCGCAACGGTCGGAGCTTCGCCACCCGCCGTGTCGTCGCCCGCCAGGCGGTCGGTGCCATCCTCAACCTCGAGGCGTCGTTCCAGCGTCCGGAACCCGCGGACGACCACCAGAACGTCCCGATGCCCGACGTGGTGTCCGCCGAGGACCTCCCCGAGCAGGAGAACTGGACCAACACCGTCGAACGGCGCGACGTGCCCCCTGCATCGCTCGCACGGCCCGCCCAGGGCCGTGGTCGTGTCGCTGCGTGGATGCGGGTGAGTGACCCGCTCGACCCCGACGACGACCTGCTGCATCGCTGCTGGCTCGCCTACATCGCCGATGACATGCCGACCGAGTCGGTTCGCCAGTCGATGTACGAACGTGACGCACCCGGTGTCGACCTCGACACGTGGTGGGGCGAGTCGTTCGGCGTCAGCCTCGATCACAGTGTGTGGTTCCACCGCCCGGTGCGAGCCGACCGGTGGCACCTCTACGACGTGACCTGCCACACCTTCGTCGGGGCCCGAGGGCTTGTCGTGGGGCACGTCTTCAGCAACGACGGCGTCCACGTGGCCACGATCACGCAGGAGGTGCTCATCCGCCACCAGCGGGCGGCGAGCGCCGACAGCGGTGACGGAGCACCGCGCCCCGACCGGTGAGCCGCTACCGTCGCCGCCGATGAACGCGACCGACGAACTTCCGCCGCTCGACCCTGCTCGTGCCGCCCTTCGTGCCCACGTGCTCGAGCACAGCCTCAAGCGCGGGGACTTCACCCTCAAGTCGGGTGCCAAGAGCTCGTGGTTCCTCGACACCAAACAGACGGCCTGCCGTCCGGACGGGGTGCTCCTGATGGCGGAAGTCGCCCTCTCGCTGATCCCCGAGAACGCAACCGCGATCGGGGGGCTGACCGTGGGGGCCGACCCGGTCGCCTACGCCGTGGCCGCCATCGGGGCCACGCGCGGGCGACAGCTGAAGAGCTTCACCGTGCGCAAGGAGGCCAAGGACCATGGCGTCACCGGCCGGATCGCCGGAGCGCTCACCCCGGGCGATCGTGTCGTGATCACCGAGGACACCGTCACCCGAGGAACGTCCATCATGGAAGCGGTCGAGGCGGTCCGGGCGTTCGGGGCCGAGCCGGTCCTCATCACGGTCATCGTCGATCGCGGCGGTACCTGCGCGGCGATGGCAGAAGCGGCAGGGGTGCCGTTCCGGCCGATGCTCACCGCTCCCGATCTCGGCTTTCCCTTCGGCAGTTGACCGACCGAGCAGCGTCCGTTCAGACGACGACCGCCCCGGCCGGGAGCTGACCGAGCAGCGGTTCGCTCACCCAACAGCGGTCGGTGTGCAACGTGTCGGCGATGCGCACCACGCGCTTGGGTTCGTCGACGCCCCGTCCGCACATGCTCAGCGCCGCCTTGAGGCAGTCGAGCTCGGTGGGCAGGACCATGGGCATGCGGCTGCGCCGGACCCCGCTCGGCCCGGCCGTGAAGCAGTTGATGTAGGTCTTCTTCCAGTCGATCTGCCGGGCGACGGAGGCCGGGATGAAGTCGGCGAACCCGATGCCCAGGACATTGCCGGCGGACACCTCGGTGATGCCGAGCAGCACGATCGTGCTGACGCGCGGTGTCACGAGGTCGTCGAGGCCGTGGACCCAGAAGCGACCGGTCACGTTCGGGTCGAGGGTCGTACCGCTGATGTCCTTGCCGCCCCGCTCGACGACGAGCACGTCGATCTCGTCGAACGGCAGCGGCGGAACCAGCGTGCGTGCGAAGTCGACCAGCTCGACCTCGGCGGTGGAGCCGACCTGGTCGGCCGTCAGTGCTGCGACGCGCACCACCTCGCCCGTCATGGCCTCGACCGAGCCCACGCCGCCGAGCAGACGTCCTGTCGAGCGCAACGCCGAGATGCCATCGAGCAGGCGGGCACGCATCTCGACGGGTCCGCACGAATGGATCTGCGCCGCACCGGGCTGCTTGCCGAAGCCGACGACGGCCATCTTGGTGCAGCCGCTCTCGATCGGCCCCTTGAAGCAGGTGTGCGGTTTGATCCGGTTGACCGGCAGGATGCGGTCGGCGCTCGCGGCGTGGCGATCGAGGTACAGCGGCATCCCTGCCGGTGTCCGGGCCACTTCGACCGTGTCCATGGTGGCGCGTATCTCGGCCCCGAGCGCCGCTTCGGTCATGCCGAGCGACTCCAGCATCTCGAGCTGACCCTCGGCCGTCGCGCCGCCGTGGCTGCCCATCGCCGGCACGACGAACGGATCGGCGCCGAGGGCGCGCAGACCGCTGATGGTCCCCCGAAGCAGAGCCACCCGATCGGTCAGACCGCGACTGCCGGCACCGACGGCCACCGTCATGCCCGGCTCGATCGCCGGCCCGAGCCGCGACACGACCTGATCGTGTGCAGCACGCTCGACATCACCGACAGGCCGGGCATCGGCGACGGCCAATCTCACCTCGCGTAGCGGCGGGACACGAAGATCTGGGTGGAAGGGCAGGTCGACACCGTCGAGCAACTGCTGGAACGGAACGACGGGATCGCTGGTCGCCATGAACGCCAACGTACCCGCGGGCGCCGGCTACTCGGCGAGGACTCCGTCGGTGATGTGGACGGTGCGGTCGGCGTAGTGGGTCATGCGGGTGTCATGGGTGACGATCACCGCGGCAGTGGAGCGCTGTCGCATCTCGGACTGGATCAACTCCATCACCTGCTCGCCGATCTTGGTGTCGAGCGCAGAGGTCGGCTCGTCGAACAGCACCAGCGCCGGACTGTTGAACAGCGCTCGGCCGATCGCCACACGTTGCCGTTCGCCACCGCTCAGCTGACTCGGGAGGTTCGAGAGCCGGTGACCGAGTCCCAGCTCGCCGAGGAGTTGGCGTGCTCTCGACCGGGCGGCCTTGCGGCCGATGCCGCGGCGGCCGGCCAGTTCGTCCACCACGAGGAGGTTCTCCTCGGCTGTCAGGAACGGCACCAGGTTGACCGACTGGAAGACGAATCCGACCGACGACCGGCGGAAATCCGTCAACTCGCGCGGTGAATGACCGGTGATCTCCTGGCCGCCCACCTCGACCCGCCCGCCCGTCGCCGACAGCAGACCGCCGGCGATCGACAGCAGGGTGGTCTTGCCCGACCCGGAGGGCCCGAGCAACGCGACGATCTCGCCGGCGCCCACCGTGAGCGTGGCGTGGTCGATGGCGACGATCTCGGAATCGCCACTCGAGTACACCTTTCGGACCGCATCGAGTCGCAACGCCGGTGGACGCTGGGTGATCGTGCTCGACGAGCGGTCACCAGCAGGTGAGCCGGAGGGGCTGGCTGAGGCGGCGGTCATGCTGCACTCCCGATGGCTGAGGCCGGGTCGATACGCGTGACCCGACGCAGTGAGATCGCGCTCCCGAGCACGGCAGCGACGACGAGGGCGACGAAGGTGAAGACGAACCGGTCCGCCGTGAGCTGCAGCGGGACCTCGGCGGGCAGCCCCAGATCGGCGAGCACCGCCAACCCGCTGCCCGCGACGAAGGCGACGACAGCGACGGCAACGGCCTGGAGGACGATGCCGCGGAACAGGCGTCCGGTCGACGCGCCGATGGCCTTGAGCACACCGTAGAGCGAGGTTCGTTCGAGGGTGAGGAGCGAGAAGAACAGGCCCACCACGGCGAGCACGACCACGAGGGTCGAATAGATGATCGCGTTGAACGTGCTGTTCTGGGAGCTCACTCCCGGCAGCGCGAACACCGCATCGTCGATGGTGAGTGTGCTCGTGGTGCCGGCCGTTGCCAGATCGATGGTCTCGGTCAGATCGCCCGACCCGCGCGCCGCGAGCGCCTGGACGACGCCGTCGGCGACGAACGCATCGGGCCGATTCGCGTTCTGTACGGTCCGCCAGGTCGCGAGGTCGACCCAGAGCCCGGCCTGGAGGAGGTAGCTGACGTCGCTCACCCATCCGTCGATCACGATGGGCGTCTGCGCCGGGCCGACCAACAGCGTGTCACCGACGGCTGCTCCCGAGTCCTTCAGCCGTTCGTCGGCCCATGCGTGGCCGGGCGGTGGAGGCTCGGGCACACCCTTCGGGGCCAGCTCGTACCCCGTGACGGCGACATCGGCGAGTTCGTCCTGGCCGGGCACCGCGGCACCGAGGAGCGCGAACCCGAGTCCGCCGACCTCGTCGACACCGGATGCCCCCTCGACGACAGCACGGGTGTCGGCGTCGAGACGGCTGCGCACGAACGAATCACGAGAGGTCGACGAGAAGACGATCACGTCGGCATCCTGGGCCCGGATCGCCCCGGTCGAACCGAGGAACAACCCGTCGAGCAGTCCGCCCAGCAAGAGCAACAGGGCGCTCAGCACGGTCAGCACGACCGTGGCAACCATGAACCGGCTCGGTCGTCTTCGTAGCTCGATCACCGACAGGCGCATCAGACCTGCACCCCCGCACCCGTCGTCGCTGCGATCGGGTCGATCCGGAGTACCCGTCGGACCGCAGCGAGTGAGGTGACGAGGGCGAGCGCGAGCACCACCGCCGCAGTCGCGACGATCGGCAGCGGCTCGACCGAGATGCCGAGTTCGTTGGGCGCACTGGCCGCCGCCCAGTAGAGCAGCGTGGCCAGCAGTGACCCGGCCACCACGACGATCACCACCTGCAGCAACAGCGAGCGCACGAGCGGACCGACCGGGGCGCCGATGGCACGTAGCAGCGTGAGCGCGCTCGCCTTCTGGAAGGTGATGATCAGGAAGAACAGCCCGGTCACCAGCGGCACGACCAGGTAGAACAGCAGCAGGATCACCGAGAAGCTCTGACGCACGCTCGACACGCCCGGCGATCCGTCGACCGCTTGCTGCCGGGTGAGTGCTTCGGTCCCGTCGACCGCAGCGGAGATGGCTGCGGCGACGGCTGCGGCGTCGGCTCCGTCATCGACCGCGACGGCCACGACGGAGGGCAGGATCGCCACCGCATCGGGGTTGACCGACCGTTTCGCCGCCTCGAAGCCGGCGAAGTCGGTGAACAGCACCGGGGCGACCGAGTAGTTGATCTCGTCCGCCAGGCCGACCACGGTGAACACCGTCGACGTGCCGCCCTGGCTCGCGAGCACCTCGACGGTGTCGCCGACGTCGAAACCGTCCGCCGCGTTGCGGCTGCTGGCGACGGCCTCGCCGGTCGTCTGGGGCAGGCGGCCCTCGACCAGCGTGGTCGGCGCACCGGGGCCGCCGAGGACGTAGCCGATGACGACTGCGTCCTGGTCGGTGTCGCCGGCACGGACCGTGAACGTGCCCTCACCCCACGGTTGTGCCGTCGCCACACCATCGACCTCGGCGACCGCCTCGAGCTGGTCGGCGAGGATCACGGAACCCTCCAGGTTCTTGCGTGCCTGGGCGTTGTAGACCAGCACGTCGGCCGACTGGTTGCGGATCGCGCCGATGAACTGGTCGATCAGCCCGGTCAGCAGCGCCTGCTGGAACAGGATGAGGAACACCAGGAGACCGACGGCTCCAGAGAGCAGACCGAACCGCACCTTGCTGCGGCGCATCTCGGAGAACGCGAGGAACACCCGGACAGGGTCACACGGTCAGGGGTCAGCGTGCCACTCGCGCCCGATACGCCTCGACGATGGGAGCGATCTCTCGGGGTGCTGCCCCGTGGAGGATCACGGCATCGGCGCCGAGCTCGAGCTGGTGCGCCACCGCGTCGGCGCACTGCGCCGGCGAACCGGTGGCGGCCGGTGCGAGCCATTCGTCCGGGATCAGGGTCGCGACGTGCTCGAGTTCGGCAGTCGTCGCCTTGCCGTCGAGCGCGCCGCGGAACCCGGCGACGAAGGGATCGGCACGGAAGCGGGCGAGCACCGCCGGGTCCCACCGGTTGGTCGTGACCATCAGGTCGCCGTACGCCTGCAGGTAGGTGGCGAGACGACCGACGGTCTTCTTGAGTCGGACATCCTCGGGTAGCCAGTCGCCGACGGTGGCGTAACAGCTCCAGACCTTCACCGAGTCGGGGTCGCGGCCCGCCCGTTCGGCCGATTCCTTCACCGTGCGAACGCAGCGCTGCAAGGTCTCGTCGGTGAAGAACGTGTGCAGCAGCACCTCGTCGAAACAGCGCCCGGCGAGCTCGAGACTCTTCGGGCCGAAGGCGCTGAGCAGGAGCGGGATGTCCTCGCGGAAGTCCGGGTCGAGAGCGAGCACGGGCCACGATCCAGCGGGTCCGTCGTGGCCGATGATCGTCTCGCCGTGCCAGAGCCGGCGGAACACCCCCGCGATGTCCTCGAGTTGTGCCGTCGTGATCCGCGCCAGGCCGTAGGCGTCGAACATCCGGTCCATGCCCCGACCGAGGCCGAGCACGAAGCGACCGCCCGTCAGGCGGTGCATCGTCGTGGCGTAGCTGGCGGTCACCACCGGGTGACGCGTGTTGTGGTTGGTGACGCCCGTGGCGATCCGCAGGTTGCTGGTGACGGCACCTGCGACGCCGCTGATCGTCGCGATCTCCTTGATGTTGAACCGCTCCGACAAGAACACGGTCCCCAGCCCGAGTGTCTCGCCATCGCGGCACTCCTCGATCAGGTCGGCCGGCGAGCGCGGCGCTCCGGCCAGACCGTAGAACCCCAACTCGTCCAGTTGCCCCGCTGACGCCATGTCCGTCCATCCCCTCACTCATCGCGTCCGCATGGATCGCGGCGACGTCACATCGTGCCGCGGGTGCATGGCGACGGGCGAACCGGCATGATGCGAGCATGCGGAACCTTCGAGATGCGGTCGTCGTGGTGGTCGGAGCGACCGGCGGGCTGGGGCGACCCATCGTCCACGAGTTGCGCGAGCGCGGCGCGCGGGTGATCGGTGCGGGGCGCTCGGGACCCGACCTGGTGCTCGACGTTCGCGATGCCCGTGCCGGAGGAGTGCTCGTGCGCGAGGTGACCGAGCGGTACGGCCGGGTCGACGGCGTGGTCGTCGCGTCCGGGATCGTGGCCTTCGGCGATCTGGTCGCAACCGATGACGTGACGATCGAGGAACTCTTCCTCACCAACGCTCTCGGCCCGATCTGGCTGGCGAAGGCGGTGCTCCCGGCACTCGGCGAGACGAAGGGATTCTTCGGGGCCATCAGTGGCGTCGTGGCCGAACAGGCGCTTCCCGGCATGGTGCCCTACTGCGCGTCGAAGGCGGCGCTGTCGCACGCGCTGGCGGGTCTGCGTCGAGAAGCGCGCCGGTCCGGTGTCCACGTCGCCGACTTCCGTCCGCCGCACACCGAGACCGGCCTCGCCGGTCGGCCGCTCGCAGGTACCGCACCCACGTTCCGGCACGGCCTCGACCCGGTGGTGGTTGCGCGCCGGATCGTCGATGCCATCGAGGCCGACGACGCCGAGGTGCCGGCCGCCGGGTTCCAGGCGTGATGGCGATGGTCGATCATCGACCGATGAGGTGGGAGGACCTCGATGCCGTCGTCGACGTTCGCAACCGGGCATGCCTTGCCGATGGTCTGCCGATCGTGACCGACGCCGGAGAACTGCGAGAAGAGCTCGACTCGCTCGATCTCGACCTCGGCCTCGACACCCGGGTGGCGCTCGTCGACGGCGTGGTCGTCGGTTACGCCTACGTTCATCACATCCCGTCCGAGGTGAGGGTCGAGCGCTGCTACGTCTTCGGTGACGTCGACCCGCCGTGGCGACGACACGGAGTCGGTTCGACGCTGCTCGCGTGGGGCGCAGGGCGGGCGCGCGTGCTCGTCGACCGAGCCGACCACGACCTCGACCGTTGGGTGATGGCCGATTGTCCCGCCACCGCCACCGAGACCCGCCGTCTGTTCGAACGGTCGGGGTTCGTGCCGGTCCGGTGGTTCGACCAACTGCTCCGACCACTGACCGATCTGCCCGAACCAGCACCGCTCCACGGGGTCCGGATCGAGCGCTGGCCCGACGATCGCGACGACGAGATCCGCGCCGTCAAGGACGCGGCCTTCGCCGATCACTGGGGCTCGACCCCCACGACGGAAACCGGTTGGACGACGATGGTCCGAGGGTTCGGCGCTCGGCCCGATCTGAGCTTCGTCGCGGTGGTCGATGGGTCGACGTGGGTCGAGGCCGGCACCGACGTCGGCACCGACGTCGGCACCGATGTCGCGGCGAGACAGTCGCTCCCGGAGGGCACCTGGCACGACGGTCAGATCATCGGTCACTGCCTGAGCAAACGGTTCGAGGCCGACGATGCGATCACCGGTCGTCGTGACGGCTGGATCGACAACCTCGGCACTCGTGCCGAGTGGCGCGGTCGTGGCGTGGCCTCGGCGCTCATCGCAGCGGCGCTACAGGCATTCGTCGAGGACGGCCTGTCGCATGCCTGCATCGACGTCGACAGCGACAGCCCGACCGGTGCACGCCGGCTCTACCGCTCACTCGGCTTCGAGCCGTGGCAGGCGAGGATCACGTTCCGTCTCGACACCTGACCCGCCGGGGTCTCGGCGCGGGCCGCCGAGACCGAGCGCGAATCCTCCCGTAGCCTGAGCCGATGACCGCCGTGCACCCCATCACCGGCACCGCGTCCGGCACCGTCCGTGGCACCCCGATCGAGGCGATCGGGGCCGTCGTGTCCACCGCTCGCCAGACCTTCGCAGCCGGGGTCACCCGACCCAGCTCGTGGCGCGTCGGCACCCTGCGCCGCCTGCGTTCCCTCGTCGTCGCGCACGAGCGCCAGCTGCTCGACGCGGTCGCCGCGGATTTCGGCAAGCCACGCTTCGAGGCCTGGGCGGCCGAGATCGGCTTCGTGCTCACCGACATCGATCACACCCTGGCCCAACTCGACAGCTGGATGCGGCC
>JBDKIV010000117.1:0-9080 GCA_039796935.1 Actinomycetota bacterium | reverse complement strand
CTGTTCAACCTCTTCGTTGCGTTCGAGTTGTTGCTCATGGCCAGTTACGTGCTGCTGACGCTCGAGGGGACCGACACCCAGATCCGAGCAGGGACCACGTACGTGGTGCTCAACGTGATCGAGTCAACGGTGCTGCTGACCGCCGTGGGCCTCGTGTTCGCGGCGACGGGAACCGTGAGCATGGCCGAGCTGCCGGCTCGTCTGGCCGAACTTCCCGACGAGGTGCGCACCGGACTCAACCTGTTGCTGCTGGTCGCGTTCGGGACGAAGGCCGCCGTGTTCCCACTCCATTTCTGGCTGCCCGACTCGTACCCGACTGCGCCGAGCTCGGTGACCGCAGTCTTCGCCGGCCTGCTCACCAAGGTGGGCGTGTACACGATGCTGCGAACCGAGACGCTCCTGTTCCCGGGTGGCCAGTCGACCCTGCTCATCGTGATCGCCGGCTTCACGATGATCGTCGGCGTGCTCGGTGCGATCTCGCACTTCGAGATGAAGCGAATCCTCAGCTTCCACATCGTCAGCCAGATCGGGTACATGGTCCTCGGGATCGCGCTCGGGACCCAGGCTGCTCTCGCTGCCACCGTCTTCTACCTGCTGCACCACATACCCGTGAAGACGTCGCTGTTCCTCGTCGAGGGCATCGTCGAGCGAGAGACCGGCACCAGCGCGTTCGACCAGGTCGGTGGAATGGCACGTCGATCGGGCACCCTTGCGGTGCTCTTCCTGATCCCTGCGCTCAGCCTCGCCGGACTTCCACCGTTCTCGGGGTTCCTCGCCAAGTACTCGTTGGTGCGTGCCGGCTTCGACGACGGGAGGTACGCGATCGTGGCGATCGCCGTCGCGGGGAGCCTGCTGACGTTGGTCTCGATGACCAAGATCTGGACCGGCTTGTTCTGGGGCGAAGTGCACCCGGCCGTGGTCGGTGGCCGGATCGGTGTGCTGCGGCACCACCGCCTGATGGCTGCGTCGACGATGGTGCTCATCGGAGGGACGCTCGCCATCGCGGCATTGGCCGGACCGCTCTATTCGTTCTGTGTCGGGGCTGCGGCGCAACTGGCCGACCCGATGCGTTACATCGAGGCGGTGATGGGCTCGTGATCGTCCGGTCACTGGTGCTGATCGTCATCTGGGTGGCGTTGTGGGGTGAGGTGAGCGTCGCCAACGTGGCGTCGGGTGTCCTCGTCGTCGCCCTCGTCGCGGTGTTGTTCCCCGCATCGGCGACGCCACAGCGCCATCGAGTGCACCCGCTCGCGGTGCTCACACTCGGCTGGCACCTGCTCGTCGCCCTGATCACCTCGAGCTGGACCGTCGTCAGGGCGGTCCTCGCGCCGCAGCCGGGCAGTCGCGACACTGCGGTGGTCGCCGTCGCGCTGACCACTCGGTCGCCGCTGGTGGCAGCGATCGTGGCCAACTCGATCACGCTCACACCGGGCACGATGTCGGTGGCGTGCAGCACGTCGACGTTCGTGCTCGAGGTCCACGTCCTCGGTCGACACGACCGCGACGAGTTCGTCGGGGCTGTCCGGTTGCTCGAGCAACGGGTGACCGCTGCCGTCACGCCGCTCGGAGGCGATGCCGGATGAGCACGTGGCTGCTGGTCGTGGTGGCGACGTTGCTCGTCGCAGCCGTGGTCGCATCGTGGCGGGCGCTGTCACCGTCGGGTCTCGGCGATCGTGCCGTCGCCTTCGACGTCCTGACATCGGTCATCACCTGCGGACTCATCGTTTCTGCAGCAGCGACCGGGACGGGCCTGTTCCTCGAGTTGGCGCTCGTCCTCGGCCTGCTCGGCTTTCTTGCGTCGGTGACCGTCGCGAGGTTCATCGAACGGAGAGGCGAGTGAGCGTCGTGCTCGACGTAGCGACCGTGGTGCTCGCCGTCGTCGGGGCGCTGCTGGCCCTCGTTGCCGCGGTCGGATTGCACCGGCTGGGCGACACTCGCTCGCGCATGCACGCCGCCACCAAGCCGGCGACGCTCGGTGTGCTGTGCTGCGGAGTGGCGGCGACCCTGCAGCTCGACGACGTCAGCTCCGTCACGAAGTTGGCGGTCATCGTGGCGCTGCAACTGGTGACCGCACCGGTCGGTGCGCACATGCTGGCTCGAGCCCTGACGTTGCGAGACGACGCATCGCGAACCGAGCGCTGAACAGAGCCGCAGACCGCCTCGCGGCGGGCAACTGCCCGACCTGATCCCTGGGCGAATGTCGGCGCCAGTACCGTCGGTGGTGTCAGGTTCGTGCGAGGAGAGGAGCAAGCCCGATGACACGAGTGGTCGTGATCGGCGGCGATGCCGCCGGGATGTCTGCGGCAGCGCAGGCGAGTCGAGGTGTCGACGACGTCGAGCTCGTCGTGTTCGAAAAGGGTGGGTACACATCGTTCGCAGCCTGCGGCCTTCCCTACTTCGTGGGTGGCCTCATACCCGACTCGACCAGGTTGGTGGCCAGGTCGCCCGAGCAGCATCGCGCCAACGGCATCGATGTGCGCACCGGTCACGAAGTGATCGCGATCGACGTCGAACGGCACGAGGTCGAAGTCCGCGACCTCGGTCGGTCGGAGACGACCAGGGAGACGTTCGACCAACTCGTGATCGCCACCGGCGCATCGCCGATCCGGCCACCCTTCGAACATCTCGACTCACCCGGTGTCTTCGGTATCCAGACGATTCCCGATGCTCTGGCCATCGACGAAGCGATCCGTGCCCGAGCGCCCCGTCGTGCCGTGGTCGTGGGCGGTGGGTACATCGGTCTCGAGATGGTCGAAGCACTGGTCTTGCGCGGTCTCGACGTGACCGTCGTCGAGCAACTGGCGCAGCCCATGGCCACCCTCGACCCCGACATGGGCGCACGGGTGGCCGACGGCATGAGGCACATGAACGTCACACTTCGTCTCGGCACGGCGGTGCGCGGCTTCGTCGTGGGTCGCGACGGCTGGGTCTCGGGTGTCGGTACCGATGCCGACGAGATACCCGCCGATCTCGTGGTGCTCGGTCTCGGTGTGCGCCCCAATGTTCGCCTGGCCGCCGATGCGGGGATCGCCATCGGGCCGAGCGGAGCGATCGCGACGGATGCTCGCATGGCGACCTCGGTGCCTGGCGTCTGGGCAGCCGGCGACTGCGTCGAGAGCTTCCATCGAGTCAGCCGTCGCCCGGTGTCGATCGCGCTGGGCACTCATGCGAACAAGCAGGGTCGTGTGGTCGGTCTGAACGTGAGCGGTACGCCTGCTCGCTTCCCCGGCGTGATCGGTACGGCCGTCACCAAGGTCGGTGATGTCGAGGTCGGTCGGACCGGCCTGAACGAACGCGAGGCGGCCGCAGCCGGCTTCGACGCGGTGGCCGGTGTGATCGAGGGGTCGACCCGCGCGCACTACTACCCCGATCCGGCACCACTCGCGGTCAAGGTGGTGGCCGAGCGAGGGAGCGGCAGGCTGCTCGGCGCCCAGATCGTCGGCGGGCCCGAGGCCGCCAAGCGCATCGATGCGCTGGCCGTCGCAGTGTGGAGCGAGATGACCGTCGACGAGTTCGGTCAACTCGACCTCGGGTATGCACCGCCGTTCTCGCCCGTGTGGGATCCCACGTTGATCGCAGCTCGGAAGACGGATGAGCGTGCTCGGTGGCGCGCGGCGAGTACCTCCAGCTCGTAGCGTGAGGCTCGGGAGACCTGATGCCTTCATTGTTCGAACCACTGACATTTCGGCGTGGGCCGGCACTGCGCAATCGCGCCATGCTCGCCCCGCTGACCAACCAGCAGAGTCACCCTGACGGGACGCTCTCGGACGAGGAGATCCACTTCCTCACGATGCGCGGCGCAGGGGGATTCGGGTTGACGATGACCGCCGCCGCACACGTGCAGCACGGTGGTCAGGGATTCCCCGGCCAGCTCGGTGTCTTCGACGACCGTCACCTCCCCGGTCTCGAGTGTCTGGCCAGTGCCCTCGCGGCAACCGGCACGGTCTCGTACGTCCAGCTCCATCACGCCGGCATGCGTTCGCCCGCCGAGTTGATCGGCTCGACCCCGGTCTCTGCATCGGACGACCCGGCGACCGGAGCTCGAGCGCTCACGACGGCAGAGGTCGAACAGGTCGTCGACGACTTCGTCGCGGCGGCCCGTCGGGTGCAGCAGGCGGGCTTCCACGGCGTCGAGCTGCACGGCGCGCACGGATATCTCATCGGTCAGTTCCTGGCGGCAGAGACGAACCGTCGCACCGATCGGTACGGGGGGAGCCTCGAGAACCGCAGCAGAATGCTGTTCGAGATCATCGACGGCGTCAGAGCGGCGTGTGGTGAGGAGTTGGCAGTCGCTGTCCGGTTGTCGCCCGAACGCTTCGGCATGGTCCTGGCCGAGGCACGCGAGATCTTCGCGGCGCTCGTCGACGGTGGGGCGATCGACATGATCGACATGTCACTGTGGGACTCGTTCAAGGCACCAGCAGAGGCGGGCTACGAGGGGACGACACTGCTCGAGCAGTTCACCTCGCTCCCGCGCGGCGAGGTGCGACTCGCGGTGGCAGGTCGACTGGTGACCCCGGCGCACATCGCCGAGGTCCTCGAGCGCGGTGTCGATGTGGCCGTCCTCGGGCGGATGGCGATCGTCCACCACGACTACGTCGAGCAGCTCGCGGCCGACCCGGAGTTCATGCCCGCAACGCTGCCCGTACCGAGAGCACACCTCGCCGCAGAGGGGGTCTCTCCGGTGTTCATCGACTACCTCGCCGCCTCGTTCCGCATGGTCGGCGACTGATCCGATCGACCCGGCCTCGAACGGCCTGGTGACGCACGCGCCGATCTGTCCGTCCGCCGAGCGCGCATCCGTCGTCGTCGATGATGATGGGCTACCGTTCGCGCATGGCTGCACGCGTGCCCAACAAGATCCTCCTCACCGAAGACGAGATGCCCACGCAGTGGTACAACGTCATCCCCGACCTGCCGTCGCCGCCACCTCCGGCGTTGCACCCGGGCACACTGCAGCCGGCCGGTCCCGACGATTTCGCGCCGCTGTTCCCGATGGCGCTGATCGAGCAAGAGGTCACCAACGAGCGGTACGTCGACATCCCCGGGGGAGTCATCGACATCTACCGACTGTGGCGCCCGAGCCCGCTGTTCCGTGCGCACCGACTCGAGAAGCTGCTCGACACGCCCGCTCGGATCTACTACAAGTACGAGGGGGTCAGCCCGGCCGGTTCGCACAAGCCGAACACGGCGGTGCCGCAGGCTTACTACAACAAGCTCGAAGGGGTGTCGAAGCTCACCACCGAGACCGGGGCCGGTCAGTGGGGCACGTCGCTGGCGTTCGCGTGTGCGCAGTACGACATCGAGTGCGAGGTGTGGCAGGTCGCTGCCTCGTACCGGTCCAAGCCGTACCGCCGAACGATGATGGAGATCTACGGCGCGTCCGTGCATTCGAGTCCGTCGCCGATCACCGAGTTCGGCCGTTCGCTGCTCGCCCAGGACCCCAACCATCCGGGCAGCCTGGGGATCGCCATCTCCGAAGCCGTGGCGATGGCCGTCGCCGATCCGAACACGCGCTATGCGCTGGGCAGCGTGCTCAACCACGTGCTGTTGCACCAGACGATCATCGGCGAAGAGGCGCTGCTGCAACTGGCCAAGGTCGGGGAGACACCCGATGTGCTCGTCGGCTGCACCGGCGGCGGGTCGAACTTCGGTGGCCTGTCGTTCCCGTTCCTGCGCGAGAAGCTGGCCGGCCGGATGAACCCGACGATCCGATGCGTCGAGCCGGCGGCGTGCCCCAGCCTCACCAAGGGCGAGTACCGCTACGACTTCGGTGACACGGCCGGGATGACCCCGCTGATGAAGATGCACACGCTGGGTCACGGGTTCATCCCCGATCCGATCCATGCCGGTGGACTGCGATACCACGGGATGTCGCCGCTGGTCAGCCACATCTACGAACTCGGTCTGGCCGAGGCGATCGCCATTCCTCAGGTCGAGTGTTTCACGGCTGCCGTCCAGTTCGCCCGGACCGAGGGCATCGTGCCGGCCCCCGAGCCGACACACGCCATCGCTGCGGCGGTCCGAGAGGCGCTCGCCTGCAAGGAGTCGGGGGAGGAGAAGGTGATCCTCACCGCCCTGTGCGGCCACGGGCACCTCGACCTTGCCTCGTACGAGAAGTTCATGGCCGGGCAGATGGTCGACTTCGACCTCAGCGATGATGCCGTCGCCGCCGCCATGGCGCAGGTGCCGGTCATCGACGCCTAACGCGAACGACTGCGACCCCGCACGGCGAGCGCAGCCTCGTACACATCGACGACAGGGAGCACGAGGGCTTCCGGATCGAACGACTCACCGGCAAGGCGGCGTCCTGCCTCTGCCATGGCCCTGGTCGGCTCGTGCTCGGTCAGCACCTCGACGAGCGCCGTGGCGAACGCCGCCGTGTCGCCGACCGGCGTGATCCGCGCATGGGTCCGGTCGACCAGTTGCTCGCTCACCGAGCCGGTGGCGGTGGTGACGAGCGGTCGGCCCAACTGGAGGCACTCGACGGACACCAGCGGCCCGGCCTCCCAGCGTGACGACACCGCCACGACATCGGCCGCCGCGATCGCGTCGGCCGGGTGGTCGACGTGGCCCGCCAGGACGACCGATTCCTCGAGACCGAGGTCTGCGCGGGTTCGTTCGAGTGTCGCTCGCTCTGGTCCGTCGCCGACGACCAGGGCCCTGGCGTTCGGGAGCGATGCACGGACCAGTGCGAATGCATGGAGGAACATCGAGAGATCCTTCTGCGGGTGCAGGCGGGCAGCGACGACCACGAGCGGAGCATCGAGGTCGAGTCCGTACTCACGACGCACCTCCTGTGGTGTCCTCCGCGCCGCCGGCCGCGGGGCGACCGGCATCACCAGGTTCAGCCGCGTCGGGTCCACCACCTCGCGCGATCGCTCGAGTGACTCCTTCGACAACACGATGACCTGATCGGCGCGTCGGACGATCGCCTTCTGGACGACCGACAGCAACCGTGCGGTCGAACCGGCGTGGGTGCCATCCACGTCGTTGTGGAGCGTCACGACGATCGGTGGCCGCCGCCGCCCCAACGACAGCGAGACCAACGCGGCCTTCAGACCGTGGGCGTGGAGGATTGCCGTGCCGGCGAGTCGTGCAGCAAGAGCCTCTCGTGCCCGCACGAGTGCGGCCGGATTCCACGAGGCCGGCACGTCGACGACCGCAGCGTCGTCGACCAGTCCCGCCATCACACCCACCGGTCCAGCCACGCTCGAGGGCCAGCCCCGTTCGTTCAACTGGTGGGCCAGTTCGGCCACGTGCCGACGAATCCCACCGGTGGACGGCCCGAGCAGGTGTAGCACGGAGTGATCGGTCATCGATGCGACGATAGGCCGCGAGTCGGGGACCATATGTGGAAAGTTCGTACAGTAGGACCGATGGCTGCGCAAGGGCGACGACACGACGACCGCGAGCAGGGCCGGCGAACGTCGGGTGTCCTCGACGCCATCTTCGACCGGGTCGATCGACCGGACACGAACGAGTCCGACGCGGCCGAACGTCAGACGCTGTTCCGCGCGGCAGCGCTCGAGCGACTCGATGTGCCGCTCCAGGTCGACGCGCTCTTGCCGCTGACCTCGAGGAGGAGTTGGCTCCTGCTCGTCGGGGCTCTGGCGGTGGTCGTGGCATCGATCGGCTATGCGGCTGCCACCACCGTCACCGAGTCGGTCGCGGTGACCGGGCGTGCCGTCGGTGCCGCTGGCGTCGCCGACGTGTCGTCTCCCGTCGCCGGCATCGTCACGGACTGGAAGGTCATGGGCGGTGCGGGCGTCGACAGCGGTACACCGGTTCTGACCGTGCAGACCGGGAGCGGCCCCGTGGACGTGCTCGCGCCGATCGACGGGACGCTGTGGCAGCAACTGGTCCTCGTCGGCGATGCCGTCGAGGCAGGAGATCTGCTCGCGACGCAGCTACCGGCCGACAGCGGCCGAACTGCAGTCGTGCTCGTGTCCGAACTCGAGGCCGGCGGTGTCGAACCGGGGGCCGACGTTCGGCTGGGTGATTTCGAGGGCACCGTGCGGGCAACGGGGCCGGCGCCGATCCCGGTCGAGGTGGCGGCCCGTCGTCTCGCCATCGACACGGCGCTCGTCGAATCCGTACTCGACGCGACGGACAGCACCGGCGTCGTCGGAGCGGTCATCATGGTGACGGTCGATCTGGATGCCCCCGTTCCGCCCGGCACGATGATCACCGGTGACGTCGTGATCGACCGGTCGAGTCTGTTGTCGCGGATCTTCTGAGTCCCATGGCACCGACCGAGCAGGCAGCCCGACGCGAGCACCGCGTGAAGGTGCCGACGGTGCTGCAGATGGAGGTGACCGAGTGCGGCGCTGCCAGCCTGGCCATGGTGCTCGCTGCGCACGGCCGGACCGTCTCGCTCGACGAGCTCCGCGTGGCATCCGGCGTGTCGCGCGACGGTGCCACGGCAAAGAACATCGTCCGCGCAGCGCGCGGCTACGGATTGACCACGAGGGCGTTCAAGCGAGAACCCGACGCACTCAAGACCCTTGCGTTCCCCATCATCGTCCACTGGCGAATGGCTCACTTCGTCGTGGTCGAGGGCTGGCACCCCGGCGGGTGGTACCTGAACGACCCGGGCACCGGACCGCGGCGGGTCGACCACGCAGAGTTCGACGCCTCGTTCACCGGCATCGCCATCGAGCTCCAGCCATCGCCCGAGTTCCAGACGACGACGGCGCCGCCGGCGCTGCTGCCGCGGCTGCTGTCGATGGCGGGCAGTCGTCGGTCGGCCGGGTGGATGGCGGCGCTCGTCGCACTCGCTCTGGTGATCCCGTCGCTCGCCGCGCCGCAGATGGTGAGCCGTTTCGGTGATGCCCTGGCCGGCGGGCCGGGGATCGACGCCCGTACCGCGGTCGTTGGGCTGCTGATCGCCGTTGTCAGCACCGGGCTCCTGCTGGGCGTGCAGGCGCTGCTCTCGACACGCCTGTCGACCAAGGTCTCGATGCGGATCTCGGCGACCATGGTCGAACGGCTGCTGCGGTTGCCGGCGTCGTTCCACGCTCAGCGTGGCCCGTCGGCGATGGCACAGCGGGCGATGTTGATCGACCAGATGTCGGAAG
>JBDKIV010000116.1:0-3880 GCA_039796935.1 Actinomycetota bacterium | reverse complement strand
CCAGCCCCGGTCGGGATCGGCGTAGTAGTGGAACTCGTCCATGCAGGCGAACCCGATGTCGCTGCCCTCACCGGTGACGAGTGCATGGTTGGCGAGCACCTCGGCCGTGCAGACGAGGACCCGGGCGTCGGCGTTGATGGTTGCGTCCCCGGTGGCGAGCCCGACGCGCTCGGCGCCGAGCAGGTCGACGAGGTCGAAGAACTTCTCGGCGACGAGGGCCTTGATCGGTGCGGTCCAGACCGAGCGCCGACCGTCGTTCAAGGCGAGGAGCACGCCCGCGACCGCGACGAGGCTCTTGCCCGACCCGGTCGGGGTGGCGAGGACGACGTGATCGCCGGCAGCGAGGGCGAATGCGGCCTCGTCCTGGTGGGGGTAGAGGGGTCGCCCTCCCGCCTCTGCCCAGCGGGTGAAGGCGTCGAGGACCAGGGTCGGGTCGGATCCTGGTGGTGGAAGAGGAATCATGCCGTCTCCATCATCGCCGGGTTCGGCCGATCGTGACGCACCAGCGCGCCGGCACCAGCGCGCCGGTCCCGCTGCGCCGGCCCGGTAGCGCCTGTCCCGATGCGCCGGACGCCCGCAGGTGTGACGTTTGCACAAATCTGGCAGAAGCCGTGCCGCTTTCCTTGCCTCGACGTCACGAGTGTGCAAATCTCCCACCATGCGTATTCTCCGTCGTCGTCCAGCCGCTCTGCTCGGGTTGGCAGCAGTTGCCGCCGCATCGGTGTCGGTGTCGGTCCCGGTCGGTTCGGTCGGTGCAGAGCCGATCGTCGAAGTCACCGTGCTCGGCATCAACGATTTCCACGGCCGGATCGATTCGAACACCACGAAGTGGGCGACCACCATCGAGCAGGCCCGTGCCGACGCGGTCGGCGGGCCCGATGCGGTGGCGCTCATCTCGGCCGGCGACAACATCGGTGCCACCCTGTTCGCGTCGTCGATCTTCGACGACAGCCCGACGATCGACGTCCTCAACACCATGGCCCTCGACGTGTCGACGGTCGGCAACCACGAGCTCGACAAGGGTTACGACACGTTCGTCGACTGGTACGTCAACGGCAGCAACCCGGCCGTGTCGCCCGCCCTGTTCACGTATGTCGCCGCCAACGTGTACGACTCCACGACGGGTGACCCGGTGTTGCCCGAGTACGAGATCGTCAACCTGGTCGCCGCCGGCGACGTCGCTGTCCGGCTCGGGGTGATCGGCGCGATCACCGTCGAGACGCCCACGCTGGTGGCGGGCTCCGGAGTCGCCAACCTCGACTTCGGCGACCCGGTCGCTGCGGTCAACAGGGTGGCTGCGCAGTTGACCGACGGTGACGAAGCCAACGGTGAAGCCGACGTCCTCGTTGCGTCGTATCACGACGGTGGTGGCCTTGCCGCCCCCGACGCCACGCTCGACGAGATGATCGCCGACAGCCCGGTGTTCGACTCGATCGTCAACGGCACGACGGCCTCGGTGTCGGCGATCTTCACGGCCCACACCCACCGCGCCTACGCCTTCCAGGCTCCTGTTCCGGGCGCTCCTGGCGAGACCCGTGCCGTCATCCAGACCGGCTCGTACGGCGAGCGGATCGGCAAGGCCGTGCTGTCGGTCGACATGGGTGCAGCCCCCCGCCCGGTCGTGACCGCTTCGATCGGCGAGAACATCGCCCGAGCAGCCAGCGCATCGCTGCCCACCGTGTTCCCGCGGGTCGATCTCGTCGACGAGATCGTCACCGCCACGCTCGCCGACGCTGCGATCATCGGTGACGAGGCGATCGGTTCGGTGGCGGCCGACATCACGACGGCCTTCCTCGGCGGCACGTTCGACGGCGGCATCTATGCGGGCGGCACGCGTGATGATCGCTCTCGCGAGTCGTCGCTCGGCAACCTCGTCGCCGATGCGATGCTGTGGTCGCTGGCCGATCCCGCACGTGGCGGGGCCGAGATCACGGTGATGAATCCGGGTGGCCTGCGGTCCGAGCTCTACCGGGCCCCCGACACCGTGGTGACGGTCGCCGAGGCGAACGCGGTCTTGCCCTTCGCCAACACGCTCGACACGATCGACCTGACGGGCGCCCAGTTCAAGCAGCTGCTCGAAGAGCAGTGGCAGCGTGCCGCTCCCGGTGGCCCGACGCCGTCACGGCCGCGCCTGTGGCTGGGTGTTTCGTCGAACGTCCAGTTCACCTACGACGAGACACGCGCTCTCGACGACCGGATCACCTCGGTGCGCGTCGACGGGTTCCCGCTCGATCTCGAGCGGGTGTACCGCGTCGGTGCGAACTCGTTCCTCGTCGACGGTGGTGACAACTTCCGGGCCTTCCGCGACGGCGTCGACCGGCGTGACTCGGGCCTGATCGATTCGGCAGCCTGGATCGAGTACATCAAGGAGAACGCTCCGCTGGTACCCGACTACGCACGGCGTTCGGCAGTCCTCAGCGACGCACCGTCCGTGCTCGTGTCGGGCGACCGGATCCAGCTGTCGGTCTCCGAGCTCGACATGCGCAGCCTCGGCGCCCCGGCCAACGAGCAGCTCTTCGTGTTCGTCGACGACGTGTTGATCGGCGGCGAGGGTGTCGTCGACGGCGGTGCCACGGTCGACCTGGCGCTGCCCGCGCTCGCCGCCGGCCCCGCCACGGTGCGGTTGGTCGCGGCGCCGTCCGGCACCGTGATCGACTTCCCGGTCACGGTGTTCGACACGCTCACACCGGTCAACCCCGGTCGAGTGTTCGACACCCGTGCGGGCGAGAGCCCCGACGCGCTGCGTTCGGTGCCGAAGTCGAAGGTCGGGCCGACCAACGTGCTGCAGGTGCAGATGACCGATCTCGCCTCGCTGGTGCCGGCGGACGGTGTCGCAGCGGTGTCGCTGAACGTCGTCGCCACGGGCTCGTCGGCTGGTGGCTTCATCACGGTGTACCCGTGCGGCGATCGCAAGGAGGTCTCGAGCGTCAACTTCTCGGCCGGAGCCACCGTCGCGAATGCTGTCATCGCTCCGGTGTCCGACACGGGCAAGGTGTGCTTCTACGCCAACACCCCGGTCGACGTGGTCGTCGACGTGAACGGCTGGTACGCAACGGGTTCGGCGTTCAACGCCGTGTCGCCCGAGCGCCTGTTCGACACCCGTGACGGCGAGAGCCCCGATGCGCTCCGTGCCGTCGACAAGGTGCAGGTGTCACCGGCGCAGGTGCTCGAGGTCGACGTGCTCGACCTGGCCGGGGTGACCCCCGGCGCCGACGTCGGGGCCGTGTCGCTCAACGTGGTCGCCACCGGGTCGCGCAGCAGCGGGTTCCTCACCGTGTACCCGTGTGGCGAGCGCAAGCTCGTCTCGAGTGTCAACTTCACCGCCGGCGCAACGGTCGCCAACGCGGTCATCGTCCCGGTGTCGGCCACGGGCACGGTGTGCTTCTACGCCAACACGGCCGTCGACGTGGTCGCCGACATCAACGGCTGGTTCGTCGCCGGTTCGTCGTTCCGTGCGGTCGGTCCGGATCGTCTGTTCGACACTCGGGCCGGCGAGAGCCCGGACGCTCGCCGGAACGTGCCGAAGGTCCAGGTGGGTGGCGGGTACGTGCTCGAGGTGAAGGTGACGAACATCACCGACCTGGTGCCGGCCGACGAGGTGGGCGCCGTGTCGATGAACGTCGTGGCCACCAACGCACGAGCCGGTGGCTTCGTCACCGTGTATCCGTGCGGGGTCCGTGGCGAGGTGTCGAGTGTCAACTTCGCTCCGGGTCAGACCGTGGCGAACGCCGTGACCTCGGCACTGTCCGCCGACGGAACGGTCTGTTTCTACAGCAACACGCCCGTCGACATCGTGGCCGACATCAACGGCTGGTTCGTCGGCTGACGATCAGCACCCGCCCAGACCCGCGCCTGGCGAGATCACCTCGCCGGGCGCGAG
>JBDKIV010000115.1:0-3247 GCA_039796935.1 Actinomycetota bacterium | reverse complement strand
CGCCCCGCTCGCGCGTCGCCAACTGCTGGGTGACCGCTTCGAAGGGACGGTTGCTCGGGATCAACTCGAGCAGTCCCGACTTGGCCGACTTGCCCTTCGGGTCGGTGACGGAGACGATCGTCATGCCGTCGAGCTCTGCTTCCGCGTCGGCGCGGTACACCGCACCGATCGAAGCTCCTGCAGGCAAGAGCGCTCCGTCGAGCACTCCCTTCGGTGCGCGTGCTCCTGCCGCTCTCCAGGTCCATGTCCCATCTGGGCGCGCGCTGGTGAGTTCGATGTCGATCCGTCGGGACATAGCTTCCTACGGTATCCGAGACGGCCCAGGTTCTGCACCGTTGCCCTGCGCTCGCTACGGTCAGCGTGTGCCTCTCTATGCCCTCGGCGACAAAGTCCCAGACATCCACCCCGACGCATACGTCCATCCCGACGCCGTCATCATCGGCGATGTCAGGCTCGCCGCCGAGAGCTCGGTCTGGCCCGGGGCCGTCCTGCGAGGCGACGCCGGGTTCATCTCGATCGGCGCGCGCACCTCGATCCAGGACAACAGCATGCTCCACACCACCCCGATGTGGCCGACGGTCGTCGGTGCCGACTGCGTGGTCGGTCACATCGTCCATCTCGAAGGCTGCACCGTCGAAGACGGCTGCCTCATCGGTAACGGCTCGATCGTGTTGCATCGTGCCGTGGTGCGCTCCGGCTCGATCGTCGCTGCGAATGCCGTCGTCCTCAATGACACCGAGGTTCCCTCGGGCGCGATCGCCGCAGGCGTGCCGGCATCGATCAAGGCCGGACGGGCCAATCTGGCCGACATCGACTACAGCGTCCGGTCGTACCGGATGCGCGCTGCCGAGTACCGCACCCAGCTCCGTCGCCTCGACTGATGCGCGCGATCGTCGTCTCGGTACCGGCCGTCCACGCAGAGTTGGCCTCCGACGCCCTCTGGGCGCTCGGGGTCGTCGCCATCGAGGAGCGTGTCATCGACGCCGATCAGGTCGAGCTCTGGACGTCGCTCGGTGACGACCCGAGCGTGTTCGCCGAGGCCCTGTCGAATCGTGCCGAGGCCTGGTCGTGGCGCATCGTCGATGTCGACGAGTCCGTGGCCGACACGTGGCGCCAGCACGCGCGACCGACGTGGGTCGCCGACGATTTCGTCATCTGCCCGGCGTGGATCGATGCGTCGTCCATCGACGCAGACACGGTCCTGCTCATCGAGCCCGGCTCGACGTTCGGCCTGGGCGATCATCCCACGACGGTCGAGTCGCTCCGTGCCGTGCGCCGGCACATCCGGCCGGGGGACCGAGTGCTCGACGTCGGCTGCGGCTCGGGTGTCCTCTCCGTCGCCGCTGCGAGGTTCGGAGCCGCATCGGCTCACGGGATCGACATTTCCCCTGCGGCAGTCCCGACCACGCTCGACAACGCACGCGCCAACGGTGTCGCCGACGCCGTCACGGCCTCGACCACCCCGCTCGCCGACATCGATGACCGGTTCGACCTGGTGGTGGCGAACATCCTCGCGCCGGCCCTCGTCGAGCTGTCAGGCGATCTACGCCGGGTGCTGGCCGATGACGGCGTCCTGATCGTGAGCGGAATCCTGTCGGCCCGGCACGAGCACGTCCTCGAAGCGCTCGCACCGATGCGTGTGGTCGACCGTGACGAATCCGGCGGTTGGGTCGCGCTCAGTCTGCGCTTCTGACGAGCGCCTCGACCTCGTCCGCCGTCGGGATCGACGGTACTGCTCCGGGCCGGGTCGTGCTGATCGCTGCAGCAGCCGATGCCCAGTCGAGGGCGTCGACGAGCACGTCTCCGGCGGCGAGTCGAGCACTCAACGCACCGCAGAACGTATCCCCGGCCGCCGTGGTGTCGACACTCGCAACGCGGTACGGCCGGACGCGGAACTCGCCGTCGGCAGTGACGACGAGCG
The DNA here is from genome assembly GCA_039796935.1 of Actinomycetota bacterium. Taxonomy (GTDB): domain Bacteria; phylum Actinomycetota; class Acidimicrobiia; order Acidimicrobiales; family Ilumatobacteraceae; genus VFMC01. The sequence continues at coordinate 1,326 of JBDKIV010000115.1, read as the reverse complement.
CTCCGGCGGCGCCCTGGGTCACCACGACCGTCGTCACACCAGCGGCCAGCAACGCCGTCGCTCCGCCGAGCAACTCCACCTCGTGTTCGTTCGGCACGATGATGTCGGTGACCGCCAACAATTCGGGCGGCAGGGGAGCAGCTGGGGCGGGATTCAGGATGGTCAGTGCGCCGACGGCCCGAGCCATGGAGAACGCCTCCTGCACCGTCTCGACGGGCACTTCCAGCTGCGAGAGCACGACCGCCGCCCCATGAATGTCGTCGACGCGAACCGTGGAGTTCGCGCCCGACACGACGATGATCGAGTTGGTGCCGTCGTCGGAGACCCCGATGAGCGCCCGTCCGGTCGGCACACCCGGTGCGGTTGCCACCGAGGACACGTCGATCCCCTCCGTTCGCATGACGTCGAGGAGGCGTCCACCTGCAGCGTCGTCACCGACCGCTGACACGAATGCTGTCGCCGCACCCGAACGAGCGGCGGCCGCAGCCTGGTTGAGGCCCTTGCCGCCCGGATGCTCGGCATAGGCATGGCCCATCACGGTCTCGCCGGGACGCGGCAGCACCGCGGCCGTCGCCACCAGATCGAGGTTGGTGCTGCCCACCACGCAGACCGAGCCCCTCATCGGTCCTGCTCGTCGGCCGCCGCGGATGGCCGGGTCTCGTGCGCGGATGGGTGGGCAGGGGTGACGGCGGGCAGCTCTGCTCGGCCGGTCACCTCGATCTGTGTGCGCTGCATCGTCCGATCTTCACACAGCCAGGTCGAACAGCGCCGAGAAATCGGTGCGATCAAAGAGGGGGAGGTATGTACGCACAGCGTCGCGCCGGAACCTCGAGCACAGGTCGGGCCGGAAGAACCGAGCACCCTCTCGAACGACGTAGTTGAGGATGAAGAACCGGTACACCTCGGGCAGGAACCGGAGCTCCTCCTCGGAAAGGGGAAAGACCTGGGAGTACGCGCGGACGAACGCCAGGAAGGTCGGCTCGACAAGTGTGTGTGCCCCGTAGGTGAACTGCGTCCGGTCGCCGGTGCTGCTCGAAACCCTCGACAGGAAGTAGAAGTCGAGGGTTCTCGGCTCGATGCGGAACCAGTCGTAGTCCCAACGGCTGAACAGCCGGAACTGGCCGTTCGATCCGGTCTTGACCGAGAAGTTGCCGAGGTTCCAGTCGATCAGGACCGGGATCTTCGGCCACTCGTCGTAGCCGAGTTCGATGAGGCGCTCGAGGAATTCATGGGTATGGCGCCACAACAGCCCGATCGCTTCGGGCTGCAGGTCGAAGTTCCGAGGTGCGAACGGGCTCTCCAAGAGTTCGAGCAGATGGATCGCGT
>JBDKIV010000114.1:0-7800 GCA_039796935.1 Actinomycetota bacterium | reverse complement strand
GGAACGAGCCCTGACCGGCTCGAACATCGACTGCCCGGACCGTCGCACCGTCGTCGGTGCCGTAGGTGATGGCGTCGTGTCGCCCGGCGAGCCGGCGGCAGACCGGATCGTCCCAGCACAGCACCCGTGGTCCCGAGATCTGGCCGACGTACCGATCGAAGCTCGCGACGATCGCCTCGAACGACCCGTAGTGGTCGAGGTGGTCGGTGTCGATGTTGGTGACGATGGTGCCGAACAGGGGCAGCGCAAGGTGGGTGCCGTCGCTCTCGTCGGCCTCGACGACGAGCCACTCGCCACCGGTCCACTGCGCCCCGGTCCCGGTGTCGGTCACATCGCCACCGATGACGAAGCTCGGGCGGCGATCCGCTTCGGCGAGCATGAGCATGAGCATCGACGTGGTGGTCGTCTTGCCATGGGTCCCTGCGACGCCGAGCGATTTCGCGCGAGCGCAGATCGACGCCAGCATGGCCGAACGGTGGAGTGTGGGAATCCCCAGGGACCGCGACTCGTCGAGCTCGACGTTGTGGCTCGGAATCGCCGTGCTGTACGTCACCGCATCACATCCGTCGACGAGGCGCCGGTCGTGACCGATCCGCACATCGACACCGGCGGCACGCAGTCGGTCGAGGACCGGGCGCTCTCTGATGTCGCTCCCGCTCACTCGGTGACCCATCTCTGCAAGCACGATCGCCAACGCGCTCATGCCGGGCCCGCCGGCGCCGACCACGTGGAACGTGCCCGGTATCGAGAGATCGATGGGCGCCGGCGGCGTCATCGGGCGGCCACCGATTCGATCAGGCGAATCAGCGAGTCATCTCGATGCCGTGCGCCTTCGGCATGCGCGGCCGCTGCGATCGCCGCACGTCGGGTGTCGTCGCTGCGCAGTCCGTCGATGATCTGTGCCAAGGCGGCGGCGTCGAGGTTCGACTGCTCGAGCAGGACCGCCGCGCCGCAGTCGCTGAGGGTGCGCGCGTTGTCGAGCTGGTGATTGTCGGCGGCATCGGGCCAGGGAATGACCACCGCCGGGGTTCCGGTGGCTGCCAGCTCGGCGATGGTGCTGGCGCCTGCGCGCGTGACCATCAGATCGGACGCGGCGTAGAGCCGCGCCATGCTGTCCTCGTACCCGACCACGGTGTACATGATGCCGTCTGCGCCCGAACGAGCGGTGGCACCGATCGATGCCACCCAACGTTCACCGACCACGTGGTGGATGCAGATGTCGGTCCGGTCCTTCCAGGTCTCGACCAGACCCTGCACGGCGTCGTTGATCGCCTTCGCCCCGAGCGACCCACCGAAGACCGTCACGACGAATCGGCCCTCGGGCACACCGAGCGCGGCACGTGCCGAATCACGATCTCGTTGCCGGTCGACGGCGATGATCTCGGGCCGTATCGGAGCCCCGGTCGTCGTTGCCCTGGGCAACGGCGAACCGGCGAACGCCGCTGCCGTTGCGGCAGCGAATCGCGCCGTCAGCTTCGAGGCCAGGCCGGGACGGCGGTCGTAGCTGACGACCACCACCGGGATGCGCAGCACCCGGGCCGCCAGGGTCGCCGGCATGCTCGCGTAACCCCCGACGTTGACGACCACGGCCGGACGCAGGGACCGCAGCAGCGCACGGGCTCGAAACGTGGAGGCAACGAGCTTCGGAACGAACGCCAGGTTCCGGCGCGAGAGACTCCGTTGCAGACCGACCACGTCGAGCAACGTGTGGCCGTACCCGCTCGCAGGCATGAGTCGTGCTTCGATCCCGCGTCGCGTGCCGACGTGATGCAGCCGGCTTCGTTCGTGGCCGGCCGCCACCAGACGATCCATGATGGCCAGCGCCGGCAGCGCGTGACCGGCGGTTCCCCCACCGGTGACGACCACCTCGCAGGTGGACGGCACCTCGCAGGTGGACGGCCCTGCGGCCGTGGGTCGGTGGCCGCTCACGTCTTCACCGAGCGTGTCGCGCCACGTTGAGCAGCAGTCCTGCCGCCGCCATCGAGACGAACAACGAACTGCCTCCGGCCGAGAAGAACGGCAGCGTCAGCCCCGTGACCGGCATGAGACCGGTGACCCCGCCCACGTTGACGACGGTCTGCACGGCGAACCACCCGACGATGCCTCCGGCGAGCAGACTGCCGAAGCGATCCTGGGCGGCGAGAGCCACCTGCACGCCGCAGAAGGTGAGCACCAGGAACCCGCCCAGCACGGCGGCCGACCCGAGCAGACCGAGTTCTTCGACGACCACGGCGAAGATGAAGTCGCTGTGAGCGAGCGGGAGGAAGTCACCGATGTTGTTCGGTCCGCGACCGGGACCGGCCCCGGTCGGGCCACCCTGGGCGATGGCCACCATCGACTGGAACTGCTGATAACTCAGGTGGTCACGGTTGCCCATGATGTCGCGGAACGCGAGGAACCGGTTGAGGCGGCGCTCGCTCGACATCGCCACTCCGATGGCGAACGCGCCGCCCAGCGCAGCCATCGACGAGAGCGGGACCAACGGGGTGCCACCGACGAACGCGACGGCGAACACGATGCCGCCCAGCACGATGGCCGAACCGAGGTCCCCCTGCACGAGGCACAGTCCCGAGGCGATTGCTGCGACGACGGCCGTGGGCCCGAGCGTCCGTTTGGGAAGGTGCATCTGGTCGGCACGCTCGGTGAGGAGCCAGGCGCAGTAGAGCACGACGGCGAACTTCATGAACTCGGACGGCTGGACACTCAGCGAGCCGACCCCGATCCACGCCTTCGCTCCGTTGACCTCGATACCGATGCCGGGCACGAGCGGCAGGAACATCGCCACCGTGGCGACCACCAGCAGCGGCGTCACGAACCGCTGCCACAGCTGCAGCGGCAGGCGGGCACACGCCCACAGCGCGACGGTGCCGAGCACGGCCCAGGTGACCTGTCGGCTGAACAGCTGCCACGGGGACTCCCCCTCGTGGAACAGGCGCACAGCCGATGCCGAGAGCACCATCACCAGACCGAGCACGGTGAAGATGGTGACCACCAGGGCGATCACGTAGAACGCCGTGGGCGGTGGGCCGTCGGGCACCGTCCGTACCCGGCGCGGCGCTCCTCGGAGTGCCTGGGCGCGAGCGACGGACTGACGTCGCCGATCTGCGATGGCTGCGCTCGACGTGCTCAACGTGACCCTCCAGAACTGAGTCGCACGAACTGTGCGCGAAAATCATCGCCACGCGCGGGATACCCGCCCGATGGATACCAGTCGAAACTCGCGCAGGCCGGAGACAGCAGCACGACGTCGCCCTCTGCTGCGAACTCGTCCGCGGCATCGACGGCATCCGCCATCGAACCGGCCCGCTCGACGGGCTTGAGACCGGCGAAGACCGCCGCCACGTCGTCGGCACTCTCGCCGATGGCGACGACCGCCTTGATGCGGTCGAGGTCCGTGGCCAGTTCGGAGAGATCGAGACCCTTGTTGCGACCTCCGGCGATCAGCACGATCGAGCGGAACGCGCGGATCGCCGTTCGGGCCGCATGCGGTGACGTGGCCTTCGAGTCGTTGTACCACGTGGCACCGCGGTACGAGCCGAGGGGCTCGATCCGATGCGGCGGGAACCGGAACGCGGCCAGGCCGGCGTCGACGGCATCCGGCGAGATCAACCCCGCTTCGAGGCACGCCGCCGACGCAGCGAGGGCGTTCGAGAGGTCGTGCGGGAGGGTGCGCTGCAGCGATGAAGCGCGCGCATAGGCACCGGAGGGTCCGGCGAGCATCACGTCAGCGGCACTCGACACGAGATGGTGGTCGGCGCCGACAGCGCCGAAGCTCACGTGCCGCCCGGCGGCCTGTGCGAGCCGGCGCATCACCACCGGATCCTCGACCCAGCCGACGGCGACGTCGTCTGCCCGCTGATGGCGCCACACGTTCGCCTTGGCATGCTCGTACGTGGCCATGGAGTCGTGCCAGTTCTGGTGATCCGGGGCGAAGTTCAGCCAGATGGCCGCCTCGGCGCGGAACGAGCGGATCCACGACAGACGAAAGCTGCTGCACTCGACGGCGAACGCATCGACATCGTCGTCGAGCGCCGCAGCCAACGGGATCTCCGTGTTGCCGACTGCGGCAGTCCTGAGCCCACCCGCTTCGAGGAGCGACGCGACCATCAGCGTCGTCGTCGTCTTGCCATCGGTACCGGTGACCGCGACCATGGGGCGGGGTCCGCCGTGGCGCTGCTGCTCCCAGTCGTAGGCCAGGTCGATCTCGGTGCGCAGCGGCGTGTCCGATGCGAGCGCAGCTCGGATGAGGGCGTGCGACTCGGGAACACCAGGGGCCGGAGCGACGAAATCTGCTGCGGCCACGAGGCGGGCGATCACCTGGTCGTCGGGCGACTCGATGAGGACCACGCCCAACTCTTCGGCCAGCGCACGCTTGGCGTCGTCGGGCGTGTCATCGGCGAGGCTCACGGAGTAGCCGCGAACCGCCAGCGCCTGCGCGAGCGCCGCACCGGCGACACCGAGGCCGTAGACCAGAGCCGTCTCGCCGTCACCGTGCGACCGTCTGGTCAACGCAGTCCCTCGAGCCGCGTGAAGTCACCGATGAAGATCGCGAGGGCCGTCGCGACGCAGATGCCCTGGATGATCCAGAAGCGGATGATGACCGTCGTCTCCGGCCAACCCAGCAACTCGAAGTGATGATGGATGGGCGACATGCGGAACAGCCGGCGGGTGCGACCCGATGCCTTGAACACGCCCATCTGGATGGCGACCGACCCGGCCTCGATGACGTTGATCCCGCAGATGAGGACCAGCAGGATCTGCGTGTTCGTGCCCAGCGCCAGCAGCGCGAGCGCCGACCCGACGCCGAGCGCCCCGACATCGCCCATGAAGATGCGCGCCGGCGCAGCGTTGAACCAGAGGAACCCACCGCAGGCGCCGGCGAAGCCCGCCGCCACCACGGCGAGATCGAGCGGGTTCACCACGGCCCCGTAGATGTCCGGGTTTCGGAACGCCCAGTAGGCGATGATCGTGAACGCCAGGAAGCCCAGCAACGCCGATCCGCCGGCGAGTCCGTCGAGACCGTCCGTCACGTTCACTGCGTTGGTCGTCGCCCAGATGATGAGACCCGCCCAGACGATCCACACGACCGTGTTGAGCGTCCAGTCAGGAGAAGTCGCACGGGTGAACGACAGGGTCTCGCTGATGCCGGTCGCAGCCGACAACCACCAGGCGATCCCACCGGCCAGCGCAAGCGTGATGTAACTCTTCCGCTTCCAGAAGATTCCCCGGTTGTGCGCCTTGGTCACCTTGATGAAGTCGTCGAGGAAGCCCATGAACGACATCACGAGGACACCGCACCACAGGATCATCGCCTGCGTCGAGAAGGCGAGTCCGTCCCGTGCGTGTGCCACGAACCAGCCGACGAACGCCGCCCCGATGATCGCGATGCCACCCATCGTGGGCGTCCCCTGCTTGCTCAGGTGATGCTCGGGTCCGCGGTCCTCCTTGCCGAGGATCGGCTGGCCCTTGCCGCGGTTGCGGAAGAACGTGATGAGGAACCTCGTGCCGAAGAGCGACACGACCATCGCGGTCGCTCCGGCGATCATGACAGCGATCACGTTCGTTCCTCCAACAGACTCGATGCCACTGCCCGATCGTCGAACTCGACCACTGTCTGACCGGTGGTCTGAGTCGTCTCGTGACCCTTCCCGGCGATGACCACGATGTCGCCAGGGCGAGCAGCGTCGAGCGCAGCGGCGATGGCCATGCGGCGGTCGGGTTCGGTCACGATCTTGTGACGGTACTCCTCGGACACCCCCGCTTCGATGGCACCGATGATGTCGAGGGGATCCTCGGACCGCGGATTGTCCGAAGTCACGACCACCATGTCGGCGAGTTCCGCCGCGACCGAACCCATCTCGGGCCGCTTGTCGCGGTCACGGTCTCCCCCGCATCCGAACACGACCAGCACTCGGCCGTCGGTGGCGGATGCTCGGGCAGCACGAAGGGCTTGCACCAACCCATCGGGGGTGTGCGCATAGTCGACGACGACCGCGAAGTCCTGCCCGGACAGCACCGGCTCGAATCGACCCGGAACGGGTCGTGCCGAGGCGAGGGCCCGCGCGATGGTCTCGTCGGGTACTCCGGCGGCATGACCGACGGTCGCGGCGGCGAGGCTGTTCATCACGTTGAACGCTCCGCCGATACCGACCTCGATCCGACGCCCGCGCCACAGGTACTCGTGGCGCGTCGGCCCGACGACGACCTCGGAGGCATCGTCGAGCGAGAACCGGTCGACCGAAACTCTCACCGTGTCGGCCAGGAGCCTGCCGTGCACATCGTCGACGTTGACGACGGCGCGGTCACACAACGTCGGTTCGAACAACAGGGCCTTCGCCGCGAAGTACCGCTCGACGGTGCCGTGCAGGTCGAGATGATCGCGTCCGAGGTTGGTGAACACTGCGATGTCGAATCGCGTGCCGTTGACCCGATCGAGCACCAGGGCGTGTGACGACACCTCGGTCACCACCGCACGGATTCCGTCGGCTCGGCACTGCGCGAGTCGCCGTTGCAGAACCGGGGCCTCGGGTGTCGTATGGGTACCGGAGAGCGTGCCGAACACCGCCGTCGGCCGTCCGTCGGCGCGGAGGATCTCGCCGATCAGGTGGGCGGTGGTGGTCTTCCCGTTCGTCCCGGTCACCCCGACGACCAGCAGGTCGTCGCTCGGATGATCGAACAGCGCTGCAGCGAGCCACCCGACCGCGGCGCGGACATTCGCTGCGCGAACGACACCGACACCGCTCGGGACATCGAATCCGAGGTCATGCTCGACCACCAGCGCAGTTGCTCCGGCGGCGACCGCATCGCGGACGAAATCGTGCCCGTCGAAGCGCTCGCCACGCACGCAGCAGAACACCGAGCCGGCGGTGACGGCTCGCGAGTCGACGGTGATGTCATCGACCACGGCCTCGGGCGACGTGATCACGTCGAGCGCTGGTCCTCCGCGGACGTCCGCCAGCAACTCGGCGAGGGTCCGAGATCGCGCTCGGTACTCGGTGCGTGCCATGTCGGTCACCTGGTCGGGCACCCACCACTCGGAGGGCGGCGGATGTCGAGTTCGTGCATGATGAGCGGAGCGATACGGGCGAACACCGGCGCGGCCGCCGTTCCTCCGAAGCGTGTGTCCTGGCCCTCGGCCCCGGGCGGTTCGTCGATCGACACGAGGATCGTCACCTGAGGATCTTCAGCCGGGAAGAAGCCGGCGAACGACGAGTAGTACTTGCGCTTGCCGTCCTCGTCCTCGTAGCCGCCACCTTCGAGCGCCTTGAGCCCGGTGCCCGTCTTGCCGGCGACGCTGATGCCGTCGATCTGGGCGGCCTTTGCCGTTCCCTCGCAGACCACGCCCTGCATCATCGCCGTCACCTGCGCCGCCACATCGGGCCTCACCACGATGCGCTGCTCGGAAGCGGGTGTCTCGCGCAACTCTCCGGATGCGTCGATGGTCGCCTTGAGGAGTTTCGGGGCGACGTAGACACCGCTGTTCGCGATCATGTTGATGGCCGACACGAGTTGGATCGATGTCGACGCGATGCCTTGCCCGTACGACACCGTGTACTGCTCGGCCCCCTCCCATTCGGTCCAGTCCGCACCCAACCCACGGGACTCGTTCGGATAGTCGAGTGCCGTCTTGGCGCCCAACCCGACCGACGTGAGATACGCGCCGAGGATCTGCTTGGTCGTCCGAAGATCTCCGCCGCCCAACGTGAGCATGGTCTCGATCGTGCCGATGTTGGACGACTTGGTGAGGATCTTCGACACGGTCCAGAACTCGGTGGGGTGCTGCTCGGCGTCTTCGAGCAC
>JBDKIV010000113.1:0-19446 GCA_039796935.1 Actinomycetota bacterium | reverse complement strand
CGATCGCCTCCGACATCTTCGCCACCGCAGCTCGCCTGCGTGACATCATCGGCGAGCACCCCGAGCTCCGTGTCCTCGGCGATCCCCTGTTCAACGTGGCGTTCGCCGCCGCAGAGACATCCGGCGACGAGGCGATCGACATCTTCCACGTCAACGACGCACTCGCCGCGAAGCGGTGGCGGCTCAACGGGCTGCAGCTCCCACCCGCGGTCCACTTCTGCGTCACCCGACCGAACACGATGCCCGGGGTGATGGACCGCTTCGCGGCCGACCTGCACGAGGCCGTCGGCTACGCCCGCGAGCGGCGAGGCACGGCACCGCGTTCGGGCGCGATGTACGGTGGCGGTGGTGCCGAGATCCCGCGAGATGCCGTCGCGGCGGGCATCAGAGGCTGGCTCGACGCCACCCAAGCGCTGCCACCGGCATGAGTCACGTCCGTCACTTCCGCGAGCCGAGTTTGTGAGCCGATTCACGCAGCCTGGTAGCGTCCGTCCCGATGTCTGACTTCCTGCGCGACTACCTCACCGTGGTCTGGTTCGGTGCCATCGCCCTGGTGCTGGCTGGGCTGCTGCTGGGCATAGCGGCTGCGGTCCGCCCGAACAAGCCGTCGTACCAGAAGCTGATGGCGTACGAGAGCGGCGTCAACCCGGTGGGTGACGGCTGGTCCCAGAGCCAGGTCCGCTACTACATCTTCGCCTTGCTCTTCGTCGTGTTCGACGTGGAAGCGGTGTTCATCTTCCCGTGGGCCACGCAGCTCGAGCGCTACGGCGGCTTCGGACTCGTCGAAATGGGTATCTTCGTATTCGTCCTGCTCCTTGGCCTCGTGTACGCGTGGCGCAAGGGCGTTCTCCGGTGGGTGTGAGCTGATGGGCCTCGTCGACAAGGGGCGCATGCCCAAGCCGCTCACCACGCTGTTCAACATGGGCCGGTCCTACAGCCTGTGGGTGTACCAGTGGGGTCTGGCGTGCTGCGCGATCGAGATGGGCGCCGCGTTCGGTTCGCCGCGTTACGACGTGATGCGCCTCGAGGTCATCCCGCTGCCGGCCAGCCCGCGTCAGGCCGATCTCGTCGTCATCTCGGGCACGGTCACCGACAAGATGGCACCGGCGATCCTGCGACTCTACGAGCAGATGCCTGAGCCGAAGTACGTCATCTCGATGGGGTCGTGCGCCAACTGTGGTGGCCCGTACTGGGACAGCTACTCGGTCACGAAGGGCATCGACCAGATCCTGCCCGTCGACGTGTACGTGCCGGGCTGCCCGCCGCGGCCCGAGGCACTGCTCGAGGGAGTGGTGCTGCTGCAGCAGCGGATCAAGAACGAGGACATGGGCGCTCGCTGGCGCGGCGAAGGCCACAAGGCCATCGTCCGCGAACCGATCGTCGTCGGAGGTGGTCCCGTTGAGTGACACCACGACCGAGGGGGCCCCGGCGCTGCCGGGCGATGCGAAGCGCGAGGCGATCGTCGACCGCGTGCGGGCCGAACTCGGCGAGGCCCTGGTCGACACGCTGCTCAAGCCGCAGCGCGACCTCTGGCTGCGGGTCTCGTCCGAAGCCTGGCGCGAGGCCGGTGGCGTCTTGCGCGATGCGATCGGCTGCCACTACTTCTGCTTCCTGTCGGCGATCGACTGGCTGCCGAGCCCGTTCGGTCGCGGCGAGGACGATCCCACCGAGCCCGCGCCCGAGCGGAGCACCGAGATCCGCCAGGGATACACCGGCGGCGCCTCACGGTTCCAGGTGTTCGCACGGGTCACCAGTCTCGAGCAGCACGTCGGGGTCACCATCAAAGCCGATGTGCCCGACGACGACCTGGCGATCGACAGTTGGACGCCTCTGTACGCCGGGGCCGACTGGCACGAACGCGAGACGCACGAGATGTTCGGCATCTCGTTCCGTGGTCACCCGGACCTGCGCAACATGTACCTGCCGACCGACTTCGAGGGCCACCCGCTCCGCAAGGACTTCCCGTTGCTGGCGCGGTTGGTCAAGCCGTGGCCCGGCATCGTCGATGTCGAACCGCTGCCCGGCGAGTCCGACGACTCCGAGGAGAAGGGTGAGTCCGCATGACCGATCTCATCGATCGTCAGAAGCTCAGCTACATCGCAGCCCAGGCCGCCGATGCGCGTCTCAATGTCGAACTCGAGACCGAGGGAATGACCCTCAACATCGGCCCGCAGCACCCGGCGACCCACGGAACGCTGCGGATCATCGTCCGCCTCGACGGTGAGCAGGTGGTGTGGGCCGACCCGTCGGCGGGCTACATGCACCGCGGGTACGAGAAGCTGGTCGAAGTGCGGACGTATCCGCAAGTCAACACCCTCGTCAACCGGATCGACTGGCTCGGCAGCTTTGCGAACGAGACCCCCTTCATCCTCGCTGCCGAGCAGCTGATGGAGATCGAGGCCCCACCGCGCGCACAGTGGATCCGGACGATCTTCCACGAGCTCAGCCGCATCGCCAACGTCGGATTGTTCCTCGGCGACCTCGGCGTGCAGATGGGCGCGGTCACACCGGTGTTCATGGCGTTCCGCGACCGTGAGTACGTGCTCAACCTGATCGAGTCGGCCACCGGCGGCCGGTTCCACCCGAACTTCGACCGCATCGGCGGGCTGAAGGACGATCTGCCGAAGGGGTGGATCGACGAGACCCGTCAGGTCATGAAGAAGCAGCGCCAGTTCGCCGACGAGATCGAAGCATTGCTGTTCGGCAACGAGATCTTCCAGAGCCGCACCCGTGGCATCGGTGTCATCCCGCCGCACGTCGCACAGTCCTACGGCCTCAGCGGGGCCAACCTGCGTGCCAGCGGCGTCGACTGGGACCTTCGCCGCGACCAGCAGATCGCACTCCCGTACGACAAGCTCGACTTCAAGGTCTGGACGCACCCGGACGGCGACAGTTGGGCACGTTGCTGGGTCCGCCTCCAAGAATTCCGCGAAGCCACCAAGATCGTCGATCAGTTGCTCGACGGCATTCCGTCCGGCCCGGTCATGGCCAAGGTCCCTCGCATCATCAAGGTGCCCGAGGGAGAGGCGTTCGTCAGTACCGAGAACCCGCTCGGCGAGATGGGCTACTACGTCGTCAGCCAGGGCGAACTCGGGCCGTTCCGTGTCCGCATCCGCACAGCGAGCTTCAACAACATCTCCGTGGTGCCGTGGGTGCTCCGTGGTGTGTACGTCCCCGACGTCATCACCATCTTGGCCTCGCTGTATTTCATCCTCGGAGACATCGACAAGTGATCGCCGTCGACCTTCCGTACTGGGCGCAGTCGCTGTTGCGCGTGCTCGGCGGCACCGTGGCAGTCCTGCTCCCGGCGGGCACCATCGTGTACCTGTTCCTGTTCAAGATGATGAGCTTCATGCAGAGCCGTCTCGGACCGATGGAGGCTGGCCCCTACGGGTCGATGCAGCTGTTCGCCGAGGTCGGCAAGTGGCTGCAGAAAGAAGACATCCAGCCCGAGAACGCCGACAAGCGCGTCTTCAAGATGGCTCCGCTGATCGTGCTGGTCAGCACGTTCCTGCTCGTGGCCGTCGTGCCGTTCGGCCCCGACGCCTACTTCACCGACTTCGAGGCGGGCGTGTTCTATGCGCTCGCCGTCAGCTCGATCAGCGTGCTCGGCATCTTGATGGCCGGCTGGAGCAGCGCCAACAAGTACTCGCTGCTCGGCGGCCTGCGCGCCGCCGGACAGTTGATCGCCTACGAGTTGCCGATGGTCCTGGCGGTGATCGGCGTGGTCATCCAGGCCGGCACGATGAACCTCCAGCAGATCGTGGTCGAGCAGAACGCCGGCTCGATCTTCGGCTGGGACGGCCTCGGTAATCCGTACCTGCTCACGCAGTTCGTCGGCTTCGTCGTGTTCATGATCGCTGTCCAGGCCGAACTCACCCAGACCCCGTTCGACATGCCGGTGGCCGAGTCCGAACTGGTGTCGGGGTACATGACCGAGTACTCGGGTTTCCGATTCCTCATCTTCTTCATCGCCGAGTTCGCCACGGCGGGCGTGTTCAGCCTCATCGCCTCGGTGTTGTTCCTCGGCGGCTGGGGGATTCCGTTCAGCTGGTTCGGTTGGGGTTCGGCCGACGAGGTCGACAATTGGATGAACGTGGTCGGCCCGCTCATCATGGTCACGAAGATGGTGGTGCTGTCGGGCATCATCATGTGGGTGCGAATCAGCTACCCGCGGTTCCGTGAGGACCAACTGCAGCGCTTCGCCTGGAAGGTGCTGATCCCCATTGCGCTCGTCAACATCATGTTCACGGCGATCCTGAAGGTGATGTTCTGATGACGAAGCCGCAGGTCCCCGGCCTCATCAAGGGTCTTGGAGTCACGTGGGGCACGATGATGCAGACCATCAAGCCGAAGCAGTTCGGCGGTGGTGCGGCAACCGTGCAGTACCCGCACGAGAAAGAGGCGCCGACGGCTCGCGCCCGTGGCGTCATCGCGCTGCGCGAGGACAACTGCACGTCGTGCATGCTGTGCGCACGGAGCTGCCCCGACTGGTGCATCTACATCGAGGGCCACAAGGAACTCGCGCCGCCTCGTCGCGCTGGTGGGGCGCCCCGCAAGGTCAACAAGCTCGACCGGTTCGACATCGACTACGCGCTGTGCATGTACTGCGGCATCTGTGTCGAGGTGTGTCCGTTCGATGCATTGTTCTGGAGCCCCGAGTTCGAGTACAGCGAGCCGAAGATCGCCGACCTGTTGCACGACAAGACCAAGTTGGGTGAGTGGATGGAGACGGTGCCCGAGCAGCCCGAACTCGAGGCCGGGGCGGAGAAGAAGAAGAAATGAGCGCTCTCATCCTTGCCGCCGACGACATCCAGGTGGCCCAGAACATCAGCTTCGGGATCATCGCAGCGATGATGATCGTGGGCGCTCTCAAGGTGGTCACCAGCAAGAACGTGGTCCACGCGGCGCTGGCGCTGGTGGCGGTACTGGCCGGCGCAGCCGCCCAGTACCTGCTCCTCGCCGCCGAGTTCGTCGCCGTCACCCAGGTGCTCGTCTACGTCGGCGCCGTCATGGTGCTGTTCCTGTTCGGGGTGATGCTCACCCGTGCCAAACTCGGTCGAGAAGCCGACCTGAACAACCGCAATGCCCGTCTCGGCATCCCGGTCGGGCTGGCCCTGTTCGGGCTGATGGTGTACGTGCTCGTCGATGGCTGGGGCGAGACACGGCTGCCTGCCGACCGCGCTCCGGTCGCCATCGAAGACGTCAGTGACAGCATCTTCGGCCCCTATCTCCTCCCGTTCTGGGCCCTGTCGTTAGTGCTGCTCGCCGCCGTCATCGGTGCCATCGTCCTCGCCAGGAAGGACTGAGCGATGCTGGTCAACAACTTCCTCCTGCTCGGTGCCGTGCTCTTCTGCATCGGCGTCTACGGGGTGATCGCACGCAAGAACGCGGTGATGGTGCTGATGAGCATCGAGCTGATCCTCAACGCGGTCAACCTCAACCTGCTCGCCTTCAGCCAGCTGCACGGCAACATCGACGGCAACACCTTCGCGCTGTACATCATCGCCGTGGCCGCCGCCGAGGTCGGAGTCGGTCTGGCCATGGTGCTGCTGATCTACCGCAACCGCAAGAGCATCGCGCTCGACGAGCTCTCCGAGATGAAGGGCTGACCCATGGTCGCCGCAACAGCAGAAGCGATGTCGTCGGGCTGGTTCCTCGAGCACGCGTACCTCATCCCGGTCATCCCGGCGGTCGCGTTCGCGCTCATCATCATGTTCGGCAAGCGCTTGCCCATGAAGGGGAGCGAGATCGGCCTCGTCAGCATGGTGACGGCTCTCGTGCTGGCGGTCGGGACCACCTACCAGTGGATCCAGCGGGTCGACAGCGTCCACGGCGGCGAGGGCGAAGGTGCCCTCGGCAGCATGTTCGGGTTCGCTCGTGGGCTCGTGCCCCAGGCCGGGGCGGCCGAGCCCTACGTCGAGCCGGTCATCCGCTCGTGGACCTGGTGGCAGAGCGGAGGGTTCGAGTTCGGCCTCGGCCAGCACATCGACGGTCTGTCGGTGATGCTCCTGCTCCTGGTCACCTTCATCTCGACACTCGTCCAGATCTTCTCGCTCGAGTACGTCCGCGGAGACCGCCGCTTCACCCACTTCTTCGCGGCGCTCACGCTCTTCAGTGCCGGGATGCTCACGATGGTGCTCGCCGAGAACACCGTGCAGCTCATCCTCGGTTGGGAGCTGATGGGCCTCTGCTCGTTCATGCTGATCGGCCACTGGTGGGAGGACACCGCCAACAGCAAGGCTGCGCTCAAGGCGTTCTTCACCGTGCGCGTGGGCGACATGGGGCTGCTGATCGGCGTGGCCATCCTGTTCGGCGCTGCCGGCACCTTCAGCATCCAAGAGCTCAGCCGTTGGGCGATGGATCCAACCACCAGCCAGGGCGTCCTGATGTGGGCGGCCATCGCGTTGTTCATCGCCTGTATCGGAAAGAGCGGTCAGTTCCCGTTGCACACGTGGCTGCCCGACGCCATGGCAGGTCCGACCCCGGTCAGCTCGCTGCTCCACTCGTCGACGATGGTCGTCGCCGGCGTGTTCCTGGTCGCCCGCCTCTACCCGGTGTTCTACAACGGGTTCGACATCGCCCAGAACGGCAACTCCGTCAACTTCATCGCCGTCATCGGTGGGATCACGATCATCATCGCCGCCGGTCTGGCGTTCGTGCAGAACGACATCAAGAAGGTGCTCGCCTACTCGACGGTCAGCCAGCTCGGGTACATGATGATGGGTCTCGGCGTCGGTGCGTGGACCCCGGCCGTGTTCCACATCTTCACGCACGCCTTCTTCAAGTGCTGCCTGTTCCTCTGCGCCGGATCGGTGAGCCACACGCAGAGCCATCACAGCTTCGACATGAAGAAGGACATGGGCGGTCTGGCCAAGCGGATGCCCATCACGGCGACGGCGTGGATCCTGTCGACCCTGGCGCTGTGCGGTGTGCCGTTCTTCAGCGGGTTCTTCTCGAAGGACGAGATCATCGACAACGCCCACCACAACGGGTACACGATCTTCTTCGTCGTCGGTCTGATCGGTGCGTTCATGACGACGGCGTACATGACCCGGGCGACGTATCTCACCTTCTTCGGTTCGCCTCGGGGCGCAGCGGCAGGGGTTCACCACGACGAGCACCACGCCGACGCCCACGCCGACGCGCACGGTGACGCGCACGGTGACGCGCACGGCGCCCACGGTGACGCACATGACGGTCACGGTGCGCACGACGATCATGCGAGCCATGCGAAGCCGGCCTTCGGTCTCGCCGGCGAGTCGCCGATCCTGCTCGTGTTCCCGATCATGGTCCTCGGTGCGCTCGCCGTCGTCAGCGGCTACATCAACGCGGCACCGTTCCACATCGAGAAGTTCCTCGAGTGGGTCGAGCCGAGGGCGAGCGACTACGCGCCGGCGATCGACCACGCAGTGTTCACCTGGGGCAAGGCGATGCCGTCGATCGTGCTGGTCGCGCTCGGGTTCATCGTCAGCCTCGCCATCAGCCGCGGCCTCTACGGCGATCGCAACTTCGCGCTGAAGGGGCTGACGCAGCGGTCCGGTCCGGCACGAGCCGGCTATCAGTTCCTCGCCAATCGGTACTACCTCGACCACCTGTACGAAAAGGTGATCGTGCGTGCCGTGGCGTACCCGATCTCGAGCGCCGCCTACTGGGTCAACCAGCACATTCTCGACGGCGTCGTCAACGGCGTCGGCAAGGGCGGCAGGCAGTCGGGCCTCTGGGTGTACCGCAACATCGACCAGCGTCTGGTCGACGGAACGGTGAACACCAGCGGCACCGCCGCCCGCGGAACAGGTGGCGCGCTGCGCCCCCTCCAGTCAGGCAAGGTCAATCAGTACGGAGCGTTGCTGTTCGGTGCCGCAGCAGTCGCCGCGCTCGTACTCGTACTCGTCAACAGCTAAGGGACGGCGAACACCATGGAAGTCATCAGCGATCAGAACTGGCTGCTGAGCCTCGGCACATTCCTGCCGTTGGCAGGCGTGCTGGTGATGCTCCTCATCCCGAAGCGCGAGGAACTGCTGCACAAGCAGGTGGCGCTCGTCACGGCACTCGCCACGCTGGCGGTCGGCGTCTACACGCTCACCCAGTTCGACTACGACCGGGCAGCGGCGCTGCAGTTCCACGCCGACACCGAGTGGATCAGCATCATCCGCAGCGGATACACGATCGGTCTCGACGGCATCAGCCTGCCGCTGTACTTCCTCTCGATGGTCATCACGGTCCTCGTGATGATCTACTCGTGGGACCACATCCCGTCGCCGGGCAATCCAAAGGCGTTCCTCATCCTGATGCTCGTGCTGCAGACCGGCATGGCCGGCACGTTCATCGCACAGGACCTCATCCTCTTCTTCGTCTTCTTCGAGGTCGTCCTCCTGCCGATGTACTTCATGATCGGCGTGTGGGGCGGCGAGAACCGCCAGTACGCGTCGCTCAAGTTCTTCCTGTACACGATGTTCGGATCGGCGCTCATGCTGGTCGCGTTCCTGGCCGTCTTCTACAAGACCGGCGCCCAGAGCTTCTCGATCCCGTACCTCGTCGAGGCCGGCAAGTTCATCGACAAAGACGTCGCGCTGTGGATCTTCGGCGGCATGTTCATCGGTTTCGCCGTCAAGGTGCCGATGTTCCCGTTCCACACCTGGCTGCCCGACGCCCACACCCAGGCGCCCACGCAGGGTTCGGTCATCCTGGCGGCGATCCTGCTGAAGCTCGGGACCTACGGTTTCGTCCGTATCGCCATCCCGGTCCTCCCGCAGGCAGCGGTCCACTGGGCGCCGGTGATCGGCGTGCTCGCGGTCATCGGGATCATCTACGGGGCACTCGGGTGTCTCGCCCAGACCGACATGAAGCGTCTGATCGCCTTCAGTTCGGTCGCCCACATGGGCTTCGTCATGCTGGGCATCTCGACCCTCACCCCGATCGGCATCAACGCAGCGCTGTTCGGCATGGTCGCCCACGGCCTGATCACCGGCATGCTGTTCTTCTGCGCCGGGTCGATCAAGGAGCGCTACCACACGCTCGAGATCAAGCGGCTCAGCGGGTTGCTGCACCAGATGCCCAAGCTCGGCTGGATCCTCGGGTTCTGTGCGATGGCTTCCCTCGGCCTGCCCGGTCTGGCCGGCTTCTGGGGTGAGTTCCCCGCCATCCTGAGCGCCTACGACCCGGCGCCGCAACTGAGCGAGCCGCTGTTCCGCACGCTCATGGTGATCGCTGCGCTCGGTACCGTGCTCGCCGCCGCGTACCTGCTGTGGCTGTACCAGCGCACGGCGTTCGGCAACGTGAACCCGGAGTTCTCGTCGGCCCACGCCCACAGCGTCGGTGCGGCCGGCAACGACGAGCACCACAGCGACATCCATGACGTCAACGTCTACGAGTGGATCGCCTGGACGCCGCTGCTCATCGCGATCGTCGTGTTCGGTGTGTACCCGCAACTCATGTTCAAGGTGATGGACCCGGCCGTCACCCAACTCGTCAAGGTGTTCAACCCGTGATCGCCTCGCTCCTCGCTGCGGCGGGTGACTTCGTCGCGCCCGTGGTCGACTACCACGCACTCGCGCCCGAGATCATCCTGGCTGCGGGGATCTGCGCGGTCCTCCTCATCGACTTGTTCGTCGAGGAGCGTCAGCGGTGGATCACCGCAACCGTGTCGGGTTTCGTGCTGCTCGTTGCGTTCGTCCCGGTGGTCACGCTCGCTGTCATCGGTGACGACGTCCGTAACGCCCTCGGCGGCTCGCTGCTCGACGGGCGGTACGTGGTCGACGAGTTCGCCCTCACGCTCAAGGCGCTCTTCCTGCTCGCCGGCTACGTCGTGGTGTTGATGAGCACCGACGAGATCGGCGAAGGTCGGTACCACCAGGGCGAGTACTACGTCCTGCTCCTCACGAGCGTCCTCGGCATGGTGATGATGGCGTCGTCCCGGGACCTCATCAGCATCTTCGTGGCACTCGAGTTCTTGTCGATCCCCGCCTACATGTTGGCGGCGTGGAACAAGCGCAGCTCGAAGAGCAACGAATCGGGTGTGAAGTACTACCTGCTCGGTGTCTTCGCGAGCGCGATCATGCTGTACGGCATGAGCCTGCTCTACGGCGTCACGGGCTCCACGATGCTGTCCGAGATCGGTCGATCCGTGTCCGCCTCGGGCGATTTCGTCGGCGTCGAGGTTCTCGCGATCGTCTTCGTGGTGGTGGGCTTCGCCTTCAAGGTCAGCGCCGTGCCGTTCCACCAGTGGGCTCCCGACGTCTACGAGGGTGCGCCGACCCCCATCACGGCGTTCTTGTCGGTGGCGTCGAAAGCAGCCGGGTTCGTGGCGCTCCTGACGCTCATCTTCGTCGCCTTCCCTCAGGCCGACGGTGTCTACGAGCCGTTCATCTGGGTGCTGGCCGCCGCCTCGATGACGATCGGCAACCTGCTCGCCCTGCGACAGACCAACATCGTGCGAATGCTCGCCTATTCGAGCATCAGTCAGGGCGGTTTCATCCTCATGCCGCTCGCGGTGGCCGGCCACTCCGAGTCGTCGTTGCAGGCCGTGGTCGTCTACCTCCTCGTCTACGCAGCGACCAACCTCGGCGCATTCGCGGTGGTCATGGCCGTGGCCCGCAAGACTCGCAGCGGCGAGATCTCGAGCTATGGCGGACTGTTCAGCTACGCGCCCGGGCTGGGTGTCCTGATGACGATCTTCCTCGCATCGCTCGCCGGGATCCCGCCGCTCGGCGGATGGTTCGCGAAGTTCGGTGCGTTCAAGGCGGTCCTCGACGCCGGCACCGGATGGGGGTACACCATCGCCATCATCGGTGCGATCAACACCGTGATCGCTGCCGCCTACTACATCACGGTCATGCGCGAGATCTGGATGAACCCGGTGCCCGATGGCGACACCACGCCCATCAAGACGCCGGCGGCGCTGCAGGCGGCCCTGGTCATCACGGTCGGCACGACCATCGTCTTCGGCGTGCTGCCCAACCTCGTCGGCCGATTCGGCGACCTGACCGATCTCACCGGTGCCCTCGGCCGCTGACGAGGTCGCAGCGGCGATCGCCGAGTCGGGCGGGGCGATCCGATTCGACCGATTCGTCGAATGTGCGTTGTACGGACGAGAAGGCTTCTACTCGTCGGGGGGACGCGCCGGGCGGCGTGGTGACTTCATCACCTCACCAGAGGTCGGTCCCCTGTTCGGGACGGTGCTGAGCCGATGGATCGACGCCGAGTTCCGCAGACTCGGCTGCCCCGACGACTTCGTGGTGATCGATGCCGGGGCCGGGCCCGGCACGCTCGGTCGCGCCGTCACCGCCGAGTGGCGGTCGCGGGCGGCGTCCCCGTATCGATACCTCGCCGTCGAGATCTCGGCCGAGCAGCGAGGCTCCCATCCCGACGGGGTCGAGTCGCTGCCGACGATGCCGACGGACTCCTTCGTCGGTGTGGTCGTCGCGAACGAGTTGCTCGACAACCTGCCGTTCCGTCTGCTCGTGTTCGACGGTGGGTGGCGCGAAGCGCATGTTGCGCACCACGGTGACCGCCTGGTCGAGGTGCTCGTACCGCTCGAGTCGGTGCCCGCCTGGCTTCCGGCGACGGCACCGCACGGCGCCCGAGTCCCATGGCACGAAGCAGCGCACCGCTGGGTGAGCGAGACCTTGGCACGGATCGACGCAGGTACGTTGCTCGTCATCGACTACGTGACCGCGACGACCGCCGAACTTGCGGCGATGCCCTGGCGCTCCTGGCTGCGGACGTACCGAGGCCACGAGCGGGGACGTCACTACCTGGCCGACGTCGGTGGGCAGGACGTGACCACCCAGGTCGCTCTCGACCAGCTACCCGTTCCCGACACGATTCGAACGCAGCAGCAGTTCCTGCAGTTGTGGGGGATCGACGACCTGGTCGATGAGGGTCGAACTGCCTGGGAGGCTGCTGCCGCTCGCCCCGATCTCGCTGCACTGCGGATGCGTAGCCGTGTCCGCGAGGCCGATGCACTGCTCGACCCGGCTGGTCTGGGCGGATTCCTCGTCCTCGAATACCGGTGTGCATCGGCCGACGGGGAACTAGCGTGACCATCCTGTGGCATCGGACAAGACTGCTGGCCCCGAATCGGTAGCGCTCTCGAAGCCGTCCGACGAACCCGACGAGTCGATCGTCGACACCCCCGGTGAGGCGGACTCGGAGATCGCCGGTCACCACGGAGCGCCCCATGGAAAGACCGCCACTGCAGTACTGGCGCTCGGAGCACTCGGGGTCGTGTACGGCGACATCGGTACCAGCCCGCTCTATGCCATGCGCGAGACGTTCAACGGGTCCGGCCACGAGATGGTGGCCGACAGGATCAACGTCTACGGCATCTGCTCGCTCACCTTCTGGTCACTGCTGATCATCATCTCGGTCAAGTACCTGGCACTCGTCATGCGGGCCGACAACCGGGGCGAGGGCGGCATCCTCGCGCTCACTGCGTTGGTGATGCGCAAACGCGGGCCGCTGGTCGCGAAGGCCGGGATCCTGGTGTCGTTGGGCATCTTCGGTACAGCTCTGCTCTACGGCGACGGCGTGATCACGCCCGCCATCTCGGTGCTCAGCGCCGTCGAGGGCCTCGAGGAGGTCTCGACCTCGTTGACCTCGTGGGTCATCCCGATCGCCATCGTCATCTTGGTGATGCTGTTCGTCGTGCAGCGAAGAGGCACCGGTGCCGTCGGGCGCGTGTTCGGCCCGATCATGATGATCTGGTTCGCCACGCTCGCAGTTCTCGGGTTGTCGAAGATCGCCGACGCTCCCGAGATCATCAGCTCGATCAATCCCGTGTACCTCGTCGACTACTTCCGCCACGAGGGCCTGAAGGCGTTCCTGTCGCTCGGTTCGATCTTCCTCGTCGTCACCGGTGGTGAGGCGCTGTACGCCGACATGGGCCACTTCGGCCGGCGGCCGATCGCGATCGGCTGGTACGGGATGGTGTTGCCGTCGCTGCTGCTCAACTACTGGGGCCAGGGTGCCTTCCTGCTGTCCAACCCGGAGGTCGTCGAGAAGCGGTTCTTCTTCCTCATGGCGCCCGAGGCGCTGAAGCTCCCGCTCGTCATCCTCGCCACCATGGCGACGGTCATCGCGTCGCAGGCGCTCATCTCGGGCGTGTTCTCGCTGACCGCGCAGGCGGTCCAACTCGACTACCTGCCGCGCATCGCCATCCGCCACACCTCGCAGAAACAGGCCGGACAGATCTACGTCCCGCTGGTCAACTGGACCCTGATGATCGCCTGCATCGGTCTCGTCATCGGGTTCCGTTCGTCCGAGCACCTCGCTGCGGCGTACGGCATCGCGGTCACGATGACCATGGCGATCACGACGCTGATCTTCTTCAAGGTGCTGGTCGACCGGTGGATGTGGCCGCGATGGCGGGCGTTCCTCGTGTGCGTTCCGCTGCTGGTCATCGAGTCCGGGTTCCTCGGGGCGAACCTGGTCAAGATCCCGAAGGGCGGGTGGTTCGCGCTCGCCGTCGGGCTGATCCTGATGGTCCAGATGCAGACCTGGCGCCGAGGGCGACAACTCGTCGCCGAGCGGATCCATCGCGGGGAGCGGCCGATCGCCGAGGTCCTCGACGAGGCGGCCGACATCAAGCGGGTGTCGGGCACTGCCGTGTTCATGTTCAAGGACCTCGGCAAGGCGCCACCGGCGCTCGTCAACAACCTTCGTCACAACAAGGTGCTCCATCGCACCACGCTGATCGTGTCGGTCGACACCGCCGAGGTCCCGCGCGTCGAGGCAGAGGATCGGTGCCAGGTCACCAAGGTCGAGCCGGGCGTGTTCCAGGTGCTGCTCAGCTTCGGGTTCATGGAAGAGCCCGATGTCCCGGCCGCACTGTCGAACATCCACATGCGCGGCATCGAGTTCGACCCAGCCGACGTCACCTACTTCATCGGGCGCGAATCGATCGTGGCCGGCAAGGCGCCGGGCATGCACCCGGCCGCCGAGCACCTGTTCGTCATGCTCAACCGCGGGGCCGACAGCGCCAGTCGGTTCTTCAGCCTGCCCGCCGACAAGGTGTTCGAGGTCGGCTCGCAGGTCGAGATCTGATCCGCGCCAGCGCTTTGCTACGGTCGGTCCCGCTGAACCGAGAGGTCGCGACGACGGGGGTTCCCACATGAGTGACGCACATGCCATCGATGCACTGGGCTGGGAGAACCGACGGTTCCCACCGTCGGAGGCGTTCAAGCAGCAGGCGCTCGTCACCGGAACCTTCCTGTACGACGAGGCCGCCACCGATGACGAGGGTTTCTGGGCTCGCCAGGCAGCCGAGTTGCTCGACTGGGACACCGAGTGGCACACGATCTGCGAGTGGAACCCGCCGTTCGCCAAGTGGTTCGTCGGCGGTCGCCTCAACGTGAGCTACAACTGCGTCGACCGCCATGTCATCGCCGGGCGAGGCGACCGGGTGGCGCTCCACTGGGAGGGTGAGCCCGGCGATTCGCGCACCATCACCTACGGCGATCTCTTCGACGAGGTGCAGCGGTTCGCGAACGTGCTGAAAGGTCTCGGGGTCGAGCGCGGCGACCGGGTGAACATCTATCTGCCGATGATCCCCGAAGCGGTCGTGTCCATGCTTGCGTGCGCACGGATCGGGGCGGCTCACAGCGTGGTGTTCGGAGGGTTCTCCGCGAACTCGCTGCGCGACCGCATCAACGACGCCGAGGCGAAGGTCCTCATCACCGCGGACGGCGGCTACCGACGAGGAGACGTCTTCGCGCTCAAACCGGTGGCCGACGAGGCGTTGGCCGACACGCCGTCGATCACCGGTGTGGTCGTGGTGCGTCGTGGTGGTAACGACGTCGACATGGTCGACGGGCGAGACCACTGGTACCACGATCTGATGGCCTCGGCCGACCCGGTCTGCCCGGCCGAGCCGATGGACGCCGAGCAACTGCTGTACCTGCTGTACACGTCGGGGACCACCGGGAAGCCGAAGGGGATCATGCACACGTCGGGCGGCTACCTCACCCAGGTGGCCTTCACCCACAAGTACGTGTTCGACCTGCACGACGACGACGTGTACTGGTGCACCGCCGACGTCGGTTGGGTGACGGGGCACTCGTACATCGTCTACGGGCCCCTCGCCAACGGGGCGACGCAGGTGATGTACGAGGGAGTGCCCAACTTTCCGGGCAACGACCGCTTCTGGGAGATCGTCGCCAAGTACCGGGTGACGAAGTTCTACACGGCGCCCACGGCGATCAGGACCTTCATGAAGTGGGGGGTGGACGAGCCCGCCAAGCACGATCTGTCGTCGCTGCGAGTGCTCGGCAGCGTCGGCGAGCCGATCAACCCCGAGGCGTGGATGTGGTACCACGAGCACATCGGCGGGTCCCGGTGCCCGATCGTCGACACCTGGTGGCAGACCGAGACGGGCGCGATCATGATCAGCCCGCTGCCCGGTGCCACCACCACCAAGCCCGGTTCGGCCACGTTCCCGCTTCCGGGTATCGGTGCTGCGGTGGTCGACGAAGGCGGTGTCGAGGTCGAGCAGGGCGGTGGCTACCTCACCCTCACCCGACCGTGGCCGAGCATGTTGCGAGGCATCTGGGGTGACCCTGATCGCTACCGCGAGACGTACTGGAGCCGCTTCGACGGCTCCTACTTCGCCGGCGACGGGGCCAAGCTCGACGACGACGGATACCTGTGGCTCCTCGGCCGTGTCGACGACGTGATGAACGTGTCGGGCCACCGCATCTCGACCACCGAGGTCGAATCGGCTCTCGTCGCGCACCCGGCGGTCGCCGAGGCAGCGGTGGTCGGTGCCAACGATCCGACGACGGGCCAGGCGATCATCGCCTACGTGACGCTGCGCGGCGGCGCCGAGGTCGACGAGCAGGATCTGCGGACCTTCGTCGGCAACGAGATCGGTGCGATCGCCAAGCCGAAGCAGATCTACTTCACGCCCGACCTGCCGAAGACCCGGAGCGGCAAGATCATGCGGCGGCTGCTTCGAGACGTCGCCGAGGGACGCAATCTCGGCGACACCACGACGCTTGCCGATGCCAACGTCGTGAACGAGCTGCAGCGGCGAGCAGCCGAGGCGCCCCACGACTGACGGAGGCTGTGGCGCCCGACGGCGTGTCAGTCGCGGAAGTTCTCGAACTGCAGCGGGATCTCGAGATCGGCGCCCTTCAGCAGTGTGATCACGGCCTGGAGGTCGTCGCGCTTCTTGCCGGTCACGCGCACCGAGTCGCCCTGGGTCTGGCTACTGACGCCCTTCGGCCCTTTGTCCTTGATCGTCCGGTTGATCTCGCGGGCTTTGTCGCTCGAGATGCCGACCTTGATGGTGACCACCTGACGAACGGTGTTCTGGGTGGCCTCGTCGACGTTGCCGTAGTCGACACCCTTCAGCGAGACCCCTCGCTTGACGAGCTTCTCCTCCAAGACGATGCGCAGCGCAGCCAGACGGTCCTCGCTGACGGTTCGCAGTGTGATGACGAGATCGTTCTGCTCGATCGATGAGTTCGTGTTCTTGAAGTCGAACCGGTTGGCGATCTCGCGCTGGGCCTGATCGACCGCGTTGCGCACTTCCTGGCGGTCCACTTCGGAGACGACGTCGAAACTGGGCATGCCGCCATCGTAGGCCCGTCGCAGCGCGTTGGCCGCGCCCGGTCCCGAACGGTAGTGTCTGGGCGTCAGTTGGGTCGGTGCCCGAGCGGCCAAAGGGAGCAGACTGTAAATCTGCCGGCACAGCCTACGGAGGTTCGAATCCTTCCCGGCCCACCACGATGCATCGCCAGGCTCCGTCCGGGGCCTGGCGATGCTGGTTTTCCGCCGCTTCGCAGGCATCCTCCACGACACATGATCCTCATCGACGCCTCCGGCCTCACGGCCACTCGACCCAACCGGCCGCTGTTCGCCGGCATCTCGGTCACCATCAGCGACGGTGACCGCCTGGGCGTCGTCGGGATCAACGGGTGCGGCAAGTCGACGCTGCTGCGCATGCTGGCACGTGACCTCGAGCCCGGTGGCGGCGGGGTCGTCCGGTGGGGCCGCGGAGTCCGTGTGGGCGTACTCGGCCAGCAGCCCGACCTGCCCGAGGGGACGGTGCGCGATGCGGTCGGTCACGGATGGCAGGGCGAGGCGATGCTCGACCGGCTGGGGATGGGCTCGATGCTCGATGCTTCGACGACTGCCCTGTCAGGTGGGCAGGCCAAGCGCACGGCACTTGCCAGGCTCATGGCCGGTGAGCACGAAGCGCTGATCCTCGACGAGCCCACCAACCATCTCGACCTCGACGCGGTGACCTTCCTCGAGGAGTGGCTCGCCGCCTATCGGGGCGGGCTGGTGATGGTCACGCACGATCGACACGTGCTCGACCGGGTGACCACCCGGGTCCTCGAGATCGACCGCGGACACGGCTATCTCCATGTCCCCACCGGCATCCATGCCGGATCCGGCTATGCCGCGTATCTGGCAGGCCGGGCAGAGCGCGAGGAGCGTGCCGAGGCCAACGAGCAGACGCGGCGGAATCTCGCTCGAACCGAGCTGGCGTGGCTGCGGCGCGGAGCACCGGCGCGTACGAGCAAGCCGAAGGCCCGGATCGCCTCGGCCACGGCGCTCGTCGAGGCGAGGCCCGATGCCCCGGCTCGCGCCGGTGACCTCACGCTGGCCATGGGTTCGCAGCGGCTCGGGTCGAAAGGCATCGAGGCGCACGGGCTCTCCTTCGCGTGGCCGGGGGCGGCACCGGTGCTGCGCGACCTCGACATGTCGCTCGAACCGGGTGACCGGATCGGGATCGTCGGTGCCAACGGTGCAGGCAAGTCGACGCTGCTCGACCTGATCGCAGGTCGGCTCCGGCCCGACGACGGCGAGATCGTTCGTGGCGCCACGGTGAAGGTCGGCTACTACGACCAGCTCGGGCGGGATCTCGATCTGACCCAGCGTGTGCGTGAGGCCGTCGCCGGCGACAAGGGCGAGCCCTCGTTGGCCGATGTGTCGCTGATGCGACGATTCTGGTTCGACGGCGATGCACAGTTCGCCCCGATCGGGACCCTGAGCGGCGGTGAGCGCCGCCGCCTCCAACTGCTCCTCACACTGGTCGAGCAGCCGAATGTGCTGCTGCTCGACGAGCCGACCAACGATCTCGATCTCGACACGCTGCGGGCGCTCGAGGACCTGCTCGACGACTGGTCGGGGATCGTCGTCGTCGTGAGCCACGACCGAGCGTTCCTCGACCGGACCGTCGACGTGCTGTTCGCGCTCGACGGCACCGGAACCGTTCGAGAGGTCCGCGGCGGTGTGGCGGCCTGGCTCGCCGAACGTCGATCGGCCGTGACGACATCACCCGGGACACGAGCGGCGGCGGCGATGCCGAAGGCGGCGAACACCGCGAACACCGCGCCTGCGGCTCAGGCCTCGAAGCGGCCGGGGGTGTCGGGCCGGAGCCCGTCGACGGTGCGTCGCCAGCTCGGTCAGGCCGAGCGCGATCTCGAGGCGGCCACGGAACGACTCGAACGGTTGTCGACCCGGATGGGTTCGGCCGGCGACCATCGTGAGCTGGCCCGGCTGGGTGAGGAACTCGCGGCTGCTCAGGCGGCGGTCGCCGGTGCCGAAGAGGCGTGGCTCGCGCTGGCCGGTGAGGCAGAGGCGCTCGGTCTCGGCTCGTGAACCCGACGTCAGCGCGGTGCGGGCAGGGTCCGCTCGTGCAGCAGGCACTGCATCAGGGCGACGTCGAGCCACCGGTTGAACTTGCGACCGGTCTCGCGCTCGATGCCGACCAACCGGAACCCACAGCGCTCGTGCAGCGCGAGTGATGCGGCGCCAGACGCCTCGATCCGGGCGAACACGCTGTGAAAGCCGTTGAGTTCGGCCTGCTCGAGCAGTTCGGTCAGCAGCATCCGGCCGATCCCGAGCCCGGCGCGGTCGCGGCGGACATAGACCGAATCCTCGACGCTCGTGCGGTAGGCGGCCCGCTCCTTGTAGGGCGACAGTGACGCGAAGCCGACGACGACCTCGTCGGGCGCGCCCAGGTGTTCGACGGCGACGAGCGCCGAGAACGCTCCCGATCGATCCGAGAGCCACCGTTCTTGATCGTCGAGCGAACGAGGGACGAGATCGAACGTCGCGGTGGTGTTGACGACCTCGTGGTTGTAGATCTGTCGGATCGCCTCGGCGTCGGAACGCCGCGCGGGTCGGAGAGAGACGAGGGACGGCTCGGCCACGGTGGGCGAGGGTAGCGCCCGGACGACGGCGAAATTGGCGTGGCCGCGCGAGTCGACTCGCCGCTATGCTTGCCCGCTGGTCCGCGGGGCACAACCGCGGGCGGAGGCCCTCTTAGCTCAGTAGGTAGAGCAACGCCATGGTAAGGCGTAGGTCGTCGGTTCGACTCCGACAGAGGGCTCGACCACAGGTCACCCCGGTCCACCCGGCCCGGGATGTCCGGCACAGCCCTGGCGGCGTAGCTCAGTTGGTCAGAGCATCCGGCTCATAATCGGAAGGTCA
>JBDKIV010000112.1:0-5495 GCA_039796935.1 Actinomycetota bacterium | reverse complement strand
GCCCCGTTCGGCATTCGCGTCGCCATCGTCGAACCGGGCATCACCAAGACCGCGATCTTCGCCAAGAACATCGACACGCCCCACCGCACCGGCGCCTACGACGCTGCCTACCGGCGCATGTTCCAGATGTACGCGGTGGGGATCAGTCAGGCGACCGACCCGTTCGAGGTGGGTGCCGTCATCCACCATGCCGTCACGACCGACACGCCGAGCCTTCGCTACGCGGTCAGCTGGGGCGCCGAGGCCCTCATCGACGGCAGGGCGGCGATGAGCGACGCCGACTGGGTTCGCATGGGGACCCACGTCGACGACGACGACTACTACGCCGACTTCGCCGACAAGTTCGGGATCGACCTGCGCGGTTGAGTCGGCCCCATGGCGGGTACGCCCGGCCATGGACGATGTCGACGTCATCGGACGGATCTCTCGGCTCCTCGACGAAGAGCACGCCATCGAACGATCGGCGCTCCATCGACGCACCCATGACGAGCGGGTCCGGCTGCGTCAGATCGAAGCGACCCTCGACCAGTGCTGGGACCTGCTGCGCCAACGGCGGGCCCGGCAGCGGGTCGGCCGCGACCCCGACGAGGCGATCGAGCGACCGGTGGTGGTCGTCGAACGCTACGAGCAGTGACCCGACAGCGCCGGGCGGTGCAGCACCGCGCCCGTCGGGACGACGCGAACGCTCTCGTCGCACACCTCGGCACGCCCGTCGACGATCAGGCTGTACTCGGTGCCACGAGCCGGCGGGAAGATCATCGTCACGTGCGGTCTGGCGGCGATGTTCGTCCTCGTGCTTCGACCGGCCGGCACCTCGAACGCGCCGTCGACGAAGCTGGTGGGGATCGCCAGCACGTGCGTCGTGCCGACATCGGTGACGGTGGCGAGGTACGCCCACGGGAACTGGTGCAAGTGATCGGCCAACTGTTCGACGGGGACGTTGATGCTCACCACCGAATGGTAGCAAAAGTCGATCATTTCGGTCGGGATTGATATCCTGCACCCATCCACCCGTTCGTCACCAAGGAGCAACCCATGACCGTTCGTCTCGGCGACACCGCACCCGACTTCACCGCACCGACCACCCAGGGCGAGATCCACTTCCACGAGTGGCTCGGCGACTCGTGGGGCGTGCTGTTCAGCCATCCCAAGGACTTCACGCCCGTGTGCACGACCGAACTCGGCTACGTGGCCAGGATCAAGCCCGAGTTCGACAAGCGCAACGTGAAGGTGATCGGCCTTTCGGTCGACCCGGTCGAGAGCCACCTCACCTGGGAGGACGACATCGCCGAGACCCAGGGAACGCCCGTCAACTTCCCGATGATCGGCGACCCCGATCGCACCGTCGCCGACCTGTACGACATGATCCACCCGAACGCGAGCGACACGGCGACCGTACGGTCGGTGTTCGTCATCGGACCGGACAAGAAGGTCAAGCTGACCATCACCTACCCCGCCTCGACGGGCCGCAACTTCGACGAGATCCTCCGGGTCATCGACAGCCTCCAGCTCACGTCGAAGTTCAAGGTGGCCACCCCCGCCAACTGGACCGACGGCGACGACGTGATCATCGGCGCCGCCGTCAGCGACGACGAGGCCAAGCAGTTGTTCCCTCAGGGTTGGACGACCGTCAAGCCGTACCTGCGCACGCTCCCCCAGCCGAATCGCTGACCGGGGCGCAGCCCGGCACACTGCCCGGCACGAGGTTCGCCTCGACCCAGGCCCGAACCGCTGGCGCCAGTCGATCGAGATGATCGGCTGGCGCTTCGCGTATCTGGGTGGCGCTGATCGGGACAGCGACGCGGTCGGCGTCGACCACCACCGCCTCGGCACCGAATCGCTCGGCCAGTTCGGACACGTAGACATCGCTCGAGAACACGGCGTGCGGTCCGTCGTCGTAGGGCCACCGTGAGCGGAGCAACTCCATCCAGCGCGTCCAGAGCCCCTCGTCGGCGAAATCGTTGTCGAGGTCGTGCGCCACGTGGACCACGTGCACCCCGGGATGCAGGTCGGCGAGCCAGCGCGCCCGGAGTGCTCCCGGTACCAACTCGCCCAGTCGGGTGTTGACGAACACCACCAGGTTCTCGCACCGCTTCGCCGCCCACTCGATCATGTAGCTGTGCCCGAGGTGCGGCGGGTTGAAGCGGCCGATGATCAGCCCGGTCGGGAACTGCTGCGTCACGGCACCGATTCTGCCTGCGACATGCACACCACGTGGCATTCGTCACGCCGGACATGCCACGATGGCCGACGATGATGCACCACTACCTCGCCGCACGCCACGAGCTGACCGCTCCCGGCTCTCCCTTCGCTGTCTCCGAGATCGAGGTCCGGGGCGTCCCGATCAAGGTCTTCACCGCTGCGCCGCCGACGATGCGGGTCCTCTGGGAGCTCACCGCAGCCCATGCCGACAAGGACTACATCGTCTACGAAGACGAGCGGTACACCTACGGCCAGATCGACGCGCAGGTCCGCGCCCTCGCCGGCGTGCTGCGCGACGTCCACGGCGTCGGCAGCGGCGACCGGGTGGCGCTGGCCATGCGCAACTACCCCGAGTGGGTCGTCGGCTACTGGGCGACGATCGCCGTCGGCGCCGCGGTCGTCGGGATGAACGCATGGTGGACGCCGACCGAGATGGCCTACGGCCTGAACGACTCGACCCCGAAGGTGCTCATCGCCGACGACGAGCGACTCGAGCGCGTGCTCGAGGTGCTCGACGAGGTGCGGGCGAACAACCCGCTCCACATCATCTCGGTGCGCAGCGACCGCCCGCTCCCCGACAACTCGTCGCGCTGGTCCGACGTGGTCGTGGCCGCCGATGCCCCGGCCACGCTGCCGACGGCCGAGATCGACCCCGACGACGACGCGACCATCTTCTACACCTCGGGCACCACGGGCTTCCCGAAGGGTGCGCAGCTCACCCATCGCGGGTCGGTGCACAACATCCTCAACATCGCCTTCATGACCACGGCCATCAACGCAGCCGAGGCGAAGGCGATCGCCGCAGGCGACCTCGAGCCGCCGACCAAGGTGGCCACGCCGCCCGAGCAGAACGTCTTCATGGCCCCGACCCCGCTGTTCCACGTGACCGCGTGCAACTGCCTGCTGCACCCCGCCACGCTCACCGGTGCGCGGGTCGTGCTGACCTACAAGTGGGATCCGGGCCGAGCGCTCGAGCTGATCGAGCGCGAGAAGGTCACCAACTTCTCGGGCGTGCCCACGATGAGCCGCGAGCTGCTCGCCCACCCCGACTGGGAGACCCGCGACACCTCGAGCCTGCTCGGCATGGGTGGCGGCGGTGCTGCGCTGCAGCCCGACCTGGTCAACAAGATCGCCGGCGCACTCAAGTCGGGCCAGCCGTCCACCGGGTACGGCCTCACCGAGACCCACGGCATCGTCACGGCCAACTCGTCGCGCTTCTACGTGGCCAAGCCATCCTCGTGCGGGCCCGTCGTGCCGACGCTCGACGCCAAGCTGGTCGACGACGAAGGCAATGACCTCGCGCCCGGGCCCGACACGGTGGGGCAGCTGTGCGTCCGAGGGGCGATCGTCATCAAGGGCTACCTCAACCGGCCCGAGGCCACCGCCGACGCCATTCAAGAGGGCTGGTTCAACACCGGCGACATCGCCCGCATCGACGAGGACGGCTTCGTCTACATCGTCGACCGCGCGAAGGACATGGTGCTCCGCGGCGGCGAGAACGTGTACTGCAGCGAGGTCGAGACCGCCATCTACCACCACGAGGCGATCGCCGAAGCCGCAGTGTTCGGAGTTCCCGACGAGCGTCTCGGCGAGGAGGTCGGCGTCGCCATCGTGCTGCGGCCCGGCAGTTCGATGTCGGCCGACGAGCTGCGCTCCTTCCTGGCCCAGAGCATCGCCAAGCACAAGATCCCGGCATACATCTGGTTCCTCGACGAGCAGTTGCCACGCAACGCGAACGGCAAGTTCTTGAAGCGCGAGCTCCGCAAGCAACTCGTGGGCGAGTGACGTGCCGGTCGCACGGAACGGCGAATGCGAACTCCACGTCGAGACCTTCGGCCGCCCGGGCGACCCGGCGCTGCTGATGGTGAACGGGCTCGGGAGCCAGTCGATCAATTTTCGCGACGAGTGGTGCGCGATGTTCGCGGACCGCGGGCTGTTCGTGATCCGCTACGACAATCGTGACGTCGGGTTGTCGTCGTCGTTCGCCGACGCGCCGAAGGGCGACGGAGGCGAGGCCTACCTGCTGAGCGACATGGCTGCCGACGGCATCGCCGTGCTCGACGCGCTCGACGTCGAGCGTGCGCACGTGATGGGCGTGTCGATGGGAGGGATGATCGTCCAGTCGATGGCCATCGAACATCCGCATCGCCTGCTGTCGATGACCTCGGTGATGTCGTCGACCGGAGAGCCGGACCACGGGGCACCGTCGCCGGAGGCGTTCGCGCTGCTCACCGCTGCGCCGGCCACCGATCGCGAGAGCCATGTGCAACGCACCATCGCCGGTCTTCGCGTGTGGGGAAGCCCCGAGTACGCCGACGAGGCACGCTGGCGCCTGGAGGCAGAACGTGCCTTCGACCGGGCGTTCCGCCCGGATGGCACGGCGCGGCAGTTCTTCGCCATCAGGGCATCGGGCTCTCGCGCCGAGCAGCTCCGCACCGTCACCGTGCCCACCCTCGTGATCCACGGCGACCAGGACACCCTGATCGATGCGAGCGGCGGCCGACGGACCGCCGAACTCATCCCGGGTGCCAGGTTCGAACTGATCGAGGGCATGGGCCACGACTACCCGCCCGAACTCTGGGGGACGTGGGTCGACCTGATCACCGAGTTCACCGCAGGCGCTGCGGCCTGATCGCATCTCGCCATGGAACTCGACGATCTCGACCGACTGATCCGTGCCCGCCGTACGAGCATGCTCGTCCAGGCCGACCGCGCCGTCGATCACGATCTGGTGCGCCGGCTGTGCGAGCTGGCGCAATGGGCACCCAACCACAAGCGAACGTGGCCGTGGCGCTTCGTTCTGGTCGAGGACGAAGCCCGCCAGCGTCTCGGCGACGCGATCGCCGAGGCCATGGACCGCCACGGCGACCCACCCGAGAAGGTCGGCAAGGCGCGCACCAAGTACCTCCGCACGCCGGCCACACTCATCGTCGGCAGCGCCGAGGGCGACTCGCCCGCGCGGTCGGCGGAGAACCGTGACGCAGTCGCTGCGGGTATCCAGAACCTCCTGCTCGCCGCCACAGCCGCAGGACTCGCCACCTACTGGGGCTCGTGCCCGAAGGGCGCAGAGCGTGCCGTCACCGACCTCTGCGGTTGGGATCCGGGCACGCATGTGAGCGGCCTGATCTATCTCGGCTGGGAATCGTCAGCCGTCGCTGCACCGGAACGGCCGGAGCCACCGATCAGGTTCCTGTCGTAGGCGCCCCGAACGGCAGCGCGGCGACCAGCGACACCCAACCGTCGGCCAGCACCGACTGGTCACCGCTGCCCGTCGGATGATCGTGGCCCGTCAG
>JBDKIV010000111.1:0-4533 GCA_039796935.1 Actinomycetota bacterium | reverse complement strand
GTCGGGATGGTTCCTGCTGCTCGCGCTCATCCCGATCGTCGGAGCGATCATCCTGCTCGTTTGGGCGGCCACCGACGGGACACGGGGACCGAACCGCTACGGCGCGTCCGAGAAGTACCCGTCCTGATTGCGTCGAGGCTCGGCCGACCGTCGGCCGAGCCTCGAACGAACAAGTCCGCAGGACGAACACGGTGTCGGCGTACGGCACGACCTAGACTCGACCGACGTGTCGTACGTCTACGCCTTCTCCCACAAGCACAAGCGTTCTCCGATGGAGTACAAGGATCTGCTCGGCGGTAAGGGTGCGAACCTTGCCGAGATGACCAGTGTGCTGAAACTCCCGGTTCCCCCGGGGTTCACCATCTCCACCGATGCGTGCCGTGACTACATGAAGGGCGGCTGGCCGACGGCGCTCGACGCCGAGATCGCGACGCACGTGGCCAAGCTCGAAAAGGCGATGGGACGCAAGCTCGGCGACCCGTCCGACCCGCTGCTCGTCAGCGTCCGCTCGGGCGCCAAGTTCTCGATGCCCGGGATGATGGACACCGTCCTCAACCTCGGACTCAACGATCAGAGCGTCGAGGGCCTCGCTCGCGTCACCAACGACGAGCGGTTCGCGTACGACTCGTACCGCCGCTTCATCGCCATGTACGGCCGAATCGTCCTCGGCGTCGACGGGGCATTGTTCGAGCACCCGCTCGAGGCGGCCAAGGCCAAGGCCGCGGTGAAGAGCGATGCGGAACTGCCCGCATCCGTGCTGCGCTCGCTCGCCCAGAAGTACCTGGCGATCGTGCAGCGCGAGACGGGCGAGCCGTTCCCCCAGAAGCCGAGCGAACAGCTCCGTGGCGCAGTCGAGGCGGTCTTCAAGAGCTGGAACGGTGCCCGGGCGATCGCCTACCGGGTTCGCGAGAAGATCAGCCACGACCTCGGCACGGCGGTCAACGTCCAGACGATGGTGTTCGGCAACCGCGACGACAACTCGGGCACCGGTGTCGGGTTCACCCGCAACGCGGCCACCGGCGAGAACGTGCCCTACGGAGACTTCCTGATCAACGCCCAGGGTGAGGACGTGGTGGCGGGTATCCGTAACACCGAGGACCTCGATCACATGGGCAAGCACTTCCCCGAGATCAAGAAAGAACTCCTCGAGATCTTCACGCGCCTCGAGGCTCACTACCGCGACATGTGCGACACCGAGTTCACCATCGACCAGGGCAAGCTCTGGATGCTGCAGACACGCGTCGGCAAGCGCACCGGGGCGGCCTCGCTGCGGATGGCGGTCGACATGACGAAGGGCACCAAGGGCCCGGGCAACACGGTGTGGAAGATCACCCGTGAAGAAGCCGTCATGCGTGTTGCTGCCGAGCACCTCGACCAGGTGCTCCACCCGCAGTTCGCCGACAAGGGCAAGGCGCTCACCAAGGGCCTGGCTGCGTCACCGGGCGCCGCTGTCGGCAAGGTGTACTTCACCGCCGACGACGCCGTCGACGCAGACGAGCGCGGCGAGAAGGTCATCCTGGTCCGCAACGAGACCAGTCCCGAAGACGTCCACGGCATGATGGTCAGCCAGGGCATCCTCACCGCTCGAGGCGGCCTGGTCAGTCACGCTGCCGTGGTGGCGCGTGGTTGGGGCACCCCGGCCGTGGTCGGTGCCGAGGCGGTCCGCATCGACGGCAAGTCGTTCTCGGTCGGCAACGTCACGGTCAAGCAGGGCGACGTCATCAGCATCGACGGGACCACCGGCGAGGTGCTCGTGGGAGAGATGAAGCTGGCCGCAGCAGAGCCGCCGGCCGAGTTCCACACGATCCTGCAGTGGGCCGACCAGATCCGCAAGGGTCACCTCGGGGTCCGCGCCAATGCCGATACCGGCGAAGACGCCGCGAAGGCCCGCGAACTCGGCGCCGAGGGTGTCGGTCTGTGCCGCACCGAGCACATGTTCCTCGCCCCCGATCGGTTGCCGGTCGTTCGCGAGATGATCCTGGCTCGCACCGCCGAGGCCGAAGCCGCAGCGCTCGAGAACCTCGGCCGCGTGCAGCAGGCCGACTTCGAAGAGATCCTCGAGGCGATGGACGGCCTGCCCGTCACGGTCCGACTGCTCGACCCGCCGCTGCACGAGTTCCTGCCCTCGGTCGAGGAACTGCGCATCAAGCAGGCGACCAGCAAGCTCACCAAGCGCGAGAAGGCCGAACTGGCTGCGGCCGAGGAGTGGGCCGAGCACAACCCGATGATCGGAACCCGCGGCGTGCGCCTCGGCGTGGTCAAGCCCGGCCTGTACGCGATGCAGGTGCGAGCGCTCATGGCAGCCGCAGCGGCGCTGCGGTCACGGGGCAAGAACCCGATCGTCGAAGTGATGATCCCCCTCACCGTCACGCGTGAAGAGCTCGCGCTGGCACGGGGCTGGGTGCAGGAAGAGATCGACGCTGCGGTGAAGGGCATGAAGCGCAAGCCGAAGGTCACGATCGGCACGATGATCGAGACGCCACGCGCTGCGCTGCGTGCCGATCAGATCGCCGAGGAGTCGGACTTCTTCAGCTTCGGGACCAATGACCTCACGCAGATGACGTTCGGTTTCAGCCGCGACGACATCGAGTCGAAGATGATGCCCGCGTACCTCGAGCAGGGACTCCTCAAGCGCAACCCGTTCGAGACGATCGACGTCGAGGGTGTGGGCGAGTTGGTCAAGGTCGGCGCCCAGCGTGGCCGCCAGACCAAGCCCGAGCTGAAGCTCGGCGTGTGTGGCGAACACGGCGGCGACCCCGAGAGCATCGCACTGTTCTACGAGGCGGGCCTCGATTACGTCAGCTGCAGCCCGTTCCGAGTGCCGATCGCTCGTCTCGCCTCTGCGCAGGCCGTCATCAGCGCTCGAACCGGAAAGGCCAAGAGCGACACCAAGTGACCGGTGCGGGCGACGCCCGCACCGGTACGGTCCTGCTTCTCGTGATGCAGGGCTGCGACCCTCGAGATGGAGGTAGTGCCATGGATGTGCAGATGCGGCAAGGGCCCGACTTCGGCGTCGCTCGTCTGACGTTGGCTCCCAACGAGCCGGTGCGGGTCGAGGCCGGCGCCATGATGGCGATGTCGGGTGGTGTGACGCTCCAGTCGAAGGCCGAGGGCGGCATCATGAAGTCGCTCAAACGCGCTGCGCTGGGTGGCGAGAGCTTCTTCGTCAGCACCTACACAGCACCCGCTCAGGGCGGTTTCGTCGATGTGGCCGCCCGACTGCCCGGTGACGTCACGATGTACGACGTCACTCCGGGTCGGGCGATCTTCGTGCAGAAGGGATCGTGGCTGGCCAACGAGGTGACGGTGAACACCGACGCCAAGTGGGGCGGCTTCAAGAACCTCTTCGGCAGCGAGGGTGGCTTCATCCTTCGAGCAGAAGGCCAGGGCAAGATCGTGTTCGCCTGCTACGGCGCGCTCGAGGTCTGGAACCTCGAGCCCGGTCAGCACGTCACGATCGACACGGGCCACATGGTCGCCTACGAAGACACCGTCCAGATGTCGATCCGTCAGGCCACCGGCGGACTGGTCCAGACCTTCAAGAGCGGTGAGGGCCTGGTGTTCGACTTCACCGGTCCGGGGCGCGTGTGGACCCAGACTCGTAATCCGACCGAGTTCCTCGGCTGGATCAGTTCCTTCCTCGGCACGTCCAACTCGGGAGCATCGACGCCGCTTGGCGGCCTGTTCGGACGCGACTGATGCCGAGCCTGCTCGCTGCATCGGACCGATTCGTCGAACTCGACGTGCCGCTGTGGGCATGGGGCGCGCTCATCGCCTTCATCGTGCTGCTGCTGGTGGTCGACCTGGTGGTGTTCCACCGTGAAGCACACGACGTGCATACCAAGGAAGCGGCCGTCGAGTCGGTCATCTGGGTGTCGATCGGTCTTGCGTTCACCTTCGTCATCTGGTTCGCGTTCAGCGGCGCCGCTGCCGGCGAGTACATCTCGGGGTATCTGATCGAAAAGAGCCTCAGCGTCGACAACGTGTTCGTGTGGGCGCTGATCTTCACGTACTTCAAGGTCCCGGGGAAGTACCAGCACCGGGTCCTGTTCTGGGGGATCTTCGGCGCGCTGGTGCTTCGAGCGATCTTCATCTTCGCGGGCGTCGCGCTGATCGAGCAGTTCGAGTGGGTGCTGTACCTGTTCGGGGCGTTCCTGCTGTACACGGCGTTCAAGCTGATCACCAGTGGTGACGACGAGATCGACCCCAGCCAGAGCCGCATCCTCAAGCTGATCCACAAGGTCATCCCGATGACCGATCAGCTCGACGGACAGAAGCTGTTCACACGGATCACCGGAAAGCGACTCGCCACGCCGCTGTTCGCCGTACTCGTCCTCGTGGAGGCGACCGACGTGCTCTTCGCCGTCGACTCGGTACCCGCGGTCCTGGCGGTGAGCCACGAGCAGTTCATCGTGTTCAGCTCGAACGCGTTTGCGATCCTCGGTCTCCGAGCCCTCTACTTCCTCCTTGCCGACCTGCACGCCCGGTTCAGCTATCTGCAGCAGGGTCTCGCCATCATTCTCGCCTTCGTCG
>JBDKIV010000110.1:0-7708 GCA_039796935.1 Actinomycetota bacterium | reverse complement strand
GACACGGTCGCCGACCGTGACGCAACCATCGTGCGTTCGCTGCGAGCAGCTGGGGCGGTCATCGTCGGCGCCACCACATCCCCCGAGTTCGCCCACACGTTGCAGACGGACAGCCCGCTGTGGGGTGTGACCCGGAACCCGTGGAATCCTCGCTTCACGCCCGGTGGCTCGTCGGGGGGCAGCGGGGCCGCTGTCGCATCGGGATGCGTTGCGCTCGCAGAGGGAACGGACATGGGGGGTTCGGTGAGGATCCCCGCCGCCTGGTCGGGGGTGGTGGGTCTCAAGCCGGGGATCGGCCGAATCCCGATGGACGTGCTGCCGGGACTGTTCGATTCACTCAGCCACCACGGTCCACTCGCCAGTTCGGTGGATGACGCCCGCCTGTTCCTGGCCTGCACGCAGGGACCCGACGAATCCGATCCACTCTCGCTCACGACCCCGCTCGATCTGCGCGACCCGACCCCGGGCGACGTGCGCGGTATGCGGCTCGGCCTCAGCATCGATCTCGGGAGCTGGTGGGTGCACCCCGAGATCGTCGACGCTGTCGAGGGAACCGCCCGAGCACTCGAGACGGCCGGTGCGATCGTCGAGCCGGTCGATGTGCAGTTCGGAGAACAGGAGGAGCTGCTCTGGCTCCGGCTGTGGGGTGTGTTCATGTCGGGCTACTACGGACACCTGGTGGACGAGCACGCAGACGAGCTCGATCCCGACGTCGTCCGTCTCGTCGAACTCGGCCGGTCATTGTCGGCCACCGAGATGAAACGGCTGGAGATCGAGCGCTCCGAGGTGTGGAGGCGAATGGCGCGGGCGCTCGCTGGTCGCGACGCGCTGATCTGCCCGACCATGGCCACGCCGCCGTTGCCCGCAGCGAAAGCCGATCGCGAACCGACCCGACGCCCCGACGACGGCCGCTGTCACGCAGCGGACATGACGGCGCTGTTCAACCTCGTCGGACCCTGCCCCGCCATGAGCGTCCCGTGCGGGGTGCACACGGCCGATCCCTACTCGGGGATGCCCATCGGCCTGCAGATCGTCGGTCAGCGGTGGCGTGAGGACGTCGTCCTCAGAGTCGGGCGAGCGGTCGAACTCGCTCGACCCGAGTTCACGCTCGCGAACTCAGCGCATCGCTCGCGCTGGTGAGCACGGTCCGCAGCGTCGAGGCGATGATGTCGAACTCGTCCGGTCCCGCGGTCAGCGGCGGGCTGAGGGTGATGACCGGCTCGCCGCGGTCATCGGCCCGACAGATGAGGCCGGCTTCGTAGAGGCGGGGCGAGATGAACCTGCGCAGGAGCCACTCTGCCTCGTCATCGGTGAAGGTCCCCTTGGTCGCCCGGTCGGTGACCAGCTCGATGGCGTAGAAGTACCCCTCGCCGCGAACGTCGCCGACGATCGGGATGTCACGGAGCGACTGGAGCGCCGCCGAGAAGGCATCCTCGTTGGCGCGGACGTGACCGCAGAGGTCCTCGCGCTCGAAGATGTCGAGGTTGGCGTTGGCGACCGCACACGAAACCGGGTGCGCACCGAACGTCTGGCCCTGCAGGAAGACCGCCTGCTCATCGGTGAACGTTTCGGCGATCCGGTCGCTGATGATGACGCCTCCGAGCGGCGAGTAGCCCGATGTCACCCCCTTCGCGAACGTGATCAGATCGGGCTGATAGCCGTAGCGCGTCGAG
Organism: Actinomycetota bacterium; assembly: GCA_039796935.1. Lineage (GTDB taxonomy): Bacteria > Actinomycetota > Acidimicrobiia > Acidimicrobiales > Ilumatobacteraceae > VFMC01. Next base: position 6,035 of record JBDKIV010000110.1, on the reverse strand, counting down.
CCGAACATGTGACCCAACCGGCCGAACGCGCAGATCACCTCGTCGCTGACGAGGAGCACGCCGTAGTGGTCGCAGATCTCGCGGACCCGCGCCCAGTATCCCTCCGGTGGGGCAAAGGCGCCTCCGGTGTTCTGGAGCGGCTCCATGAACACGGCTGCAACGGTCTCGGGGCCCTCCATCTCGATGCGCAGGGCCAGGTCGTCGGCGCAGCGGAGCGTGCATGCCTCCCGGTCGCCGCAGTCGAGGCACCGGTATCGGTACGGGGTCTGCACCTTCACGGCACCGGGGACGAGCGGCTCGAACGGAGCCTTGATCGCCGGTACGCCCGTAAGGCTGAGCGCTCCGAGGCTCGTCCCGTGGTAGGCGAGGTATCGGGACATGAACTTGGTGCGCATCGGCTGCCCGCGCAGCTTCCAGTACTGGCGTGCCAACTTCATGGCGCTCTCGACGGCGTCGCCGCCGGTCGGAGTGAAGAAGACGCGGTTCAGGTCGCCGGGCGCGTACGACGCCAGACGTGTCGCCAGGTCGATCGCCGGCTCATGGGCGAAGCCCCAGGTCGGGAAGTAGGCGAGTCGGCTCGCTTGCGCCGCCGCCGCATCCGCCAGCTCCGCCCGGCCGTGGCCGACCTGCACGGTGAACAGACCCGAGAGCCCGTCGAGGTATCGCTTTCCGAACTGGTCGTAGACGTAGCACCCTTCACCCCGGACCACCACCGGCACCTCGTCGGCATGGCCCGGCAGACGGGTGAAGTGCATCCAGAGGTGTCGGGCAGCTCGGTCGGACAGATCGGAGGTCATCCGATCTTCGTACCACACCGGGTGATGTGGCTTCAGCCGTCGAACCGGGCGACCTCGCGGCGCAACTGCGCAAGACCGACCGGGCCGAGAGCGAGAGCGGCGGTGTGGAACGAGCGCAGGTCGAAGCGCGGGCCGAGTCTCGTCCGGGCGTCGTCGCGAGCGGCGAGCCACTCGCGTTCGCCGATCTTGTAACTGATCGCCTGGGCGGGCCAGCCGAGGTAGCGGTCGATCTCGCTGGCGAGGAACGTCTCACCCTGCCCGGTCTCGCTGACCGCGAACTCGTAGGCGAGGGCGGGCGTCCACACGGCGCCGCCGTGGAACGGTGTCCCATCGGTGAGCGTGGTCCCCGATGGGATCTCGAACCCGAGATGCATGCCGATGTCGATGATCACGCGGACACTCCGCAGCATCTGACCGGAGAGAAATCCCAATCGATGGCTCGGATCGTCGAACCAGCCGAACTCGTCGCAGAGCCGCTCTGCATACAGCGCCCATCCCTCACCGTGACCGGAGATGAACAGGTTGCGCTGAAGCCGTGACAGCGAGTCGGCCTGCAACTTGGCGTACCCGAGTTGCAGGTGATGCCCGGGCACCGACTCGTGGTAGCACGTGGTGACGTCCCCCCACATGGGGAAGCGGGTGCGCCCGAGAGTCGGGTACCAGGTGCGTCCCGGTCGGCTGAAGTCCTCCGATGGTGACGTGTAGTACGGGGCAGCAGCAGAGCCCTCGGGTGGGATCAGCGCCTCGCAGCGCCGCATCGGCTCGGGAATGTCGAAATGGGTGGTGCTCCGTTCGATCGCCTCGTCGGTCAGCCCCTGCAACCAGGCCCGGTAGTGCTCGACGCCATCGATCGATCGTGCGGGGTCGGTGTCGAGCAGATGGCGGACCTCGCCGAATCCGGCTCCGGGGAGGATCTCGGCACATGTCGAGCGCATCTCGGCTCGCAGCGTGTGGAAGTCGCTCCATGCCCACTCGTACATCTCGCGTGGCTCGAGCGCTGCGCCGAGCATGGCTCGGACGCTGGCGTCGTAGCGCTCGGGGCCGCATGCGTCGTTGACGGCCGCATCGGGCGCGTACACGTGCGTGAGGTACTCGGCGAACTCGCCGTACGCGCGTCCTGCCGAATCCGCGCCGTCGCTCACGCGTTGTTGCAGGGCCGCGCCGAGGTCGTCGCGGGTGGAGGCCTCGGCGGGCAGCGAGTCGAACCATCTGGCATCGGCCCAGGTGCGGCACTGATCGGCGACGGCGAGGGCTTGACGTCGGGCCGCCACGACCCCGTTCGAACGCCCGAGGTCGAAGGTCTCTCGGAGTTTCCGGATCGCGTCGGGCACGGCGTGGAGACGCTCGGCGATCAACTCCCAGTCGTCCGGCCCGGTCCGGGGCATCAGATCGAACGTGCCTCGGATCGTGCTGGGCGGTGATGCCAGCACGCGGAGGGCCAACTGCCATTCTCCGGCCTCGTATTGGGCCAGCGATGTCTCGAGTCGTTCGGTGATGACCTCCTTGGCGAGCAGGTCGTGCGGGCCGGTCGGGTCGAGACGGCGGAGTTGCTCGAGGGTCGAGCGCGTGTGCTGCGCGCGAGCCGCTGCGCCATCGGGCGACCAGTCCGTCAACAGGTGGTCGTATCCCGGGATGCCTCTGCTCGTCGCCGCGCACGGGTCGAGGGCGGCTGACTCGCTCACATGCCGGTCGGCCAACTCGAAGATCGCTGTCGGTTCCATCGCCGCCGAGGCTACGTCACGTCGGGCCGGGCCTCCGCGTGGCCGGGCCGCGCGCCCGGTGCCGTGGCGCAACGGCAAGACTGCCCGCATGGACATCCCTGACGTTCCGGTGATCGATCCGCTTCCCGTCGACCTCGAGGCCGCAGGGAGTCACGCTGCGACCGAGGTGCCCGTCGCTGGTCCGGCCGAGCGCGTGGGTGATGTCCGCCGCCGCCTCATCGGTCACGAGTTCGAGTCGATCGCCGACGTCGCCGTGTGCTCGCCGGATCGTCGCTTCATCGGTCTCGCCGCGATCGAACGTGTCATGGCTGCCGACGAGGATGTACTGCTCGGCTCGATCATGGATGTCGACCCTCCGGTGATCGGTCGGCACATCGATCAGGAGCGTGCTGCGTGGGCGGTGCTCGAACGGAACGGGACATCGACGGCAGTCGTCGACGAGCAGGGCCGGTTCGTCGGACTCATCCCACCGTCGACGTTGCTGGCGATCCTCCTGAACGAGCACGAGGAGGACATCCTGCGTCTGTCGGGATTGCTGTCGAACAGCCGAGGAGCGCGAACGTCGGTCGAGGAACGGGTCGGCCGTCGTCTCCTCCACCGGCTGCCGTGGCTGGCGATCGGTCTGCTGGGGGCGATGCTGTCGGCGTGGGTGGTCAGCTCCGCAGAGGGGCAACTGGTCGAGATGGTCCAGCTCGCCTTCTTCCTGCCGGCCATCGTGTACATGGCTGATGCCGTCGGCACGCAGACCGAGACGCTCGCGGTCCGTGGGTTGTCGGTGGGCATCGCCATCCGACGGTTCGTGGTGAAAGAACTCGCAGCGGGCGCTCTCATCGGGGCACTGATCGCTGCGGCGTTCTTCCCGTTCTGTCTGGCGGTCTTCGGCGACGCCGAGTTGGCACTGGTGGTGTCGTTGGCGCTGCTGTGCAGCTGCGGGGTCGCGACCGTGGTGGCGCTGACGCTGCCGTGGGTGATCGATCGGTTCGGTGCCGATCCGGCATTCGGGGCCGGTCCGCTGTCGACCGTGATCCAGGACCTGCTCTCGATCGTGATCTATCTGGCCCTCGCCTCGACCCTTCTGCCGTGACCCACCCACCCACCCCTCCCACCCCTCCCACCCACTCGAATGCGTGAGGTCGCGCCCGGCAGAGCCGGGCCGACTCTCACGCATTCGAGTGGGGCGGCGGGTTGGTTGGGGGTGGGGGGTGGAGAGAGACCGCCCGGGGTCAGACGTTGAAGCGGAATTCCATGACGTCACCATCCACGGGGTGGTACTCCTTGCCCTCGATGCGGATCTTGCCCAGCTCTTTCGCCTTGGTCCACGACCCGATCTCGAGCAACTCGTCCCAGTGGATGACCTCGGCCTTGATGAACCCTCGCTGGAAATCGGAGTGGATCCGCCCGGCGCATTCGGGAGCGCTCGAACCCGCGTAGAAGGTCCAGGCTCGTGTCTCTTTTTCGCCGGTCGTGAAGTACGTGCGGAGTCCGAGCAGGTGATAGGCACTGCGAACCATCCGGAACAGCGCACCTTCGCCCAGACCGAACCCTTCGAGCATCTCGGCCCGTTCGGTCGGATCGGTGATCGTCGCGGCCTCGGCCTCGAGTTGCACGCACATGCCGATCACTTCGACGTTGTCGCCGGCCGAGGTGAACTCGTCACGTACCCGCTGCTCGATCTCGGTGATGCGGTCGAGTTCGTTCTCTCCCACGTTGACGACGGCAAGCACCGACCTGTTGGTGAGGAGGAAGTACGGGATCAACTGCTCGCGCCACTCCGGCTTCAGACCGGCTCGGTAGAGCGGGGTCCCGGCGCTGAGGGCGTCGTAGGCGGCCTGCAGTGCATCGAGTTCGGCGGCGGCGCCCTTGTCGAGCTTGGCCTGCCGAGTCGCCTGGGTGAGACGCTTCTCGACCGTCTCGAGGTCGGCGAGTGCCAACTCGATCTCGACGACCCGAAGGTGCTCGAGTGGATCGGACGGACCGGGCACGTCGTGGTCCTCGAATGCTCGAAGGACGAACACGATGGCATCGACTTCGCGGATGTTCGCGAGGAACTTGTTGCCCAACCCCTCGCCCTTGCTCGCTCCCTCGACCAACCCTCCGATGTCGACCACCTGGACTGCCGCGTGAACGATCGTCTTGGTCTTCGACATGACTGCCAAGCGATCGAGGCGATCGTCGGGCACCTTGGCGACACCGATGTTGGGGTCCTTCGTGGCGAAGGCGTACGGAGCGGCGAGCGCTCCGCCTCCGGTGAGTGCGTTGTAGAGCGAGCTCTTGCCCGCGTTGGGGAGACCGACGAGTCCGAAGCGTTCCATGAGAGCGTGGAGGTTACCTGTGGGTTGGGTACGGTCTGCTCATGACACCTGTGGCCGCCTTCGAGCGGGTGATCCACTGTCTCGACCGGTCGTCTGCCGACACCTTTCGGGTGAAGGCGTTCGTCGGGGCGCTCGAGACGGTCCGTGCGACGCCGCACGACGAGCTCGTTCGTCGGACGGCGACCCGCACCCTGAAGGAGTTGCCGCGGGTGGGCGAGGCGTCTGCCCGTCTGATCACCGAGGCGCTGGCAGACCCGGACGGGGTGCCGCAGTACCTTGCACAACTCGAGGCGGAGACGCAGCTGCCCCTTTCGGATGCGGCGCGGCCGTATCGACGTGCACTGCGCGGGGACTGTCACCTGCACAGTCGGTGGAGCGATGGGGGAGCGACCATCGAGGCCATGGCGGCCACAGCAGTCGACATGGGGCACGAGTACATGGTGCTCACCGATCATTCGGCACGCTTGACCGTGGCCCACGGGCTGGATCGTCGGCGCCTCGAAGCCCAGTTGGTCGACCTGGCAGCGCTCAACGAGCGCGTGGCGCCGTTCCGGATCCTCAGCGGCATGGAGGTCGACATTCTCGAGGATGGAACGCTCGATCTCGACGATGAGCTGCTCGAACGACTCGACGTGGTCGTGGCCAGTGTGCATTCCAAGTTGCGCATGGAGGCCGAGCAGATGACCGAGCGAATGGTTCGCGCCGTTGCGTCGCCGCACGTCGACATCCTCGGCCACTGCACCGGCCGACTCATCGACAAACGCCCTCGATCGAGCTTCGATGCCGATCGGGTGTTCGCCGCGTGTGCCGCGTACGGCACGGCCGTCGAGATCAACAGCAGGGTCGAGCGCCTCGATCCGCCACCCGACCTGCTTGCCGCTGCCATGACCGACGGCTGCTGGTTCGCCATCGACAGCGACGCGCATGCGACCGGGCAGATGGAATGGCAAGTCCACGGTTGCGAGATGGCGGCCGATGCCGGCATTCCGATCGACCGGATCATCAACACGATGTCGGCGGACGACCTGCGGATGTGGACGACGACCCGACAGATGGGGTGACGGGCATGTCGGGCCGGTAGCATTGCCGACCTATGTCGAAGAAGACGAAGAAGCGCAAGGCGCGGCTGCGCCGCTCGAAGGCAAACCATGGCAAGCGTCCCAACATGGGGCGTGGCTGACCGTCTGGTCCCCGGTCCTCCGCCG
>JBDKIV010000109.1:0-3422 GCA_039796935.1 Actinomycetota bacterium | reverse complement strand
GACCCACCCCGCTGATCGTCGCTTCGGTCGTGGTTGTCGCGGCCGAGCAGTTCAGGCCGAGTGCTTCACGCGGAGCACCCGGAACCCTGCGCCGGTCGTCACCCGATCGGTCGGGAAGCCGTGTTCGGTCAGCCAACGCTGCAGCGAGTCGGCGCCGAGATGTTTGTGCACGACCAGCCATGCCTGCTTGTCCGGGGCCAGTCGAGTGATCCATCGGAGCAGGAGTTCGTGGAGAGCGGCCTTGCCGATTCGGATCGGCGGGTTGCTCCAGATCTCGTCGAACCGGATGTCGTCGGGCACCTCACCCGGAGCGACGACGCGGATGTTGTCGATGCCGTGCCGCTGCGCGTTGCTCGTGCAGAGCTCTCTCGCTCTCCGGTTGACGTCGACCGCCCAGATGGTCGCGTCAGGCGAGCGGCGGGCCAGGGTGATCGCGATGGCCCCCGTGCCGCATCCGAGGTCGAGCACGTTGCCGTGCTGCGGTGGGGGCGGCGCCGACACGAGCAAGAGCTTGGTGCCGACATCAACCCGGCCGTAGCCGAAGACCCCGTGGTCGGTGGTGAGTCGCAGTTGGCCGTCGGGGAGCGCCCACACGACCTCGACCGGCTCCGAGGCCACCGTCGGGTCGTCGTCGAAGTAGTGGGTCATGGGTCGGTAGCCTTGCACGCATGGCCTATTCGATCCGCACCTTCGGTGATCCGGTCCTCAAGACGCCTGCGGCGGCGGTGACCGACATCGACGGGAAGATCGCGCGCCTCGTCGACGACATGTTCGACACGCTCTACCGGAGCGACTCGGGTATCGGTCTCGCCGCTCCGCAGATCGGAGTCCAGAAGCAGATCTTCGTCTGGGATCTCGACGACACGCCGTTGGTGATCATCAACCCCGAGATCGTCGAGTCGAGCGGCGAGTTCGTGTACGACGAGGGATGCCTCAGCATCCCCGGGTTGTACGTCGAGATCCTGCGGCCCGATCAGGTGCTCATGCGCGGTCTCGACCTCGACGGCAACACCATCGAGATCGAGGCGAACGAGCTCGAGGGGCGGTTGTTCCAGCACGAACTCGACCATCTCCACGGGGTGCTCATGTTCGACCGGATGAGTCCCGAACAGCGCAAGGAGGCACTTGCCGAGTACCGGCGAATCGCCGCCGAACCCTCGGCGCCCCGCCGCCGACTCCGACTGACGTGACCGTCGCAGGGACGTCCTTCACACCACACCGGCTCGTCTACCTGGGTACCCCTGAGATGGCGGTGCCGCCGCTCGAGGCGCTCGTGGCGGCAGGCTTCGATGTCGCCGCCGTCGTCACACGGATCGACAAGCGTCGTGGCCGTGGTGGATCCGTCACGCCGAGTCCGGTGAAGGCGGCGGCCGGACGTCTTGGAATTCCGGTGTTCCACCGGGTCGACGACGTCCTCGACCTCGGTGCCGACCTCGCCGTGGTGGTCGCGTTCGGGCAGATCATCGCGCCACGGGTGCTCGAGCAGCTACCGATGGTCAACCTGCACTTCTCGCTGCTGCCGCGATGGCGGGGTGCGGCTCCTGTCGAACGGGCGTTGTTGGCCGGTGACGAGGTCACGGGCGTCTGTGTCATGCAGGTGGCGGAAGGTCTCGACACCGGCGATGTGTACGCGCGGGTCGAGGTGCCGATCTCCGATGGCGAGACGGGGGATGCGTTGCGTGCGGCCCTGGTGCACCGTGGCAGCGAGTTGCTCGTGACGACCCTCACCGAGGGCCTCGGTCAGCCGGTACCGCAGTCGGGCGAGGCCACGTACGCCACCAAGATCACGGCCGACGATCTGCGGCTCGATTGGGCCGAACCGGCGATCGAACGGCACCGGGTCGTCCGTCTCGGCGGAGCCTGGACCACGTTCCGCGGTCGACGCGTCAAGGTCGTGGCCGCCGATCTGCTCGATCCAGCGGCGACCGGTGGCCTTGTGACCGATGCTGTTGCAGGGGTTGTCGGCGGACTTCGTCTCTGCCTCGTCCAACCGGAGGGCAAAGCCCCGATGACATGGCGCGACTTCGCCAATGGGGCCAGACCGTCGGCGGGGGAGACGTTCGAGTGAGCACGTCGCGAGAGGTTGCGTTGGCGTGTCTCGAACGGATCGACCAGCAGGGCGCGTACGCGAATCTCGTGGTGCCCGCTGCGCTGTCTTCGACGAAGCTCAGCACGCGCGACCGGGCCTTCGTCACCGAGTTGGTCTACGGGACGACGCGGATGCGCCGCGCCTGTGATGCCGTCGTCGACCGGTTCGTCCTCAGCGAGCCCGAGCCGGCCGTGCGGACCTTGTTGCGGCTCGGTGCCTACCAACTCACCTGCGCATCGGTCGCCCCGCACGCAGCGGTCGGCGAGACCGTTGCTCTGGCCCCGCGGCGTGTCCGCGGCTTCGTCAACGCCGTTCTGCGCAAGGTCGCGACGACGCCGATGGTGTGGTCGGACCGCCCCACCGAGCTGAGCTATCCCGACTGGCTGGCCCAGCGACTTGGCGCCGAGCTGGGCGACGAGGCAGACGTGGCGATGGTGGCCATGAATCAGGCGCCTCCGGTGACGATGCGCGATGACGGGTACACGCAGGACCGCTCGTCGCAGTGGGTCGCCGAGTCGGTCGGTGCAGTCCACGGCGAGTCGGTCCTCGACATCTCGGCCGCACCCGGCGGCAAGACCACGGCGATCGCAGGAGCACGCGGACGACCCGGCCCGTTCGTGGTGGCGGCCGACCTGTCTCCGTCTCGCATCGGTCTGCTCGCTGGCAACGTCGCCCGTCTCGGTTCGGACGCTGCCGTGGTGCGTGCCGACGGAACGAGTGCCCCGTTCCGGCGCGCCTCCTTCGACCGGGTGCTCCTCGACGCGCCGTGCAGCGGACTCGGTGCGCTGCGCCGACGGCCCGATGCCCGGTGGAGGATCACGCCGGACTCCATCGTCGAACTCGCCGGTCTGCAACGACGCCTGCTCGTCTCCGCAGCCGACCTCGTTCGCCCCGGAGGAGTGCTCGTGTACAGCGTGTGCACGGTGACCGCCGAGGAGTCGATCGACCATCCTGTGCCGAGTGGCTTCGACATCGTCGATGACGCGCCGGTCGGACGTTGGCGCCCCTATGGACGGGGTTGGCGGGTCCTTCCCCACGACGACGACACCGACGGGATGGTCATGATTCGGTACCGTCGTCGGCATGACTGACGACACACCGCTGCTCGCCAAGGTCCTCACCGTCAGCGACGGAGTCGTCCACGGAACACGTGACGATGCCAGCGGTCGCGCGCTGGTCGAGCAACTGTCGAGAGCGGGGTTCGACGTGGTCGAGCACCGGGTCACGGCCGATGGTGCCGACGTCGTCGCCGCATCGCTCGTCGACCTGTGTCACGGGTTCGCCGGCGTGGTCGTTTCCACGGGCGGGACCGGCTTCGCTCCGAGGGATCAGA
>JBDKIV010000108.1:0-17321 GCA_039796935.1 Actinomycetota bacterium | reverse complement strand
GCTGCTCGCGGTGCTCGACGAACTCGATGAACTCGAACTGCTCGAGCCGCCGCGGCTGTCGGTCTTGTAGAAGCCGCCACCTTTGAAGGTCACGCCAACCGGGGTGAAGACCTTCTTCACCGGCATCGTCGCCCCCGTGGCCGGGTGAACGGCCTCGGTGAGCGACGGATCGGTGAACGCCTGCTGGACCTCGATGGTCTCGCCGGTGTCGATGAACTTGTAGACGTACGTGGGCATCGTCGCTCCGGGGGAAACGGTCGCCGCTGGGGCTTAGCAGTCGGACAGTACGACTGCTAATCGTATCGGTGCGCGCGTGGCCGCGCACCGTCGTGGGGTGAGCGTTCGTAGGATCGAGTCATGCGTGTGCACACCGCTGTCGTTCCCGCCGCAGGTCTCGGCACCCGTTTCCTCCCGGCTACCAAGGCCGTACCGAAAGAGTTGCTGCCCATCATCGACACGCCGGCGCTCCAGTTGATCATCGACGAGGCGGTGGGCGCGGGGATCGACCACATGGTGATCGTCACCAGTCGTTCGAAGCCCGCCGTCGAGGCCTACTTCACGCCGCAGCCCGACATCACGGCCAAGCTCCGCGCCTCGGGCCGAGAGCAGATGGCCGATCGGCTCGATGCGATCGGACGCGACGTCAAGGTGAGCTTCGCCTATCAGGACGACCCTCGAGGTCTCGGCCACGCGGTCGGCTGCGCGCGTCGAGCCGTCGGTGACGAGCCGTTCGCAGTCCTGCTCCCCGACGAGATCATGGGCTCGTCGGAGCTGCTGGGACAGATGGCCCGGCTGTGCGAGACCAGCGGAGGCAGCGTCGTGGGCCTGAAGGAAGTGCGCCACGACGAGGTCGGCCGGTACGGGGTGATCGACCCGATCGGGCAGGTGGACGATGACGGCGTCGTCGCCATCCGCTCGATGATCGAAAAGCCCGATCCTGCCGACGCGCCGAGCGACCTGATCATCATCGGTCGGTATGTCCTCACGCCCGATGTCTTCGACGAGATCGACCGGGTCGTCCCCGGGGCCGGCGGCGAGATCCAGTTGACGGATGCGCTGCGCGCCCAGGCCGCCCGATCACCGTTCCACGGTGTGGTGCGTGACGTGCTTCGCTACGACACGGGCAACCCGTTCGGTTGGCTCACTGCCGTCATCGAGATCGCACTGGCCGACCGGGTGATGGGTGCGCAGTTGCGCCCGTGGTTGCAGACGCTGCTGGCACGCACGCCAGAGGGCTGACACACAGCCCCGCGGTGAACGCTCAGGCGAGCGAGCGCCGGAACCCGGCGGGATGGTCGAGGACCAGACCGAACTCGTCGACGTCGAACTCGGCGGCGAACGGGTGCTCGGGTGATGCAACCGACCACCGTCGTACGTCGAGGCGTGTGTAGCGGCGGTGCGCCATCTGCACGTCGAGCGTGTCGACGTCGATGACGGCGACGGCGATCTCTGCCGTGTGCCCCACCTCGAGCGGGAGACGGCGAATCGGTAGCGAGGCCGAAAAGGGTGTGACGGCCATCTCGAGGTCGGTGCAGCCGTCGAGTTCCAACCGATGCGCGCCGTTCATCTCGCCCCACCGTCCGCCGCCGTCGGTCGCCAGCCAGAGGTCGGGCTCGTCGAGGTCGCGGAACAGGAGGAACTGGCGCACCTGCCACGTGGCAGACAGGCGAATCACGTACTGCACCTGCTCGCGGCCGACGACCCCGTTGGCCGTCCAACCCTCGTTCTCCCAGGTGATCGTCAGGGTCTCGGTCGCGACGCTTCGACCGGTCGGGTCGATCGCCGTCCACGTAGCACGGTGACCGTCGGACGAGAAGGCCGAGTAGTTGCTCACCTGGTCAGTGTGCCGTCGAGGTCGTCCACAGTGACGGCATCGGGGTGATTCGCTACCGTGCGAGGTGTGATCCACGAGACAGAGGCCCGCCGTCATGTCCTCGACCGTTGCCCTCGTCTGCCGGCGCGAGTGATCGGTCTCGACGAGGCACTGGGTCTGGTTCTCGCCGAGCCGGTCATCGCTGCCGAGGACGTCCCGCCGTTCGCGAACTCGGCGGTCGACGGCTACGCAGTCCGCGCCGGCGACCTGGGCACGGTACCGGTCGAGCTCGAGGTGGTCGGTGAGGTGGCAGCCGGGGCGGCGATCGATCGTGTGGTCGGACCGGGCCAAGCGGTGCGGATCATGACGGGTGCACCCATGCCCGAGGGTGCGGACGCCTCGGTCATGGTCGAGGACACTCATCCGCGTGACGGGGGTGCTCGGGTTCGAGTGCTCCGAGGGGTCGCTGCCGGCGATGCCGTGCGCAACGTCGGCGAGGATGTCCGCTCGGGGAGCGAGGTCTTCGCCACGGGAACGGTCGTCACCCCGGTGGTGGCGGGTGTGTTGGCGAGCATCAACGCGCGTCGAGTGGCGGTGTACGGCCGTCCGAGGGTCGTGGTGCTGTCGACCGGTGACGAACTGGTCGACGACGGTGGTCCGCTCATGCGGGGACAGATTCGAGAGAGCAACAAGACGATGCTGCTCGGACTCGTCGCAGCGGCCGGGTGCGAGGCGATCGACGGTGGCATCGTGCGAGACGACGAGGCGGCGCTCGAAGCGACGCTGCGAATGCGGGCTCGGGGCTGCGACGCGATCATCACGAGCGGCGGCGTGAGCATGGGCGATTTCGACGTCGTCAAGGCGGTGTTGTCGCGCATCGTCGACATGCGATGGATGCAGATCGCCATCAAACCGGCGAAGCCGTTCGCGTTCGGCATGTTGGTCGATGCCCCCGAACGTGCGGTGCCGGTGATCGGCCTGCCGGGAAACCCTGTCAGTTCGATGGTGAGCTTCGAACTGTTCGCTCGCCCGGCACTCCTGCAGATGATGGGTCGGCCGACGATCGAGCGGCCGACGGTGATGGCGGTGGCGGACGAGCCGATCCTTCGTCGGCCCGACGGCAAGACCCACTACACACGCGTGCGGGGCTCGTGGGGTGGCGACGGTCGCCTCCACATCCGTTCGGTGGGTGGCCAGGGGAGTCATCAACTGGCCGCGACGGCACTGGCCGATGGTTTGGCCGTCATCGGGGACGGCTCGGGTGTCGAGGCGGGCGCGTCGGTCCCGGTCATGCTGCTGTCTGTAGGATGACCACATGGATCTCGTCGATCCGTTCGGACGCACCATCAAGGACCTGCGGATCTCCGTCACCGACCGATGCAACTTCCGCTGCACGTACTGCATGCCGTCGGAAGGGATGCAGTGGGTCCCTCGGGCCGAGGTACTGACCTTCGAAGAGATCGAGCGGATGGCGCGTCTGTTCGTCGAACGCTTCGAAGTCGACGGGCTGCGGCTCACGGGCGGAGAGCCGACCGTTCGTGCCCACCTTCCGGTCTTGGTCGCCAAACTGGCTCGGCTGCGAGTGCCCGACACCTCGAACTCGGCCTTCGCCGGTCGCGCCCCCGATCTGGCACTCACCACCAACGGCGCCACGTTCCGGCTGTTGGCACACGAACTCCGCGAGGCCGGACTCGACCGGGTCAACGTCAGTCTCGACACGCTTCGCGCCGATCGCTTCCTGCAGATCACCCGGCGTGACGAGCTCGTCCGGGTGCTCGACGGCATCGAGGCTGCCAAAGAAGCGGGCTTTCGTCCCGTCAAGGTCAATGCCGTCATCGAGCGAGGCGTCAACGACGACGAGATCGTCGACCTGGCACGGTTCGGCCGTGACCACGATGTCGAAGTTCGGTTCATCGAGTTCATGCCACTCGACGCCACCGGGCACTGGATCTCCGACAAGGTCGTCAGCCAGGACGAGATCGTCGCCGCGATCGCTGCCGAGTTCCCGCTCGAGCAGGTGCCGGCACGTGGCGCGGCGCCCGCCGACCGGTGGCGCTATCTCGACGGGCGGGGCACCGTCGGGGTCATCCCGACGGTCACCAAGCCGTTCTGCGACGACTGCGATCGTGTCCGGTTGACGGCTGACGGCCAGTTCCGCACCTGCCTGTTCGCCACCTCCGAGTTCGACTTCCGGGCGCTGATGCGCTCCGGTGCGACCGACGACGAGCTGGCGGCCGAGATCCAGCGCGCCGTCGGCACGAAGTGGGCGGGGCACCAGATCAACCAGGTGACCTTCGTTCGACCGCGTCGGTCGATGAGCCAGATCGGTGGCTGACGCCACCGCTACGACCGGTGGCTGACGTCACCACTACGATCGGGGCTGCATGAGCGACTTGTCCTTCACCCACCTCGACCCGATGGGGCGAGCTCGCATGGTCGATGTGACGCCGAAGGAGCCCACACATCGACGCGCCTCTGCTCGCTGCAAGGTGTTCATGCAGCCGGCGACCACGGCTGCCATCGCCAACCGTGAGGTCAAGAAGGGCGACGTGCTCGCCGTGGCTCGGGTGGCTGGCATCCAGGCGGCGAAGCGGACCAGCGACATGATCCCGCTCTGTCACCCCCTCCTGGTCGGTGCGGTCAACATCAACTTCGAGATCGGCGATGACTTCATCGCCATCGAGGCCAACGTCGACACCGTCGATCGGACCGGGGTCGAGATGGAGGCACTGCACGCCTGCGCAGTCGCTGCGCTGACCATCTACGACATGTGCAAGTCGGCCGATCGGGGCATGGAGATCGGTGAACTCGCGCTGTGGGAAAAGACGGGCGGGCGTTCCGGGGTGTATCGCCGCGCTGAGAACTCCGGTGACCCCGACACGTCGGATGTGTCGGATAGTGTCACGAACGTAGTAGATTCGTAATGTACGTCCGGCAGGGCCATTCGTCCTGCTCCGAACAACCGAACGAACCAACACTCTCATGACACCGATCGTTCTTCTCGCCGTGGCTGCCGCTTGGGCCGCCGTGCTCGTTCCTCCGATGCTGCGTTCGCGCTCCGAGAACCGTCCTGGTTCATCGGTCACCGACTTCCATCGGCAACTGTCCAGCCTCCAGCGTGCGGTTCCCACCCGGAACATGACGCCGATGCGATCGATGGCGCGACCGCTCGCACCGTCACCGCTGCAGCGAGCGTCGACCGGTCGCCAGCCGGGCAAGTCGGCTCGCCAGCACCGCGACGTCGACCAGCACCGCAGCGCCCAGCCGCGCCGCAGCACGCATCAGCACCGGATCAGCCGCCGAGAGATGGTTCGCCGTCGGCGCACGAACGTGTTGTTCGTCCTCGTCGTGGCCACGGCGGCAACGTTGTTCCTCGCCGCGACCACGCAGTCGCCTGCGATGGTGTACTCCTTCGCCCTGGCGTTCGTGTCGCTGTGCGGCTACTGCTACCGGTTGGCGCAGTTGCGCCAGTACGAGCAGGACCGCGCCTCGTACGGCGATCGCTGGTACCCCGCAGCCTGAACCTGCGGAGGGCCCCCTCGTGAGCGAGGGTGTCACCGACCGACGAGACGGCTAGAGTGCTGTCTCCTTCGGGGCTGTAGCTCAGTTGGCAGAGCGCTTCGTTCGCAATGAAGAGGTCAGGGGTTCAATTCCCCTCAGCTCCACCCGAGGTCGAGAGCCCGTTCCCTCTGGGAACGGGCTCTTGCGTCGTCTGGGACCATCGACCGTTGACGGGGGCCCGGTATCGGGTAAGCATCTCGGTGGACGAGGAGGTCTGTGATGCGTGCCCTGCGACTGATGGAATGGAAGTCCGAGCCGGTGGTGGTCGAGGTGCCCGATCCCGTGCCGGGCCCCGGTCAGGTGGTCGTGAAGGTGGGTGGCGCTGGCGCGTGCCACTCCGACCTGCACCTCATGCACGATTTCGAACCGGGTGCCATGCCGTGGAGCCCACCCTTCACGTTGGGGCACGAGAACGCGGGTTGGGTGCACGCCCTCGGGGCAGGCGTGCGCCATCTCGAGGTCGGCCAGCCCGTGGCGGTGTACGGCCCCTGGGGTTGCGGTCGATGCGCCCGCTGTCAAGTGGGGGTCGAGACCTTGTGCGAACGGCCCCTCGAGGCGCCCGTACCCGGTGGCGGGGGAGGGCTCGGCCTCGATGGTGGGATGGCGGAACTGCTGTTGGTCCCCGATGCCCGCCAACTCGTGCCGCTGCCCGATGGTCTCGATCCGGTCGATGCCGCCCCGCTCACCGACGCGGGGCTGACCCCGTACCACGCCATTAGGCGCTCGTGGCCGAAGCTCGCTCCGGGTAGCACGGCCGTGGTGATCGGCGTGGGTGGACTCGGTCACCTGGGTGTTCAGATCCTTCGCGCCACGACCGCGGCGCAGATCATCGCTGTCG
Source organism: Actinomycetota bacterium (assembly GCA_039796935.1). GTDB lineage: Bacteria > Actinomycetota > Acidimicrobiia > Acidimicrobiales > Ilumatobacteraceae > VFMC01. Next base: position 11,109 of record JBDKIV010000108.1, on the reverse strand, counting down.
ACACCCGCGAGTCGGCCTTGGTGCTCGCTCGCGAGTCGGGAGCCGACCTGACGGTCGTGTCCGGCGACGGGGCCGCAGCGACGATCCGAACCGCGACCGGAGGCCGTGGAGCCGATGTCGTGCTCGACTTCGTCGGCGTCGATACGACCTTGGCGCTCGCCGCGGCCGTGGTGCGGCCGCTCGGCGACCTCACCATCGTCGGCATCGGTGGTGGATCGCTCGCCGTGGGGTTCTTCCTCACACCCTCTGAAGTGTCGGTGCAGAACACCTACTGGGGTAGTCGGCCCGAACTGGTCGAGGTGCTCGACCTGGCGGCCAGCGGACACCTTCGGCCTGCCGTTCGGCGCTTCGACCTCGACTCGGCGGTCGACGCATACCGGCAGATGGCAGCAGGCCAACTCGAGGGTCGCGCCGTCGTCGTTCCCGCCTGACGGGTCAGCCCGCCCGAATCAGATGGGGAGATCGCCCGTCGCCGTGCGGGTCGAACCGCCGTCGGTGTAGGCCTTGATCGTGTTCTCGGCGATCCGCATCTGGTGGATCTCGTCCGCTCCGTCGGCGAAGCGCGCCCACCGGGCGTGCTGCATCATGTTGGCGAGCGGGGTGTCGGTGCTGTAACCGAGCGCCCCGTGAACCTGGATGGCGCGGTCGATGATGCGGTTGAGGCTGTTCGCGACGAAGTGCTTGGCCATCGACACCTCGGTTCGGAAGTCGTCGCCGCGGTCGATCTTGTAGGCGGCGTGGAGCACCATGAGCTTGCACTGGTAGAGCTCCATCGCCGAGTCGGCGATCAGCCATTGGATGCCCTGCTTCTCGGCGAGGAGGCTCCCGTGGCTGTACCGCTTGAGCGAGCGGTCGACCATCATGTCGAGCGCCGACTCGGCCTGGGCGATCCAGCGCATGCAGTGGGCGAGCCGGGCCGGCCCGAGCCGGTACTGGCCGAGTCGATGACCGTTGCCCCGGCCACCGAGGATCTGCGAATCGTGGACGCGCAGGTCTTCGATGACGATCTCGCTGTGGCCGCCCGGTCCGTGCATGGTCTCGACCTCGCGCACGTTGTTCCAGCCCTCGGTCGGCAGGTCGATGATGAATGCCGTGTTGGCACCGCGAGAGCCCTCGGGTACGTCGAGTTCGGTGCGGGCGATGAGGATGGCGAACTTGGCGCGGTTGGCCCCCGAGATGAACCACTTGTGGCCGTTGATGACCCACTCGTCACCGTCTTGGATCGCGAAGGTCTTGATGAGCGTCGGGTCCGAGCCGGCGACTTCGGGTTCGGTCATCGCGAAGCACGACGATGTGACACCGTCGCACAGGGGCCGCAGGTACTTCTCCTTCTGTTCCGGCGTGGCCCAGTGCACCAGCGTGTGCATGTTGCCTTCGTCGGGAGCCTGGCAGTTGAGGACCCACGGCCCGACGCGGACCTTGGCCGCCTCGGCCTGGACCATGGCCAGGGCGACGTGGCCGAGCCCCATGCCGCCCCACTCCTTCGGCATGTGGGGCAGCCAGAGGCCCTGGTCGACGGCCTGCTTGCGAAGACCGATCAGGGTTCGGATGTAGTTGCCACGGTCGGCATCGGACATCTCGTCGCGATGGCCGAATGGTTCCATGGCCGGCCGGATCGTCTCGTCGACGAAGTGTCGTACCCGCGAGCGGATCTCTTCGTGCTCGGGTGCGAGTGTGAAATCGATGGCCATGACGTCTCCCCCTTGGTCGCCCGACTGCGTCGCAGCGGCATGGCCAGATGATGGCATGAAGCACCACCTCGAGGCGGAACTCGACAGTACCGTTGGCGCATGTTCGAGGTGGGCGCGAACCAGTTCGTGGCGTCAGCCCCCCAACTCGGTGAGCCGGCGGGCGACTCGCTGGGCGCTCACGCCACCGGGACTGAGCGACTGCGCGAAGAGGGCGACGCGTAGTTCCTCGAGGGTCCAGCCGAGGTCGACGACGTCGGCCGGAACGGCGCTCGGCTCGAAACGGCCGAGCAGCCGCGAGTAGCGGGTCTCGATGGCGCGGACGTGGGTGAGGTGCTGCCGGTCGCGGGCTGGGTGCTCGGGCAGTTTCTCGAGTCGATGCCGGAGGGCCTCGACGTAGCGACGGACGTCGGCGAGCCGCTTCACCCCGGCTGCCGGGATGAAGCCGGGGTGAACGAGCCGGCCGAGGTGGGCACGCGCATCGTCTGCAGCCTCGACGATCGACGGGGCGATCAGGCGCTCGAGCAGTCCCCCCACCCGCACGGCCTCGACGGCGATCTCGCCGACGGTTCGTACCGCCGAGGCCGTTCGACCGGCGAGGTCGGTCTTCGCCCGAGCCGTCAGTTCCGAGAACGCCGCCTCGCTCCATGGCGGGCCGCCCGACTCGATGATCAACCGGTCGGCGACGGCGGCGGTGCAGTCTGCGACCACGTCGGCGAGATCGAGACCGCATCGTGACAACGCCAGACGATGGGCGTTGGTGAGCGACTGCTCGGCGACCCTGCGAGGAACCGGCACGGACAGCAGGAGGAGTCGGCGGACGCCGCCGCGCATCAGACGAGCCTGCAGATCGGGGTTGCTGAGGATGCGCAGCGACACGCTGTCGCCCTCGTCGACCAGTGCCGGGTGACCGACCACGGTGACGGCCCGATGCAGCCCGGTGGTCGGGGAGCGGACGGTGCGGTCGGCCTCGAGGCGCTGGGGGAGATCGCCCACGTCCCAGCTGACGATCCCGTCCCGTTCCTGCAGTGGCATGGCACGCATGAGCGAGGCGCGAACGTGCCGCCCGAGACTCCGTCGCAGCACGCCCAGGTCCGTGCCGTGTGCCAGTACGGTGCCGTCGGCACCGATGACGCAGAAGGTCACGCGAAGGTGTGGGGCGACCCGGTCGGTCTGGAACACGTCCTCGGGCACGATCACGCCGGATGCCTCGGTGAGCGTCCGGCCGAGGGCAGCGAGGAACGACTCCGACGGGGCCTCGGCGCGGCGATCGGCGCGCGTGGCCCGCACGGCTGCTGCTGCCGTGCTCGTGATGTCTGCCAACGGGCTCAGCTCGCGGCGGTACTCCTTCGGGAGCGACTTGACGAGGGACCCGACCAAGTCGTCGCGAACGCCCGGAACACTCCAGTCGAATCCCGTCGGTCGGACACGGTTGAGGACTTCGACCGGGATCATGACGTTGACACCGTCGTCGTCGGCACCTGGATCGAACCGGTAGACCACGTCGAACTCGAGGTCGTCCTGCTCCCACGTACCCGGGAAGTCATCGAGGTCGACGTCGCTGCGGCCGCCGAGGAGGTCGTCGATCGTCATCGTCAGCTGACGTCGTGCCTCGGCCCCGGACCGGCGGACCCAGCGATCGAAGTGGCGAACGGTGACGACGTCGGCAGGCAGGCGCGTGTCGTAGAAGCGGGCGACGACGTCGTCGTCGACCAGGTCGATGCGGCGCACACGCGCGCCCATGCGGCGGACCTCGTCGACCAGATCGCGATTCGTGTCGAGAAGCTTCCGCTCGGCGAGTCGATCTGCGTCGCCCTCGACCAGCGCATGTCGGATGAACATGTCGCGGGCGAGAGCCCGATCGATGCGATCGAGTCCCACGGCCCGCCCGCTGACGATCGGAAGCCCGAACAGCGACACCCGCTCGGTGACCACGGCTCCGCCTCGCGCTGCATCCCAGCGTGGTTCGCCGTACGACGACCGTGTGAGGTGCCGTCCGAGTTGCTCGGCCCACTCCGGCTGGACCGGGGCGACCGTGCGGCCCCAGAGCCGATTGGTCTCGACGAGTTCGCCGGCCATCACCCAGCGGGGCAGCTGCTTGGACGTTGCCGACGAGCGGGCCAGCGCGAACGTCGAGCCGTGAGCTCCCCGGTACTCGCGTGTCGTTCCGTTTCGTTGACCGAGGTGCGAGAGCAGGCCCGCCAGCAGCGCCTGATGGACCCGGTCGGGGTGGGCCGTGTCACTGCCGTGGTGGATGCCGATGGAGCCTGCGACCTGACGAAGCTGGCTGAAGAGGTCCTGCCATTCACGAACCCGGACGTAGTTGAGGTGTTCGCTCCGGCAGAGCTTGCGGAACTGGCTGGAGGACAGCTCCTGCTGGCGTGCTCGGAGGTGGTCCCACAGGCGGACGTATGCAAGGAAGTCGGATCCATCGGTGACGAACCGGCGATGCAACTCGTCGGCTGCTTCACGGTGCTCGGTCGGCCGCTCCCTGGGGTCTTGGATCGACAGCGCCGAGGCGATCACGAGGACTTCGCGAACGCAGCCGTGCCGGTCGGCCTCGAGCACCATGCGGCCGAGTCGCGGATCGACCGGCAGCCGGGCGAGTCTGCGTCCGAGCTCGGTCAGTCTGGGTTCGGTCAGTCCGGGTTCGGTCAGTCTGGGTTCGGTCAGTCCGGGTTGCCCACCGGACCGAGCCTGATCCGGCCCGCCCTGATCCGGCCCGCCCTGCGGCGACAGTGCCCCGAGTTCGTCGAGCAGCGCATAACCGTCGCGGACCGCACGTGCGTCGGGCGGGTCGAGGAACGGGAACTGCGCAACGTCGCCGAGTCGCAACGCGGTCATCTGCAGGATGACCGAAGCGAGATTGGTGCGCAGGATCTCGGGTTCGGTGAACTCCGGGCGTGCGACGAAGTCGTCCTCGGCGTAGAGGCGGATGCAGATCCCCGGTGCCACGCGCCCGCAGCGCCCCGCTCGCTGGTTGGCCGACGCCTGTGAGACCGGCTCGATCGGCAGTCGTTGCACCTTGAGGCGATGGCTGTACCGCGAGATACGCGCAGCTCCGGCATCGACGACGAACCGAACCCCCGGCACCGTCAGCGACGTCTCGGCGACGTTCGTCGACAGCACGATGCGGCGTCCCGGGTGTGGCTGGAAGATCCGGTGCTGTTCGGCAGCCGAGAGTCGGGCGTAGAGCGGCAGGATGTCGGTACCGACGAGTTGTCGGCGCCGCAGATGGTCGGCGACATCGTGGATCTCGCGCTCGCCGCTCAGGAACACGAGGACGTCGCCGGGCCCTGCGTCCGCCAGTTCGTCGATGGCATCGGACACCGCCTGGACCTGGTCTCGGTCGTCATCCACGCCGAATGGCCGGTAGCGGACCTCCACCGGATAGGTGCGCCCGCTGACGGTGATGATGGGAGCATCGGCGAAGTGCGCAGCGAATCGCTCGGTGTCGATGGTGGCGGATGTGATGACGATGTGGAGGTCGGGCCGTTGCTCGATCAACCTGCGGAGGTAGCCGAGGAGGAAGTCGATGTTGAGGCTGCGCTCGTGTGCCTCGTCGATGATGATCGTGTCGTAACGGCGCAGCGTCGGGTCACGCTGGATCTCTGCCAGGAGGATGCCGTCGGTCATCACCTTGATGACGGTGTCATCGCCGACCCGGTCGGTGAATCGAACGGCGAATCCGACCGCGGCACCCACGTCGACGCCGAGTTCTTCGGCGATGCGTTCGGCGATGGTGCGCGCCGCCACCCGCCGCGGCTGGGTGTGACCGATGAGACCGTTGGCGCCGCGCCCCGCAGCGATGCAGGCCTTGGGCAGCTGGGTGCTCTTGCCCGAGCCGGTCTCACCGGCGACCACCACGACCTGGTGATCACGGATGGCGTCGACCACGTCGTCCCATCGCTCGGCGAGGGGAAGGCCGGGGGCCGGGGCGATCCGGCCGGACGCGGCGAGGTTCTCGAGCGTCGCGATCGCTGCGGCCGAGCGCTGCCGTCGGGGTGTGGGTGGTGCAGACATGGGGACCGGTAGAGGATGTCACCTCGTGATCCGCTCGGCTACCCGGTCGTTCAGGTGACGACGCTCGCAGCTCCACCAGCGACGCGCACGTGGATGTTGGTCACTCGTCGGCCCACGAGCGCATCTTCTCGAACGACGCCCGGAGCAGTCGTGACACATGCATCTGCGAGATGCCGACCCGCTCGGCGATCTCGGTCTGTGACATCTCGTCGAAGAAACGCATCGCGACGATCGCTCGTTCGCGTTCGGGCAGTCGCTGCAGCAACTCGCCGACCAGGTCACGATGTTCACTGTGCTCGAATCCGGCATCGGTCACGGCGAGCGCCGAGCGGTGATCCGCTGCGACCCCGTCGTCGGACGGGCTGATGTCGAGACTGCTCGTCGAGTACGAAGCTCCGGCTGCGAGGCCGGTGATGACGTCGTCCCGGTCGACCTGGAGGTGGGTTGCGAGTTCGTCGACGGTGGGCGAGCGATGGAGCAGGTGCTGCAGTTCGTCGTTGGCCCGACGGACTGCGAGGTGAAGTTCCTTCGCGCTGCGCGGTACCCGAACCGACCACGTGCGGTCGCGGAAGTGCCGCTTGATCTCGCCCTCGATCGTTCGGCCCGCGAATGCAGCGAATGGTGTGCCACGGTCGGGATCGAAGCGGTTGACCGCCTTGACGAGCCCGACCATCGCAACCTGACGGATGTCCTGATCGTTCGAACCCCTCGACAGCCGGCGGGCGATGTGCGCCGCGAGGCCCATGTGGAGTTCGACGAGCAGGTTGCGGTTGCGGCGGGTCGGATTGTCCCGAAAGCGAACGAACAGCTCGTGGTGGTCGTTCGCCTTCCCCGGCTCAGTCGTCATCGTCGAGGTGGCGGCGACTCGCCGACTTGGTCAGGCGAAAGGTACCGCGGTCGTACTCGTGGTGATCGACGACGACATCGAGAATGCGCTGCGCCAGCTCGTCGAGCTCGCTGGCACCCGCGCCGTCGGTGCGACGAACGACCGCATCGATGCGGCCGGGGGTGACGGCGAAGTCGACTTCGAGCCGACCATCGTTCGACTCCGGGTCGTCGCCCGGGTCGTCGCCCGGGTCGTCGGCGAGGACCGAGACGACTTCGTTGATCCCGAGACGGAAGTCGTCGATGTCGTCGACGGTGAATCCCGCGTCGGCACAGACGGCCGACGCCAGCACTCGGATGGTCGACGCGTGCCGAGCGTCGAGCGGGACCGACAGGGAGATGACATGGTGATGCGGTGTGAGCATGGTTCCGAAACTGTAGGTGAGGGTTCGGGGCACGTATCCCCCAGAAGGATGAGGTTCAAACCAAGGTGTTTCACGACACGCGCGACAGCGGAGGATGTATCTGATAGCGGTCGGCGCGCAGCGCCGCCTGGGTCCGGTTCGTCACGCCGAGCTTCGAATAGAGCCGACGCATGTGGCTCTTCACCGTGTCGACCGAGAGATAGAGCTCGTTGGCGATCTGCCGATTGGTGTAGCCCAGCGCGAGCAGGGCCAACACCTCTCGCTCGCGGGTCGACAGCTCTTCGTGCTGCTCGGTACGCGGTGTGCGGGTGACGTGCCCGAGACCGATCCGCTCGCCCGCGACGATCCGCTCGATCGAGCTCACGAGGCGATCTGCCGGACTCGACTTGAGGATGACGCCGGAGATCCCGGCGTCCTGCGCGCTGGAGAGGAAGTCCGCTGATGCGTCCCAGGTGTACAGCACCACATGGCGGACGTCACCGTCGCGCAAGAGCTCTGCAGCCTTGGCGAGAGCATGACGCCGTCCGCCGAAGGTGTCGAACAAGACGACGTCTGCCGCCTCGGCGGGTTGCCCATCGGGCGTTGCGCTCACCACCCGGACGCGGTCCCGGTACGGTCGAAGCATGGCGGCCAACCCGGCAGCGACGAGCTCGTAGTCGTTGACCAATGACACCGTGACCGGTGATGGCGTGTCCGGTGATGCCGTGTCCGGTGATGCCGTGTCCGGTGATTCCGTGTCCTGCATCGATACTGCCTCCCTCGTCCGAGTCTGCGTCCGACTGCCCGATGACCTACCCGGCCAAACCTGGCCAAACCTGGCCAGACCTGGTCGATCGCCAACGGGGGCGACGCGAGACGAGGGAGGCGCTGTTGCACCTCCCTCGTCCGTCGGGCACCGGGCAGGCGGGGACACCCGGAGCCCTGGACCTGTCGGTCACGAGGTGGTGCTACCCCGACGTCGCGCTCGACAATCCGATCGAGAGTGACCTGTTCGGGTGGTTGTGCGGGCGTGGTGAAGCGGTGGCGGGCAGTGGCCCGGCAGACACGCTCGGCAGCGTCGTCACTCGTGCCTGACGACATCGAATCCAGCTCGCACGAGCGCGTCGACGACGGTATCGCTGTGCTGGCGGTCGGCGGTCTCGACCTGGATGTCGACGGTCGCCGACCGCAGACGGGCACCCAACTTGAGACGGTCGTGCCACAGTTCGACGACGTTGGCGCCGTGCGCGGCCAAGACCCCGGTCACGTCGTGCAGCGAGCCGGGTCGGTCGGCGAGCGTGACCGTCAACGTGGTGAGCCGACCCGTGCGGGCGAGGGCTCGAAGCAGAGCCGATGCCAGGATCCGCAGGTCGATGTTGCCACCCGACAGGACCAGACCGACCCGTCGGCCCCGAAAGCGGTCGGGTTCGCACAGCAGCGCGGCGAGCGGTGCGGCACCCGCGCCCTCGGCCACCACCTTCTCGACCTCGAGGTAGAGCGCCACAGCCTGTTCGACTGCGTCGTCGTCCACCACCACGACCGACGTTCGGAACTGTCGAGCGAGGCGGACGGCACTCGGGCTCGGTCGTTGCACGGCGATGCCTTCGGCGATCGTCTCGGTCCGTGGGTCGTGCACATCCCGGTGCTCGAGCAGGTCGGTGAACGCCGTGTGGCCCTTCACTTGGACACCGACGACCTCGACGTGTGGGGCGACCGCCCGCGAGGCGACGAGGCATCCGGCCAGCAGGCCGCCGCCACCGACGGGCACGATGATCACGTCGAGGTCCGGGTGTTGTTCGAGGAGTTCGAGTGCCAGCGTCCCCTGGCCCGCCATCACCACCGGGCAGTCGTACGGTGGGACGAAGACGAGTTCTCGCTCGGCGACCAGTTGCCTCGCGTGCTCATGAGCACCCGCCAGGTCGTCGCCGGCGAGGACGACCTCTGCGCCGAGTTCCCTGGTCCGCATCACCTTGACCGTCGGTGTGCCGATCGGCATCACGAGTGTCGCTGCGATGCCCAATCGGTGTGCGTGATGGGCGACCCCCTGTGCGTGGTTTCCCGCCGACATCGACACCACGCCGCGGGCGCGCTCGTCATCGGAGAGAACGAGCAGACGATTGAGCGCGCCGCGTTCTTTGAACGAACCCGTGTACTGCAGGTTCTCGAACTTGACCACGACGTCGGCACCCGTGATCGCCGACAGCGTGCGTGACACGGTGGCCGGGGTGACGGCCACGGCGCCGGCGATCCGGCGCTGAGCGACGATCACGTCGTCGATGCTGACACTGGGACCGACGTTGACCACCTGTCTGTGTTAGCACGCCCGCCGGCGCGTCGCGGCGCGTCGCGAGTCAGTCCGAAGGCGGGACGAGCACGTCGCCCATCACGTGGATCACGCCGTTGGTCGCCTGGACGTCGCTGGCGACGACCGGACTGCCGTTCACCAAGACGGTGTCGCCGTCGCGTGTGATCGTGAGAGGGATCCCGGCGAGTGTCTGCAGTTCGCCCTCCTCGAGGTCGGCGGCAAGGATTTCTCCGTCGACCACGTGGTAGGTGAGTACCGTCGCCAAGAGGTCATGGTCGTCCTGCACCGAGTGGAGCACGTCGAGCGGGAGCTTGTCGAAGGCATCGTTCGTCGGCGCGAACACGGTGAACGGACCGCCGCGCAGCGCCTCGACGAGACCGGCATCGACCACCATGCCGGCCAGTTGGCTGAAGACAGGACCGTGCAGGGCCGTGCCGACGATGTCGTACTCCTTCTCGGGCATCAGCGTGGTCGTGGGGGCCGAGGTCTCGGCGGTCGGGGCGGTGGTGGACGGCGGCGGTGCATCGGCGACGTCGTCGGCGCACGCCGCTCCGGCGATCGACATCGCAGCCGCGAGGGCGACGACGGGGTGGATACGGCGGCGGCGAGACGCAGTCATGGACACGACGCAGACCGTACCCGTGGTGCGTGGCTGCCATCAGGGGCACAGGTCCCCGGGGTCCGGGACCAAAGACCCAGACCGGTCCGCTCAGACCGTCACGCTGGTGAGATCGTCCCCGAGGACGACCGGTCCGCTGAAGTGCTCTGCTGCGAGGGCTCGCCACTCGTCCTCGTGTCCCGGCGCGATGCCCGGCACGTAGTGCGTCAGCACCAGGGTTCCGACCGCTGCGCGTGCGGCGGTCTGCGCTGCGTCCTCGACCGTGGAGTGATAGTCGAGAATGTCCTGGAAGCGCTGATTGGGGACCATCCGGACGATGTCGGCCCGGAGTACGGTCTGGACGTAGGCGTCGGCGCCACGACAGAGCTCGTCCAGACTGGCGCACGGAACGCCATCGCCCCCGAGCACGACCGTCCGACCGTCGGTCTCGATCCGGTAGGCGACGGTCGGCTCGACCGGTCGGTGATCGGTGGCGGCGACGGTGATGGTGCTCGACCCGATCTCGAGGACGTCGCCGGGTGCGACTTCGGTGACCTCGACACGGGGGCCCGTCGTGAGGTCGTCGTGGTGAGCGAGGCGGTAGTCGATGTCCGGTGCGAGGGCCGCGAGCGTTGCCTTGACGATCTCGGCCGTTCTCGGGGGTCCGATCACCCGCAAGGCCGCCTCGGCGGGGTTCATCACCCAGTGCGTGGTGATGACGTCGTTCAGGTCGGTCAGGTGGTCGCTGTGGAGGTGTGTGACGAGGACCGCGGTGAGCATGGGTGGCAGCACGCCCGCTGCCGCGAGACGCATGAGCACACCCCTCCCGCAGTCGACGAGGAACCGGTCGCCCGACTCGGAACTGACGAGGGTCGAGGGTCCGGCCCGGCGTGGGTCGGGGAGTGGGCTGCCGGTACCGAGGAGCGTGATCGTCAACATATGTCAATCATCATGACACATTGTCCGTCATCAGGGTGACGCCGGTCCCTTCACCTCGTACAGCTGAACCCGGGCGGGTCTGATCGGAGCGATCTGGAAGGTGAGGGTGTGCGACGAGCCCGGGTGGGCGAACACGACCGTGCCCGCCGCGGCGGTCGTCGCCTCGATCCGCTCGACATCGAGTCGTCCGCCACATGCGTGCACCAGTTCCGCCGCAGCGGCACGGCGCCGCTCGTACGGCTCGTCGAGGGCCACGTTGTCGGTGAAGAGGGCCTCTGCCCGGCCGTCGTCCCATGCGTTCAGGAGTTCGACGAGGCGACGGCCGAC
>JBDKIV010000107.1:0-15498 GCA_039796935.1 Actinomycetota bacterium | reverse complement strand
CGACAGTCGGTGGTCTGCATCTGGCTGGTGGCGATCACCTGTTCGGTGCCGTCGGCGTCGCGGAACGTGCTTCGGTACCAGCCGCGCAGCTTGTCGTTGAGGGTCCCGGTGAACTCGATCTCGAGCACCGCTGTCCCGACCGTGACCGGTGCTGCGACGACCAGTCGCTCGGTGGATGGATCGAGCGTGTACGGCACCGAGCGCCCGTCGAGCGTCACCCGGAGGATCTCGAGTTCGGCGGCGTTCAGCAGCAGCTCGTCCGCATCGTCGTGCACCGTCAGATCGATGCCGACCGAACCCCGAAAGGAGGCACCCGCCAGGTCGGGCTCGAGCACCAGCCGGTAGCGGTCGGGGGCGATGGAACGGGGGAGTCGATACGGGTCGAGCGTCACGAGCCCAGGCTAGACAGCGGGTATCGTTGCACGAGTGCCCGGCCTCGACACTCCTGTTCGGTTCGATGTGGTCGGCGTCGGTAACGCCCTCGTCGACGTCATCGCCCACGCCGACGATTCCTTCATCGACCGGCACACGCTGGTGAAGGGATCGATGACCCTCGTCGACACCGACCGGGCCCTCCAGCTCTACCGGGCACTCGGCAGCGCGGTCGAGATGAGCGGCGGGTCGGCAGCCAACACGATGACCGGGATTGCCAGCTTCGGTGGTCGCGCGGCGTACATCGGCAAGGTCAGCGGCGACGACCTCGGCCAGGTGTTCGGTCACGACCTGCGTGCCGTCGGCGTGCAGTTCCGTCCCGGCCAGCCCGACGGCGAGACGCCCACGGGGCGGTGCATCATCGTCGTCACCCCCGACGCCGAACGCACGATGAACACCTACCTCGGTGTCTCGTCGCTGCTGTGCGTCGACGACATCGACGACGAGGTGGTCGCCGCAGGTGCAGTTCTCTACATGGAGGGGTATCTGTTCGACCGTGACGAGGCGAAGGCGGCGTTCCGGCATGCGGCCAGGGTGGCGCACGCGCACGGCCGGCTCGTGTCGCTCACCCTCAGCGACTCGTTCTGCGTCGACCGTCACCGCGACGATTTCCACGCGCTCGTCGAAGACGAGGTCGACATCCTGTTCGGCAACGAACTCGAGCTCCGTGCGCTCTATCAGGTCGATCAGCTCGACCACGCCATCAAGGCCGTGCAGCAGCATTGCCAACTGGCGCTCATCACGATCGGCGCCGACGGGTGCCTCATCGTCACCCGCGACGAGGTCGTGCGCGTACCGGCGCAGCCGGTCGAACAGGTCCTCGACACGACCGGGGCCGGCGACCTCTTCGCTGCCGGTTTCCTGTACGGCTTCACACAGTCGCTCTCGCTCCAGCACTGCGCACAACTGGGTGCGATCGCCGCTGCCGAGGTCATCTCACACGTGGGCCCACGACCGCTCGTCGAGCTCAAGACCCTGTTGCCGTAGCGGGCCGCCGCAGTGGCCCCCTCACTCCGTCCGCCCCCGATTCGGAGGTCACATGATCGAACAACGTTCCATCGCGCACCGCTGGCTCGAGGCAGAACCAGACGACGACCTTCGTGCCGAGCTCGTCGATCTGCTCGCAGGTGACGACACCGACCTGATCCCTCGTTTCACGGGTCGGCTCCAGTTCGGCACCGCCGGGCTGCGCGGCGCCGTCGGCGCCGGCCCGCAGCGGATGAACCGACTGGTCGTGCGCCAGGCGGCCGCCGGTCTCGTCGATCACCTCCTCGCCACCGACCCGGACGCCGGGTCGAAGGGCGTGGTCATCGGCTACGACGCACGGCGCAAGAGCGACGCGTTCGCGCTCGACACGGCCAGGGTCTGCGCAGCCAGAGGCATGAGGGCGCTGTTGTTCGACCAGGTGGTGCCCACGCCGGTGCTCGCCTTCAGCATCACCGGCCTCGGGGTCGCCGCAGGCGTGATGGTGACGGCGAGCCACAACCCGCCGGCCGACAACGGTTACAAGGTGTATCTCGGCACGGGCGCCCAGATCGTGCCGCCGGCCGATCAGGAGATCGCCGCCTGCATCGATGCCGTCGACCCGTGTGCGGTCGAACTCGCACCCGTCGATCACCCCCTCATCGAGCACCTCGGCAACTCAGCCGTCGACGACTATCTCGATGCGGTCCCGGCAGTGCGGTTCCGGCCCGAACTCCGCGGCGAACCCGTCGCCTACACAGCGATGCACGGCGTGGGTGGCGCCACTTTGCTCGCAGCCTTCGAGCGCGCCAACCTCGCCCCGCCCGTCGTGGTCGTCGCGCAGCAGCAGCCGGACGGGACGTTCCCGACGGTCAGCTTCCCGAACCCCGAAGAACCCGGGGCCATGGATCTCCTGCTCGACACGGCAGCGGCCAGCGGGGCGGTGCTGGCCCTCGCCAACGACCCCGACGCCGATCGGCTCGGAGCCGCCATCGTCCAGGCCGACGGTTCGTGGAGGCGGCTGTCCGGCGACGAGATCGGGTGGCTGCTCGCCGACCACATCCTGCGGCACACCGACGGCAGCGACCGCCTGGTCGTGACGACGCTCGTGTCGTCGTCGTTGCTCGCACGGATGGCCGCACGACACGGTGTGCACAGCGCCGAGACCTTCACCGGGTTCAAGTGGATCGGGCACACCGTCCTCGACCGGCCCGACCAGCGATTCGTGTTCGGCTACGAGCAGGCCCTCGGCTACCTGGTGTGCCGACGCCCGCTCGACAAAGACGGCATCACCGCGGCGGTACTGCTGGCCGAAGTGGCAGCCCTCGCGCAGCACGAGGGCGTGACGGTTCAGGACCGACTCGATGCGATCGCTGCCCTCTACGGCGCGCACATCACGGCCGAGCGCTCGGTACGGCTCGAGCCGGCACTCGGCCAGGCCGCGGTGGTGCGCATGCGCCACGACCCGCCGGCCGAGGTCGGTGGCCGTCAGGTCACCTCGGTGGAGTGGTTCGACGAGGCGACCCTGCTGCGCCTGCAGGTGGGCGAGACGCTTCGGCTGCAGGTCCGCCCGAGTGGGACCGAGCCGAAGGTGAAGCTGTACGGAGAGGGACTCGCGATCGACCCGTCGCCGTACCTCGACGCATTGGCGGCATTGCTCGACTGAACGCCCGCGCGTCCGCTCGGTCAGGTCTCGGACCCGGCCCGGCCGGTCAGGTCTGGGCGGCGAGCACGATCGGTGCGGCCACCTCGAGGTGTTCCACCCACGCCTCGGGCGAGCCCGGTTCGACGATCGGGAGGATCACGAACTTGGTCGTGCCCACGGCGACGAACTGTTCGATCACGCCGAGCAGCTGGTCCCACCCCCTCGGCACGAGCACCGACGGGTCGGCCAGGTCGGGTCGCCGCGCCGCGAGCCCGGCGAGCACCGGCTCGGGGACGGCCCCCATGGCATACGGGATCAGTACCCCGTAGTGATCGTCGTCGATCGAGCGGCCGTGCTCGGCGAGCGTCGCCTCGATCACCTCTCGCCCGCGTGCGGCATCGTCGGGGGTGATGAAACTCGGCAGCCAGCCGTCGGCCAGACGGCCGACCCGGCGCAGTTCCGACGGTGCGATCCCGCCGAGCCAGACGTCGAGATGCTCCTGTCTCGGCGAAGGCAGGACCCGGAGGTCGTCGTAGTGGAAGCGCGCACCGTGGTGGGTGAACGGTTCTCCGCTCCAGCAGCCCCGAAGCACCTGCATCGACTCGTCGAACCATGCCGCACGTTCGTTGCGTGCCACCCCGAATGCCTGCTGCTCGCGCGGGTCGGCCACGCCGAGGCCGAACGCCGGCAACAGCCGTCCGCCCGACAGGCGGTCGAGCGTGGCGAGCTCCTTCGCCAGCACCACCGGATTCCGGCCCGGCAGCACCATCACGCTCATGCCGAACTTGAGTCGTGTGGTGCGCCCGGCGGCGAACGCCATCGCCACGAGTGGGTCCGGCGCTTCGCCGCCCAGCCGTTCGCTCAGCCACAGACTGTCGAAGCGGAGGCGCTCGAGCGCGTCGACCACCGTGGCGAACCCGTCGTCGTTGAGCGTGGTGCGCACACCGAAGCCATAGCCGATGCGGACCTTCACAGCAGCCGGTCCCATGCGCCCGCGATCACGTCTGCGGTCGCGTCGGGCATCGACGCGAACGGCGAGTGATCGGTCTCGAGGGTGATCGTCGCCGTGCACCGCTCGGCCATGTGGCGCTGGTGCAGCGGTGCCACCGCCTCGTCGAGCGTGCACACCACGTAGGTGGAGGGCAGGCGCTCGAGGGCGTCGCTGGTGACGGGCTGCGAGAACGAGATCATGGTCTGCGGGTCGAGGCGGGCCGAGGCGGCCCGGGCAACGGCGGGCGAACACGTGTTGTACAGAGCCGGCGTGGCAAGGGCTGCGTCGAGCGTGCTCGTGCCGTCGGTCTGCATCTGCATGGCGCCGCTGAGCGCCACGGCCTGACGAGGAAGTGCACCCAGCAACCCCATGATGCTCTCGTCGCGGGCCAGCGCGAAGGCAGCCAGATGGACCAATGCCCGGACACGATCGGTGAGTCCGGCTGCCTCGGTGACGACCGCACCGCCGTAGGAGTGGCCGACGAGCACCACCGGTCGACCGAGCCGGTCGACCACGTCTGCCACGTGGCGCGCATCGCCATAGAGATCGGTGTGGGCGAGGGTCGACACGCCATGGCCCGGCAGGTCGAGCGCCAGCGAGGGGATGCCCCGCTCGTCGAGCTTCGCCTGGAGCGGTGCCCAGCTCCAGGCACCGTGCCAGGCGCCGTGGACCAAGATGACGAGCGGCAGTTCGAGGTGGTCGTCCATCGTGGCATCGTGGCACACCCGCCCCGACGGCCCGACACACGAGCGGTCACACCAGCCGGTCGGGGGGCGGCTGTGTCGGGGTGGGGCGAACGGCACGATCCGAGCGCTCGAGCAGGAACCAACTCGCGCACGTGCCGCCGACGATCACCGTCACGATCACCGCCGTCGAGCCGATCACCGGGGTCAGCACGATCGCCGCCACGGCCGCCACCATGCTCACCAGCAGTGCCAAGCGACAGTGGCCCCGCCAGTCGATCATCGAGTCCTCGTCCACCCCGTCCGGTCGGTACTCTCCCACGCATGAGCGATACCTCTTCCGGCGGACTTCAACCACTCGATCTCTTCCGGCTCGAGGGGTCGGTCGCCATCGTCACCGGTGCATCGTCGGGGCTCGGTCATCGATTCGCCAGGGTGCTCGACGCAGTGGGTGCGACCGTGGTCGTGGTGGCCCGTCGAGCAGATCGGCTCGCCGACCTGGTCGCCCGGATGCCCGGCTCGATGGCCGTCGCCGCAGACCTGACGATCGCCGACGATCGCGAGCGGGTCGTGGCCGAGGTGCTCGAAGCGCACGGCCGCGTCGACATCCTCGTCAACAATGCCGGCGTCGGCAGCAAGATGTCGGTCGAGGACGAAGATCTCGAGACGTTCCGCCAGGCGATGGAGCTCAACGTGACGGCACTGTGGCACCTCTCCAAGTTGTGCGCGCCGTCGATGATCGCGAACGGGGGCGGCAGCATCGTCAACGTGGCGTCGATGCTCGGACACGTCGGTTCCACCCCCGTCAAGCAGGCCCACTACTGCGCGTCGAAGGGTGCCGTGGTCAACCTCACGCGGGAACTGGCGCTCCAATGGGCGCGCAAAGGCATTCGGGTCAACGCACTCTGCCCGGGCTGGTTCCCCAGCGAGATGACGGCCGGGATGGACACCGACGAGGGCAGTCAGCGGTTCATCGCGCAGATGTCGCCCATTCCGCGCATGGGTGACGAGCACGAACTCGACGGTGCGCTGCTGCTGCTGGCGTCGAAGGCCAGCACCTTCCTCACGGGTCAGAGCGTCATCGTCGACGGCGGTTGGACCGCCCGCTGATCGGCGTCAGACCGTGGGGCGCAGGTGCGCCCAAGGCTGGGCCTGCTCGAGTTGGGCGGCGACCCGGATCAGTACGTCCTCTCGGCCGTAGGCGGCCACGAGTTGCACACCGACGGGTAGACCGGTCGCCGACGTGTGCAGGGGAAGGCTGATGGCAGGCTGGCCGCTCGCGTTGAACGGCGGCGTGAACGGCACGAGCGCACCCGCACGAGCCAGCGGTGCCATCGGTGACGCAGCATCGTTGGCGAACTGGCCGATGGTGGGGGGCACCTCGGCAATGGTGGGTGTGACGAGCAGGTCGAAGCCGGGCTGGTCGTCGGTGTCGGCCCACCAGCTCTGGACGGCACGGCGGAAGGCGGCCGTGGCACCGAGGGCAACGGCGTAGTCGACCGCGGTGAAGTGCTTCGCGAACTCGGCCTGTGCCCAGTTGTGCAACTCGACGTCGTCCACGCCGATCTCGCGACCGAGCTGCTGGCCGATTCGGGCGATCCCGAGCGCCATGTTGGTGCTCCACAGCGCAGCGAACCGACGTGAGGAATCGGGGTCGGACAGCGCCGCCGGAAAGCTCGCCTCGACATGATGGCCGAGCGACTCGAGCAGCGCAGCGGTGTTGCGAACCGCCTGGGCGCACTCGGGATCGATCGGGCCGCCGCTCGGGTGATGATCGAGCAGACCGATCCGCAGGCGGCCGGGGTTCGCTCGCACCTCGTCGACGTAGGGGCGGGTGGGAGCAGGCGCGATCACCGTGTCGCCGACTCCGGGGCCGTGCACGGCGTCGAGCATCGCCGCCGTGTCGCGCACCGATCGGCTGACCACGAACTCGACCCCGAGCCCGCTCTCGTCGCGAAGCGGGCCCATCGTGATCCGACCCTGGGACGGCTTGAGCCCGACCAGCCCGCAGCACGCCGCCGGGATGCGGATCGAACCGCCGCCGTCACTCGCGTGCGCGATCGGCACCATCCCCGCGGCGACGGCAGCGGCGGCGCCTCCGCTCGACCCGCCAGGGATGTGGTCGGTGTTCCAAGGATTACGAGTCGGTCCCCACGCCTCGGGCTCGGTGGTCGGCAGCGCCCCGAACTCGGGGCTGTTGGTCCGGCCGGCCGTGACGAGCCCAGCCGCGCGGAACCGGGCGACGAGCGTCGAGTCGGCGGCCGCCACCAGGCCGGCCTCCTTGCAGGCGCGGTTGCCCTGGCTGATCCGCTGCCCTGCGTAGGTGGCCCAGAGATCCTTGAGGAGGAAGGGCACGCCGCGGAACGGTCCGTCGGGCAGCGGACCGGCGGCCACCTCGCGTGCGTGATCGAACCAGCGGATCACCACGGCGTTCAGCGCCGGGTCGATCGCCTCGATCCGCTCGATGGCCGCCTCGACCAGTTCGCCGGGCGAACACTGGCCGTCTCGCACCAGCGCCGCCTGCTCGGTCGCGTCCATCCAGCGTGTGTCATCGGCCCATGTCCCCATCCGACGATCATGCCACGCGGATAGAGTCGCCCCCGCTTGGCGACGTCGACCGAATCTCCCTCCGACGGCACGAGCCTCGCCGACGTCTGGCGGTTCCCGCCCGTACGCCGCCTCATGATCAGCGTGTTCCTGCTGTCGACGGGTGTGGCGCTCCAGGCGACCGCACTGTTCAAGCAGGCGTACGACCTCACCGGTCGCGAGGCCGACCTCGGCTTCATCGGTCTCGCCGAGTTCCTGCCGGCGGCCCTCCTGGTGCTCGTCACGGGAAGCGTCGCCGACCGCTTCGATCGGCGGCGTGTGGCGCTGATGGCCGTCGGGGGAGAACTGCTCTGCTCGATCACGCTGACGGTGTACGCGCTGTCGGGTCCGACCGAGATCTGGCCGTTGTTCGTCGTCGCGTTCCTCTACGGGATCGGGCGTGCGTTCCAGGCGCCCGCAGTACGTTCGATGCCGCCGATGGTCGCGCCAGAACGCGGCCTGCCACGCACGATCGCGCTGTTCTCGGCCACCTGGACCGCTGCCGTCATCGTCGGTCCGGCATCGTCGGGGTTCCTCTACGCCGTCGCCCCGTGGGTCGCCTACGCCGGTTCGTCGCTGCTCATCCTGCTCGGCTGGTTCGGTCTGCTGTCGCTCCGCTTCGTGCGGACACCCGCTCCGCCCGACCCCGACGAACGCCCATCGCTGCACTCGGCACTCGAGGGTCTGCGGTTCATCCGACGCACCCCGATCCTGCTCGCAGCGATCTCCCTCGACCTGTTCGCAGTCCTCTTCGGAGGTGCCGTGGCCCTCCTGCCGGTGATCGCCGAGGAACAGCTCGGTGTGGGTGACGTCGCCTACGGCTGGTTGCGCGCCGCCCCCGGAATCGGGGCGGGTCTGATGGCGATCGTGATCGCCGTCCGGCCCGTGCGCCGCCGCGTCGGCCGGTCGCTGTTCATCGCCGTCGCCGTGTTCGGGGTGGCCACCGTGGTGCTGGGCCTCACCGACCGGTATGTCGTTGCATTCGCAGCATTGCTGGTGCTGAGTGCGGCCGACATGGTCAGTGTCTTCATCCGCGGTTCGCTCGTGCCCCTGGTGACACCCGACGAGAAGCGCGGTCGCGTGCTGGCGGTCGAGAACGTCTTCATCGGCGCATCGAACGAACTCGGTGCCTTCGAGAGCGGAGTGGTCGCCCAGGCGATCGGCACACCCGCAACCGTCATCGGTGGCGGGGTCGGCACCCTCGTCGTCGTGGGTGTCTGGATGGTGTCGTTCCCGTCGCTACGCCGGATCGATCGTTTCGAAGACCTCGAGTTGCGCCCGGCGACCGGTCAGAGCACCGGCGGCTGAGCGGCCGGGTCGATCGCCAGCGGCCCGGACGCTTCGTTGACGGTGCGAGTCGCCGAGTACTCGACCCCGCGGGCGAGCAACGTCGCCGAACCGTCGAGCAGGTTCCAGATCCACACGTCGGCGATGCCCGAGCAGCCGAGTGGACGTGCCTCGACGACGAGCCGAGCCGAATCGAGCCAGCCGACCGGTGAGACGCTCTGCGATTCGATCGGCGTGCCGATCGCCGCCGTGACCACCTCGCCGCTGCGATCGTCGAGCACGCGCACCGATGTGACGCTGTTGCACAGCCCGACGCGCCAGGCAACGGTGCGCCACAGGGGCCCGACCGTCAGCCGGCTGATGGGTGCCTGCTCGGTCTCGAGCACGGTCGGAGAGAGCGTCGCGATGTCGAAGCGCTGCAGCCGGAACTGGGTTCCGTTGTCCGAGACGAGATACACGATGTCGCCGGCCGCATCGACCGCGAGTTCCGGGAACGTCAGGCCGGGGTCGGCGAAGAATGCCAGCGGAGTCGCCGCCGCGTCGCGAGCGAGCGGAGTTGCGAACAGCCCGCGTGTGCCGTCCACCTGCCCGACGGCGATCAGGTTGCCTCCATCGGGGTGCGACGTGATGACGTTCGTCAGGTCGAGCACCGTCACGTCGGCGCGCTCGTCCGGATTGATGGTCGATCGCCTGACGACGGAACGACTCGACGCCGACGGAGAGACGAGGCCGTCCCCCGTCGGGAACTCCCACACGACCCGTGTCGAGCCGTTGTCGAACCCCGATCGCCGGACACCACTCGGGTCGAGGAGTGTGCTCCCGTCGATCAGGGCGCGGTCGCCCCGAGGAGACCAACGAATCTCACCCCGCTGCTCGGCGCGCAGCGTCGTCAGGCATCTCGCCACAGCACCGTCCGGCGACGCTCCGTACAACCGATCGCCGACGACGAAGGTGACCTCTCCGTCCGGGAGACGCTCGGCAGGGGCACAGTCGCCGTCGGGGAGCACGGTGATCAACGGCCGATCAGGGTCGCTGCTGGTGGCGACCGTCGTGGTCGTGGCCATCGTCGGCAACGGCAGCTGATCGGGCGGCACGAGCGGCACCAGGCTCGTCGGGGTGGTCTGCGTCATCGTCGTGCAGGCGACGCCGCCGACGCACGCTGCCACGACCATCGCAGCGCGCAACGAGACGACTCGACGCCTCATCACTCGACGCTCGACCCGGATGCGCACCCCTCGATGTTCGCAGACCGCCGCGGCCTCGCAGGGTCAGTATCCGGTGCTCCCGATCGCCGATTTGGAATCATTGTCGATCACTACCCCACGCATCGAGGAGCAACCCACCATGTCGACACCGAAGCCGGGACTGCTGAAGGAGTTCAAGGATTTCATCGTCACCGGCGATCTGATGTCGATCGCCGTGGCGTTCATCATGGCCGCCATCGTGAAAGATCTGATCACGTCGTTCATCGACAACATCTTCACGGGCATCCTCGGGCTCGTCTTCGGTGATCGTTGTGCTCAGGACCCCGATACCGGCAAGACCGTGTGCGAGGCGTTCAGCGACATGAGCTGGAAGACCGTCAACTACGGGGCGTTCCTCAACCAGGTCATCACCTTCCTCGCCACGGCGCTGGTCGTGTTCATCCTCATCAAGGCCTACCGGAACCTGACGGGTCGCGGTCTCGCGAGCGACGGTCCGTCGACGAACGACCTCCTCACCGAGATCCGTGACGAACTGCGCTCGGGCCGACAGGCCTGACCCGTCGTCGGCGGGGGGTGACTTGCTTCTGCGCCGAAGCGTGGATAGCAAGGGGTCCATGTCCACTCGCCTCGTAGCTGTCACGGTCGTCGCTCTGGCAGCGGTGACGGCTGGCTGCGGCGGGGCCACAGCTGGCGGGACGACCACGACCGCACCATCCGCCACGGTGTCCGTCGCTCCGACCGTGCCCCCCGGTCCGAGCATGTCCGTCACCACGAGCGACTCCATGACGACCGACACCATGACGACCGACGCGGTCGAGACGACGACAGCGCTCGGCACGCCATCCACCGCCACGTCACCGACGGCCCCGGTCGAGCCGGTCCCGGCCGTGGGCGAGGTCGCGGCCGGCAACAAGATCCTGATGATCGGCGACTCGATCCTTGCGGCCACGGCCAGTCGATTCGGCGGTTCCATGTGCCGCGCGCTCACGCCGCTCGGATGGCAGGTGCTGCTCGAGGCCGAGGCGAGCCGACCGATCAGCTTCGCCGCCGAAGTCCAAGCGTCCGTCGACACCCGGCTCCCCGACATCCGATGGGACGCGGGGCTCATCTTCCTCGGGACCAACTTCTTCGGCCAGCCGGCCAGCTACCAGCGTGCACTCGATCGAGCCGTCCGCTACTTCGGTGACGTCCCGGTCGTCCTGGTCACACTGACCGAGTACGACAGCCGCATCCCGGCTGCCAACCGTGCCATCGAGGCCGTCGCCGCGAAGTACTCCAACGTGTCGCTCATCGACTGGCGGACCGTCACCGCCGATCGGCCGCAGCTGTTGATCAGCGACGGAGTCCATCCCAACGATCGGGGCAGGGCGGTCCTGATCCAACTGATCACCGAACGCCTCGGTCAGGCTCCGAAGCGGCCGGGTCGATGCCTTGCATCGACCTTCATCGACGACGCCGAGCTACCGGAAGGCGTGATGCCGACGACCACGGCGGCGACAGCGCCGCGTTCCACCACCAGCACGGCTCCGCCGACCACGAACGCCTCACCATCGTCGACACCCGTGACCACCGAGGCCCCGCCCGAGACGACCGCAGCGCCGGCCACGGCATCCCCCGTCCCGACATCGGCGATCGAGTCGACGCTCGGCGGGTAGCGGCACCGACGACCGATCCGGTCGTCAGGGAGCGAGCGCCTCGAGCGGGCCGACGGGCAGATTGCGCAGCACGCCGAAGGCGATCACCGTCGCCAACGCCACGGCAGTCGTCCGAGGCGGCAGCCGCTGACCGAGGGGCCTGACCGGGCGACCGAAGGCGTTGCAGAGCCACGCCAGCCAGGCGAGTCCGATCCCGACCAGGACCAGGGGGGTGAACACGTTCGACCCGAGGCTCGCCGCCAGATCACCCGTGAGGAGGTGGTGCGTCCCGCGGGTGAGACCGCAACCCGGGCACCACAGACCCGTCGTCACGTGGAACAGGCAGGGCGGAAAAGGCGAACCAGGAGCCGACGGGTCGACCAGCGCCACCGTCACCGCCGCACCGGCGAGACCGCAACCGGCAGCCACCGGTGCCAAGCGTGCGACCGTCGACGGTGACTCCGACATCGGGATGATCGTACCCGGCGGGACCGTCGCGTTGTGAGGGTGACTTGCGCCCGCCACGATGGGAGGCGATGTTGCAGGTGCAGAACGTGACGGTGGAGGTGGGCGGCAGATCGGTGGTCGCCGAGGCCTCGTTCACGATCATGCCGAAGGACAAGGTCGGCCTCGTCGGCCGTAACGGTGCCGGCAAGACCAGCCTGTTCAAGGTGCTCGGCGGCGCCGTCGAACCCACGCTCGGCAAGGTCGTCCGGCGCGGCGGATTCGGGTACCTGCCGCAAGACCCGCGCATCGCCGGCGTTCCCGAGACTCGTACCGCGATCACCCACGTGCTGTCGGGGCGCGGCATCGACGAGGCGCTCGAGCGGATCGAGAAGCTGCGCATCGCCATGGAAGAGGACGCCAGCGAGCGCAACGTCGCCCGCTACAGCCGCGAGCAGGACCTCTTCGCCAGCACCGGCGGGTACGCCGCCGAGAGCGAGGCGCGCACCATTGCACACGGCCTCGGTCTCAAACCGGACCGACTCGACCTCCCCATCGGTGTGCTCAGCGGCGGCGAGCGGCGCCGCGTCGAACTTGCCCGGATCCTCTTCGCCGGTAGCGACGCGCTGCTCCTCGACGAACCGACCAACCACCTCGACATCGACGCGAAGGAATGGCTCCTCGGGTTCATGCGCAGTTACCGGGGCGCGCTGCTCGTGATCAGCCACGACCTCGACCTGCTCGATGAAGCCATCACCCGCGTCCTCCACCTCGACCGGCCCGCCGAGGACGCCACCGGTCACGTCGTCGAGTACAAGGGCACGTACAGCCAGTACCGGACAGCCCGGGCGCTCGACGAAGAACGGCTGGCACGCAAGGCGCTCCTCCAGGACAAAGAGATCGCCCGCCTCCAGAGTGTCGTCGACCGCTTCGGCGCCAAGGCCACCAAAGCGGCGATGGCCCACAGCAAGGAGAAACAGATCGCCCGGCTCGAGTCGCAGCGCGTACACGTGGGCGCCGGCGACAAGACGTTGCGGGTCCGCTTCCCCGACCCGCCGCCCTGTGGTGTCACGGTCATCGAGGCATCCGGCCTGTCGAAGGCGTACGGCGGCCCGGCCGTGTTCGAAGACGTCGCCTTCGACCTCGGCCGCGGAGAACGACTGCTCGTGCTCGGACTCAACGGGGCGGGCAAGACCAGTCTGTTGCGAATACTGGCCGGCGAGACCGAGGCCAACCTGGGGCACTTCGCCTTCGGGCACCAGGTCAACGTCGGCTACTACGCGCAAGAGCACGACAACCTCGCCGTCGACGAGTCGCTGCTGTCCAACATGCGCACGGCAATCCCACCCGGGGTCATGCTCACCGAGACGCAGCTCCGAGGACTGCTCGGGATGATGGGCCTCATCGGCGACAAGGTCCACCAAGAGGCAGGGACCCTGTCGGGCGGCGAGAAGACCAAGCTCGCGCTGGCGATGCTGATGGTCGGGCGCAACAACCTGCTCCTCCTCGACGAGCCCACCAACAACCTCGATCCGCCCAGCCGTCAGGCCGTCGCCGACGCCCTGACCGGTTGGAAGGGCAGCATCATCTTCGTCAGCCACGACACCGAGTTCGTCGAACAACTCCAGCCGACCAAGGTGCTCCTGATGCCCGACGGCCAGGTCGACTACTTCTCGGCCGACTGGCTCGAACTCGTCGACCTGGCCTGACGTCGCACTGCCCCGGCCGGCCGCTCGCGCCGCCCTGTCCCGAGCAAGGCCGCGAGACGACCGGAACAGCTCCGTGATCCGGGCGCACCTGTAGGGCAGTACGGTGCGGTCATGCGAATCGGCACCATGGGCAATGCGATCAACAACGGCACCATCGACGAGATCATCGCCGAAGCCAGACAGGTTGCCGAGGACGGGCTGCACACGTACTGGGTGCCGCAGATCTTCGGTCACGATGCGCTCACCGCCCTCGCCGTGGTGGGCAGGGAGGTGCCCGGCATCGAACTCGGCACCGCCGTCGTGCCCACCTTCCCCCGACACCCGATGATGCTCGCCCAACAGGCGCTCACCACGCAGGCAGCCATCACGGCCCCGGGCGGGCCCGGGCGACTGGCGCTCGGCATCGGCCTGTCGCACCAGATCGTCGTCGAGATGATGTGGGGACTGTCGTTCGACAAGCCGGTCCGCCACATGCGCGAGTACCTCTCGGTCATGATGCCCCTGCTCGAGGGGCAGCCGGTCCAGCACCAGGGAGAGGCATACCGGGTGCAGGGAGCCATC
The DNA here is from genome assembly GCA_039796935.1 of Actinomycetota bacterium. Classification (GTDB taxonomy): domain Bacteria; phylum Actinomycetota; class Acidimicrobiia; order Acidimicrobiales; family Ilumatobacteraceae; genus VFMC01. The sequence goes on along the minus strand of JBDKIV010000107.1, from coordinate 1,358 downwards.
AACTGCGTCGGTGGAGCACGTCCGTCGGTGCTGGTCGCTGCGCTCGGCGCGCAGATGATGCGAGTCACCGGCGCGCTGTCCGACGGCACGTCCACCTGGTGCGTCGGCGTGAAGACGTTGCGCGACCACACGGTGCCGACCATGCGCCAAGCAGCCGCCGACGCCGGCCGACCCGAGCCGCGCATCGTCGCCGCGCTGCCCGTCTGCGTCACCGATGACGTCGACGCAGCACGAAGCCGCGCCGAGCAGGTGTTCGCGGTCTACAACACCCTCCCCAGCTACCGGGCGATGATGGACATCGAGGGCGTCTCCGGCCCGAAGGATCTCGCGATCGTCGGGACCGAGGCAGAGGTGCTCGACCAACTCGCCGAGGTGCGCTCGATCGGTGTCACCGATCTCAACGCAGGCGTGTTCCCGGGCAACCCCGACGAAGAGGCCCGCACCCGGGCGGTGCTCCGCTCGCTCGCATGAGCGGCTACGACGACCTGGGGGAGGGCCTCGCCGTCTCGATCGACGACGGTGTCGCCACGATCACCATCGACAGCCCACCGATCAACCTGTTCACCGTCGGCCTGTTTCTCTCCACGGCGTCCCTGGCCGAACGGCTGGCCGTCGACCCCGAGGTCCGGGTCGTGGTGATGCGCAGCGCCAACCCCGAGTTCTTCATCGCCCACTTCGACGTGGCCGCCATCCTCACGTTCCCGGTCGATGCCCCGGAAGCCACCGAGCTCAACGCCTATCACCGGATGTGTGAGTCCTTCAGGACGATGCCCAAGGCGACCATCGCCCTGATCGAGGGTCGCGTGGGCGGTGGGGGGAGCGAGCTCGCCCTCAGCTTCGACATGCGGTTCGCCTCGCCATCAGCCGTCTTCAACCAGCCCGAGGTGGCGCTCGGGATCCTGCCCGGCGGAAGCGGAACCGTGCGGTTGCCGCGCCTCATCGGGCGCAGTCGAGCGCTCGAGGTGATCCTCGGGTGCGGCGACATCGACGCGCTCACCGCCGAGCGGTGGGGATGGGTCAACCGGGTGCTGCCCGACGACCAGCTCGGGCCGTTCGTCGATCGACTCGCCAGGCGCATCGCCGGTTTCCCGCCGCACGCAGTCGCCGCAGCCAAGGCGTGCGTGATCCGCGTCGACGGAGACCTCGAGGACGACCTGCTCGCCGAGGGCAACGCCTTCAACGCAACGTTGGGCGGAGACGGCACAGCCGATGCACTGCGGAGGTTCCTGGCGCTCGGCGGTCAGACCCGCGAGGGCGAACTGCGTCTGGGCGACCTCGCCGGCGACCTCTGACAGCCGCCCCCGACGCCAACCCCGACCGCCCACCCCCGACGCCCGCCCCCGACCCTGCGAAACCCG
>JBDKIV010000106.1:0-9518 GCA_039796935.1 Actinomycetota bacterium | reverse complement strand
TCGACGCGATCACGCTCGTGCCCATCGCCGCTGCGCCCATCAGCAGCCGCTCGCTCACCGCGATCTCCGCATCGGTCACGAGCGGCTCGCAGAAGCCGAGGCTCAACGAGATCAACGCCGGCAGTCCGTCGGGCGTGTTCGCGCTCGCCATCACCGCCGCCAGTCCGACCGCGAGGGGCGCGTAGGGGTTCACCTGATGGATGTCGATCCCGTCGAGACCCGGGGCGATGAGGGCCGCAGCGGCAACGTCGAGCGTCGACTCGACGGCCCGGTCGGCGAATGCCTCGGGAGTCGACGCGTCGGCATTCACCACCGAGACCGGTGGGATCTCGAACGGGCGGCACGCCTCGAACAGGTCGATGGCTCGCTGCGAGGTGGGTGACACCTCGAGCATCGCCATCGTCACACCCTCCCCGGTCGCCCCGGCATCGAGCAGCGGCTGGAGCCGGTAGCGGTCGCGCAGCAACGGGCCGAGGCCCAGCACATCCGGACAGGGCGGGGCTGCCGGAGCCGGATCGGCCGGTTCGGCAACCGTCATGGTCGTGTCGCGATCGATCAACACGGTGAGGCCGACGACCTCGGTGGCATAGTCGGCGAGCTGCTCCGGCACATCGGGCCGCTCCCTCGGAACGGCGAGCACGCCCGTCTCACCGAGTGGCACCGTGACGATCGGAGTGCCGAAGAACGTCGCCGCGTCGGCGGCACTCATCTCGCCCACCAGCAGGCCGCCCGTCGGGTCGAGGCCCCCCACGAACCCGGCCGTCGTCAACACCTCGAGCGCAGCGGCTGCATCCGTTGCCGGTGCTCCGAACTGTGCGGCGACCTCTTCGGGTGTGAGCCAGTCGAGGTACGTCGCCTCGCTCGGGGTGCTTCGCTCGAGCGCAGCGGCCGCCAGACCCGCATCGTCACGGCGCAGGCCGATGATCACCGACAGCGCCAGATCGTCCGGAGCCTGGTTCGCCACCCTCTCCGGGCCCGATGACCCGCACGCCGTCACGGCACTCAGGCCGAGCACCGACACCATCGCAGCACCGACGACCGAGAGGCGACAGCGGGGGCGGGCACGGACCTCGATCATCGGCGCACCGCAGCACACGCCCATGATCCTGGAATCACCCGATTCAGGTGATTCGGTGCCGTCGCCGTGTGAGCCCCGCGTCGGGGCCTGTGCGAGTAGGGGTGTTCTAGGATGCGGACCGTGGGGACCAAGAGCCAGAAAGAGGCGCCGGCCGACGTCTTTCGGGTTGTTCGGACCAAGATCCTGGTGCCCACCTGTGACGATGGCGTGCTGCGCCGCCTCCGGGTGGAGTCGCTCCTCGACCGTGGCAAGCGGATCACCACCGTCCTCGGGCCGGCCGGGTTCGGCAAGACCATGGCGGTCGCCAAATGGGCGTCCCGGCGGCGGACACCCGTGGCGTGGTACACGATCGACGCCTTCGACAACCGGCCCTCGGTGTTCTGGCGCCACCTGAGCGCGGCCATCGACCTCGCCCATCGGCGGCCGTCGGACGAGAGCGTCACCGAGCATCCACTCGGTGGTGGGTCGCTCGTCGAGTCCCTGCTCCACTCACTCGGTCCGGAACCCGAGACCACGATCGTGGTCCTCGACGACCTCCACCTCATCGGGGACCCCGACGTCCTCGAGCAACTCACCTACTTCATCGAACGCGCACCCGATGCCTTTCGCTTCGTCCTCATCGCTCGCGTCCGGCCGGCCCTTCCCCTCGGGCGATGGGCGGTACGCAGCCTCATGGCCGAGGTCCCAGAGGCACTGCTGTCGATGGACGCCGTCCAGGCGGCGGCGCTCGTCCACTCCGTCGCCGAGACCGAGGTGAGCGACGAACTGGTCGACTGGCTCATCGCGTCTGCCGGAGGGTGGCCGGCGGCGCTGTCCCTGGGCGGCCAGATCCTCGGTCGCCCCGGTCGACGCTCAAACGTCACTCGTTCGCTGACGGCCCGTCAGGGCCTTTTCTTCGAGTATGTGGTGGGGGAGGTGCTGTCCGGGTTGCGCAGCGAGGTGCGGGATGCTGCGCTGCGACTCTCGCTCCTCGATGAACTGGATCCTCGCCGCTGCGAACTGTTGTGCGGGGTCGATGACGGTGCAGCGTTACTCAGCGAACTCGCGCAGCACGGTGCTCCGATGGTGGCACTCGATCCATCGGCCGGTGCTTGGAGGTTCCATGCCCTCTTCCGCGAGGTGCTCGTCACCGAACTCCAGCGCTCCAGCGGTTCGTACCTCGCTGATCTGCACGCCCGCGCCGCAGAGGCCGAACTGACGGTCGGCGATGCGCCTGCAGCAGTTCGACACCTCATCGCCGCCGGCCAGTTCGATGAAGCGTTCCGAATCGTGTTCTCGCCGCTGGCCGAGATGTACCGCAGCGGCTCCATCCGACAGATGAACGATTGGATCGATCTGTTCCCGGTCGACTTCGTCGCTTCCAGTGCCGAACGAAGCGCTGTGTTCGCGCTGGCGATGGCCTATCTCGACCGACGCAACGACTACGACCTGTGGGTCAAGCAGGCACACGACCTGGCTTCCGATCCATCGCCTGAACTCGACGTGGCGCTCACACTGCCGCGCCTGCTGAAAGCGCTCGACATCGGCGACACCGACACCGTGCGATCCGAGGTCGCTCAACTCCGCGAGCGACAGGGGGCCGAGGTGCTCGACCGCTCCCGTGATTGCCACACGCACACCATCATTGCCATTGCATCACTGGCAGACGAACGGATGAGCGACGCCGCGTACTGGGTGAACGCCATCCTGCGCTGGCCCGACATGCCCGAACGGGTACGCGCCGTCGGGCAACCCACCCGGGCAGCGTGGGAGGCATACCTCCGCGGCGCGCTCACCGAGTCCACCCGCATCTCACGGGGTGCGCTCGCAGACGGCGCCGATCTCGGGCGCGCCTCCCCACACGTACTCATCGAGTTGTACTCGCTCCAGGCGCTGCTCTCGCTCGAGCGCTACGAACTCGACGAGGCCGACAACTGGGCGGAGCGCGCCCAGGCGATCGTCGAGTCGATACCGCCGAGCCTTCACCGCTATCTCGTCGACCGCGCCGTGATCGCCATCGTCGAGGCACGACGCGGAGCACACGCAGCGATTGCCGCAGTGGGCAACTGCACAGGGGCTGCGCTGCCGCCCGCCGTAGCGCAGCGATACACGCTGCTGGCAGCCGAGATCGAAGCACGTGCCGGACGGTCCGTGTCGGCAGCACGTCGTCTCACCACGCTCCCGGCCTCACCGCGGACGACCCTGGTGAGGGCGCGTCTCGCTGTTCAGGCCGGCAGAATCGACCACGCGGTGGCCGCACTCGACAGCCTCCCGGCCGCCGATCAGTTCCCGCGATCTCAGTTCATCGAGTCGGGGTTGCTGCGTGCACAGATCGCCGCCAACTCCGACGCTCTCGACAACGCGCTCGACGCCGGAATCCACGAAGGGTTCGCCTGGACCTACCTCCGCGAGGGCGACAGCCTCGATGAACTCCTACGTCACGCAACGACCGAGAACGCATCATGGCGTGAGACCGTGCTGTCACGCGCACTGCGCGTTCCGGTGTCCTCCCCGACGATGAATGTTCCACGTCTGTCGAGTTCTGAACTGCGAATCCTGCAGTTCCTGCCGTCGCACCGTTCGATGGCAGAGATCTCCGACGAGATGTTCGTCTCGGTCAACACGGTGAAGACCCACGTACGCAGCCTCTACCGCAAGTTTCAAGTGGGCACCCGCTCCGAAGCAGTCCACCGCGCCACGCAACTCGGCCTGATCCACCCGGGCTGATTCGCGGCCTGCCGACGAACCCGCGGCGTAGGTGACCGACGTCCAACTGCTCGACCCCCAGACCGTCGGACCGTCGAGCAACAGTCAGTCGCCAGCGCCCCCTCACGCGAACCCCACCACGTCGCGGGATCAGACCCCGACCCAACCACCACGTCGTCCGAGCCCGTAGCCTCCACCCGGTGAGTTCCCGTGCCGGTCGTACTGCGAAGAAGGCACTTCGGTCGGCCATGAGATTCGCAGCAGCACGCGTCGCATCGAGCGATCGGTTGATGAGCGTCGTCTACGACCTGATGAACGAGACGAACTTCGCCGGTCTGGCCGAGCACGAGGAGATGCTGAGCGACGCCGTCCGCGTGCAGGCGTACCACCAAGGCATTCGGCGCGCGGTGCGCCCGGGCGACGTCGTGATCGACCTCGGCACCGGCACCGGCCTGCTGGCGTTCATGGCCAGTCGCGCCGGCGCCAAGAAGGTGTACGCGATCGAACACTCCGACTTCATCGAGATCGCCCGCGAGATCGGACGGCACAACGGCTTCACCAACATCGAGTTCGTGCAGGCGAACAGCCGCGAGTTCACCCCGCCGGAACCGGTGGACGTCATCGTCCACGAGCAGATGGGCGACGAGCTGTTCAACGAGAACATGGTCGAGAACCTGCTCGACGCACGCCGCAGACTGCTGCGACCGAATGGTCGCATCCTGCCCGCAAGGTTCCGGCTCTTCGTCGAGCCGGTCACCCTGCACGAATCGATGCGAGTACGCCGTTTCTGCAACATCGAGTTGCCCGACGGGATCGACCTCGGCCCGATGCGCGACTCGAACATCGCGGCCCGCTACGACACCGGCCGCAACGAGCAGACGTGGCTGCGGCCCGGGTCGGTGGCAGCCGCACTCGGCCGCCCCGCCCCGATCCTCGAGTTCGACCTGGACACGCTCGCCGACGCCGAGGCCCTGCCGTCCGACTTCACGATCGAGCGCACGGCGACGGCCGACATGATCGTCGATGGCACCTGCATCTGGTTCGAAGCACTGTTCGACGACGACACCGTGCTGTCCACCTCGCCCCTCGGCCCCCTCACCAGTTGGGGCAACCGTCTGTACCGCCTCGACCAGACGTTCGCCGAGGGCGAGACGCTCCGCATCGACCTGCACCTGGGGCGTCTGACCGACCCGGACACCTGGCTCGTCCTGCACCACTGAGCAGCGAGGTCGCCGGGTGACGCGACCCGACCAGGCGCGCAGGTCACCCCCTGCCCGAGGGGGCGAACGCCGTCGCTTCGAGCGCCAACCGCTCGGCCTCGCCCCGGGCGACCCCCAACGCCATCAACAGCCGGCCGATCACCGCTGCCGGATAGTCGGCATCGGTCTCGCCCGCTGTCACGCGACGAGCAGCCAGCAGCAGCGTGCCCAAGATGACGTCGAACACGGCATCGTCGGGTGGCTCGACGAACCGACCGGCGCGGTGGCCCTCGAACAGGTCGTCACGCAGGTGCGCCAGCGGCCCCTCGACGAGCGACGCCCGCTGCGCCGCCTCGAGCCGCAACGCGCAGCGGACGATGATCGGGGACTCGGCCGCTGCGGTGAGCGCACGGGCCGAGATGCGGGCGAAACGACGAACAGGGTCCGCCTCGTCCACCTCGCGCGCCGACACCACGGCGAACTCCTCGGTGGCGTGAGCCACCAGTGCATCGAGCAGGTCGTCGCGATCTCGGAAGTAGTTGTAGAAGGTCCCGTGCGACACCCCGGCCCGCGCCGCGACATCGGCGATGCTGAACCCCTCGCCCCGCTCGGCGAACACCTCGGACGCAGCGTCCAACAGTTGCCGTCTGGTTCGCGACTTCTTCTTGTGTCCTCGGGTGAGCAGCGGGTCGCAAGCAACGGCAGACATGACGGTTGACACTTTCGTCAATATTGAACATAGTGTCAAGCCATGCCCGGCTCATCGCTCAACCTCCGCCTCGCCCACGCCACGCTCGCAGCTCGCGATCTCGACCGGATGGTCGCCTTCTACACCGACGTGCTCGGCTTCCACATCACCAACCGCGGCGAGCCGGTGCCCGGCATGGGCGAGTTGGTGTTCATCTCGCAGGCCCCCGACGAACACCACCAGATCGTGCTCGTGCACACCCCCGAGCCGACACAGCCAGCGTTCATGATGGTCGATCATCTCGCCTTCCGGACCGGGACGCTCGACGACCTCCGCGACCTGGCCGACCGCTTGGCGGCCGACGGCAACACCAGTGCGATCCCGATCTCGCACGGCAACGCATGGTCGCTGTACTTCACCGACCCCGAGGGCAACGGCATCGAATGCTTCATCGACTCGCCGTACCACGTCGCACAGCCGTATGCCGACGGCCTCGACCTGTCGGCATCCGACACCGACATCGACGCCATCACCCGCGCCAAGATCGAGACGCTTCCCGAGTTCCGGCCCTTCGAACAGTGGCGCACCGAGATGGCCGCTCGCCTCGGCGCGGCACAGGACTGACCCCGTGGACCTCGGCATCGCCGGTCGTCACGCCATCGTCTGCGCATCGAGCCGCGGTCTGGGCTTCGCGTGCGCCGATGCGCTGGCTCGCGAGGGTGTACACGTCACCGTCAACGGCCGCGATCCGGAGTCGTTGACCGCAGCAGTCGCAACTCTCACCGATCGACACGCCGTGAGCGTCACCGGCGTGGTGGGTGACATCGCGCACGAGTCGACGCGCGACGCCCTGCTGGCCGCATGCCCGGCACCCGACATCCTCGTGACCAACAACGGCGGGCCGACGCCCGGGCGATTTGCCGACTGGGATCGCGACGCATGGATCGAGGCGCTCGATGCCAACATGCTGGCCCCCCTCGCCATCATCCGAGCCGCGCTCGACGGCATGGTCGAGCGGTGCTTCGGTCGCATCGTCAACATCACATCGGCAATGGTGAAGACACCGTTGTCACCGATGGGGCTGTCGACGGGCGCTCGCACGGGCCTCACCTCGGTGGCGAAGTCACTCTCGAAGGACGTCGCACGGGCGAACGTGACGATCAACAACCTGCTCCCCGAACGCATCGACACCGGACGCCAACGCCAGATGGCCGAACTGCATGCGGCACGGGCGCGCATCTCCGTCGACGACGCCTATGTACAGATGGCGGCGAGCATTGCTGCAGGGCGCCTCGGCCGTCCCGAGGAGGTCGGCGATGCGTGCGCATTCCTGTGCAGCGCGCAGGCCGGTTACATCAGCGGTCAGAACCTGCAACTCGATGGCGGGTCGTTCGCCGGGTTGATGTGACGTGACCACCGCCGCCGACACCCCGTACCTCATCGTCGGCGCCGGCCCCGTGGGGCTCACCGCCGCCCGCCTGCTGGCCAACGCCGGCAGGCGATGCGTGATCGTCGAGCGTCGCGACGGGCCGCAGCGCAACCCGGCCGCCCACGTCGTGAACGCACGCACACTCGAGATCTTCCGTCAGGCCGGTGTCGACATGGCCTCGATCGCCGCCATCTCACAGTCTCCCGACGACGCCGGCCACGTGAACTTCCTGACCCGGCTGAACGGCCGCCTCATCGGGCGGCTTCCGTTCGAGCGCCAGGGCGACGACTGTCTCGCGCACACCCCACTCCCCCTACGGAACATCTCGCAGCACCGGCTCGAGCCCCTGTTGTCGGCAGAGGTCGGCGCTCTGGCCGAAGTCGACCTGCGGTACCGCTCCGAGTGGGTCAGCGGGTCCCAGACCGACGACGGTGTCACGTCGGTGATCCGCGATCTCCGCACGGGTGAGGAGACCGCTATCACGAGCCGGTACGTGTTCGCCGCCGACGGCGCCGGTAGCGACATCCGCAGGTGGCTCGGCATCGAGATGATCGGCCCCGCCGGCATCCAGTCCTTCGTCACCATTCACGTCCGGGCGAACCTTCGTCACCTCGTCGAGCACCGGCCCGGCGTGCTCCACTTCGTGATGGACCCCGAGACGCCCGGAACGTTCGTCGCGCACGACGTCGACCACGACTGGGTGTTCATGACCGCCTTCGACCCGATGACCGAGTCGGCCGATGACTACGGACCCGAACGTTGCGCGCGGATCGTGATGGCCGCCATCGGCGACGACCAGACCGCCATCGAGGTCATCGGTTCGGGCACGTGGCACATGACCGCCCAGGTCGCCGAATCGATGCGGGACCGTCGCGTGTTCCTGATGGGTGACGCTGCGCACCGCTTCCCTCCGACCGGCGGGATGGGCCTCAACACCGGGGTCGCCGATGCCCACAACCTGATCTGGAAGGTCCTCGCCGTCGAGGACGGGTGGGCGTCAGCCTCCCTGCTCGAGTCGTACGAGGCCGAGCGGCGCCCCATCGCCGAGATCAACTGCCACCAGAGCCTCAGCAATGCGTTCAAGATGGTGCTGCTCGCCCAAGCGCTCGACCTGCGCCCCGGATCCTCCAGCGCCGACCTCGAGGCAGTGCTCGCCGACCCGACCCGTGCCGAGTCGATCGCGGCCGCGGTGAACGAGCAGGCCGCCCACTTCGACATGCTCGGCCTGCAGATCGGCTACGTGTACGGCGACACCACCGACCAGCGTGGCCGCGACCCGGGCGAGTTCACGCCCACCGCGGTCGTTGGGTCGCGCGTGCCGCACGGCTGGCTGGGTGATGGTCGTTCGACCCTCGACCTCGTCGAAGCGTCGACGTTCACGCTGCTCACCTGCGGCGGCCACGACACGTGGCACGACGCTGTCTCGCAACTCGAGATCCCCGTTCGCCACGTGGCGCTCGGCGCCGACGTCTCCGTCGAAGCGTCGTGGGCGGACCAGTGCGGCCTGGGGCCTGACGGCGCACTGCTGGTGCGGCCGGATCAGCACATCGCGTGGCGATCGGCGGCGATCGTGCCGGATGCTGTCGACGATCTCGTCCGGGCCGCTCGCGGCTACGCGGGCTGATTTCCCGCGGGAAATCGTGCGGCCCGCGCCGGGTCGTCGATGTCACACCCGCAGCTCATGATCGGGCCATGGAACTCCACGACATCGCCACCGAACAGCTCGAAGCCGAACTCGTCGCTCATGCGGCATGGGAGTCGAGGGGTCTTGCCCGCATCCTCGACCTGATCGTCGAGTACGACCGCAGACAGGCGTGGGGGTCGTGGGGATGTGTGTCGATACAGCACTGGTTGTCGTGGAAGTGCGGGCTCGCCTCCGTCGCCGCCACAGAGCGACTCCGGGTCGGCCGGGCGCTACAACAGCTACCGAGCATCAAACAGGCCTTCTGGGACGGGCATCTGTCCTACTCGAAGGTCCGCGAGCTGACGCGAGTTGCCACCCCCGAGAGCGAACGACGCTGGTGCGACGTCGCCCGCCATCTCACCGCCGGTCAGCTCGCCAAACTCGTCGCCGCGGGCCGACGTGCCACTCGCCAGGGCGACTGCCGCCAACTCGCCGAACGCAGTCTGCGCTGGGCGACCAACGATGCCGGAGGGGTCACGGTCACCGTCGACCTTCCGGCCGATGTCGGTGCGCTGGTCGTCGCCGCGGTTCGAGCAGCGACCACCATCCAACGGGGTGTCCCGATCGCTCAGGGGCAGGCCGACGCGTTCGTCGATCTCGTCCTGGCCCGCACCGAGGTGTCCGTCGAACTGGTCGCCCATGTCGCCGACGACGGCCACGCGCTGCTCGACACCGGCAATCCGATCTCGACCGAGCTCGCCGACACCCTCGCCTGCGGTGCCGCCGTGACCACCGTGGTCGACACCCCACAGGGT
>JBDKIV010000105.1:0-2762 GCA_039796935.1 Actinomycetota bacterium | reverse complement strand
AGCATGGTGGCGACCGTACCGTTCGTACACGTACTGGATGACCTCTTCGCGTCGATCGCTCTCGATGTCGAGGTCGATGTCGGGCGGCCCGTCACGCTCTGGCGAGAGGAACCGCTCGAAGAGCAACCCGAGCGAGACGGCATCTGCCTTGGTGATGCCGAGCGCGTAGCAGACAGCACTGTTGGCAGCACTTCCCCGCCCCTGGCAGTAGATGTCGGCGCGATTGCAGAACTCGACAATGTCCCAGACCACGAGGAAGTACCCGGCAAAGCCGAGCCCCTCGACGACGTCGAGTTCGTGATCGATGGTGCGCCACGCCCTGGCGCGCAGTGACAGGTCTTCACCCGTCACCGGGCGTTCGCCGTAGCGACGGCGCGCCCCGGCCTCTGCCAGTTGCCGCAGGAACTGCATCTCGGTCAGGGGCGCACCGTCGGCCCCGGCGGGGCACGGGAAGGGCGGCAGCGAGGGCGCCACGAGCGAGACGTCGAACGCTGCCGCACGACCGACCTCGGCGGCCAACTCGATGACGCCCGGGTAGCGGGCGAAGCGTCGAGCCTGCTCGGCACCGCTGCGGAGGTGGGCCCCCGCAGCAGCGGGGATCCACGGATCGAGATCATCGAGGCTCCGGCGGGCCCGTACGGCCGCGACCGCTGTGGCCAGACGGCGCTGCGCCGGCGTCGCATAGTGCACGTTGTTGGTCGCCACACAGGCCACATCGAGGCGTGCTGCGACCTCGACGAGCGCATCGTTGCGGGCCGAGTCGAGCGGATCGCCATGATCCCAGAGTTCGACGAGCACACGGTCGCGCCCGAACAGTTCGATCAGGTACTGGAGTTCGCGTCGAGCCGCCGCCGGTCCTTCGGCGAGCAATGCTGCCGGAACGGTCCCCTTCCGGCAGCCGGTGAGCACCCACCACTGACCGCTGCCCACATCGGCCAAGTCGGGCAGGGAGAACTGGGGCGACCCCTTCTCGCCGGCGAGGTGGCCGAGGCTGAGTGCTCTCGACAGGCGCGAATACCCGTGCGGGCCATCGGCGAGGAGGAGGAGATGTCGACCGGGTGGATCGGGACGATGACGTTCACCGTCCGATGTCACCGGTGCCTGGCGGACGGTGTCGCGCTCGGGACGGGCCAAGCGGTGACGCACGGCCCGACCGTCGCGTTCGGCAAGCGTCACTTCCGAACCGAACACCGTGGGCAGACCGAGCGAACGAGCAGCCTCGGCAAAGCGGATGACCCCGTACAACCCGTCGTGGTCGGTGATCGCAAGTGCCTCGAGTTCGAGCTGCGCTGCCTCTTCGGCCAGCTGCTCGGGGTGTGACGCACCATCGAGGAACGAGAAGTTGGAATGGCAGTGCAACTCGGCATACGGCACCGCCACCGTCCGGTGAGCGCCGACCGGACGAGCGTTCGGTGCCGGCTCGAACGGTTGACGTGTGCGGCTCAGCGCCGGGCCGTCTCCACCGCCGTTCCACGAACGAGACCCGGGGGCACGCCCGTCACGACCTCGGCCACCCTGGCTCGTCGCAGCGACGGCGCGCCCAGACAGCAGCCCTTCGATCTCGCTCCACGGCATGTCCGGATTGGTGAAGCCCATCCCCGCACCATATCGAACATGTGTTCGTGAGACAATGGGCGGTCAGGGCGACCAGTGGTAGCGGACATCTGGCGCCCGCTCGGCGTTGGCGACGCCATCGGTTCGGTCGACCGCGACGAAACCGTGTCGCTCCGCATACCGACACATGGGCTGGTTGACCTCGAAACACCACAGGTCGAGTCCGGCAGGGCACCGCTGCTTGGCCTGCGCGACGAAACGGTCGCCCAACCCTCGCCCCATCCACGCCGGGTCGAGGTACAACTGCTCGATCCAGCCCTCACCTCGTCGACCCGGGTCGATCACCATCAACCCGACGATGGTGCCGTCGATCTCTGCAACCGTCACCTCGAGATGCCCGATCACCTCGTCGGCCATCCACCGACGCACCTCCCCGACGTCGTAGGGGCATGGCAGATCGGGAATCGCGAATGCACGCGACCGCAGGTACACATGCGCACAGTCCCCGGCATCGTTGCTCCGCGCCGGACGCAGGATGGGAGCACCGGGCTGCAACGAGCGCAACACTCCCTCGAGGCCGGCATCGGCCATCGCGACCGCACGGTGCCATGCGAACCATTGCACGTCCTGGCTCTCGCCCTCGGCGGGCGCGGGTGCTCGATGAGGCGACTCGAGGTGATAGCGGACGTCGAGATGCGTGTGGCCCCGTGGCCCGGGATGCACATCGACATGCACCAGTCGCGGCTCGCCACCGACGAAGTCGACCGGCAGACCGGTCTCTTCGATCGCTTCACGCACCGCAGCCGCCCACGGAGTCTCGCCGGCTTCGATGTGCCCACCCGGCTGCAGCCACAGACCGAGGCGCTTGTGGCGGTGCAGGACGACACCACGATCACTGGTGACGATGGCCGATGCCGTCACGTGCACCGGTGACGCCTGCTCGTCGAAGGGTCGCTCGAGCGTTGCGACCGCAGCGGCGAAGAGTCGCTGCGACTCGCGTTCGCGGGCATCGACGGGGCGACGCGAGGTGACGGCGACGACGAGCGCACTCGCGAGCCCGTCGGCCTGCACGTCGATCGGTTCGGGCGGGTTCACGTCCATCCGCCCACCCTACGGCGCGCCACGGTTCGCCGGTCAGGGCACGATCACCACCCGAGACAGAAGCTGCTTCAGTTCACGACCACCCGCGCCGATAGAGACCGCACACG
>JBDKIV010000104.1:0-11443 GCA_039796935.1 Actinomycetota bacterium | reverse complement strand
GCTGACACCGACGCGCTGCAGCAGCAGTCGGATCATCCGCTCGGTGATCTCGAAGTCGGTGATCGCCCCGCCTCGTAGCGGACGGACCGCCACGATGTAGCCGGGCGTACGACCGATCATCTGCCACGCCTCGCGCCCGGTCGCCAGCACCTCGCCCGTCTGGCGGTTGAGCGCGATCACCGAGGGCTCGTTCAAGACGATGCCCTTCCCCTTCATGTAGACCAACGTGTTGGCCGTACCGAGGTCGATCGCCAGGTCGCGGGCCATCAGCCGCGACCCTGTCCGTGACGGCGAGCACGTTCGTGCACTTCACGTCGAGCTTCGGGTGACAGCGCATCGATGTGCCGACGGAAGTTGACCACGCCGTCATCTTCGCGGGGCCGACGTCGCCGGACCGCAACGAGCGCGATCAGGGGGGCGAGTGCCACGACGGCGATGCCGACGATCAGCACGGTTCACCCCCGACCGCGGGGACGGTCGAGGGGTCGACCACGTCGTGGGCGTTGGTACCCCACGCCGACGCGATGCCGGTGGGGGCCTCCCACGTCTCGCGTTTCCAGATCGGCGCGCTCGCCTTGACCGCATCGATCGCGAAGCGGGCAGCCTCGAACGCCACCGGGCGATGCGGAGCACTCACGGCCACGACGACAGAGCTCTCACCGAGAGCCAGTCGACCGGTCCGATGCCAGATGACGACGCGACCGGCCGTCGGCCAACGCCCGCGCAACTCGTCGGCGATCCGTTCGAACACGGGCACGACCTGTTCGTCATAGGCCTCGTACTCGAGATGCTGCACGTCGTCGCGCATGATGCCCGAGTCGTCGAGCGCATGGTCTCGGACGGTTCCGCTGAACAGGACCACAGCGCCGCAATCGGGTCGCACGCACCAGTCGTAGGCGGCCGCCACCGGCAACTCGACACCGGTGAGTGCCAGCCAAGAATCCTGTGAGTCGGGTGCCAGCACACGGGCATCGTAGCTGTTCCTCGCCCGCGACACCCCGAGCAGTCGCACGCTCACTACGCTCCGATCCGTGCAGCATCACGATGCATCGGACGCCACGGACGAGCCGAACTACCCGCTTGCCCCGTTGCCCGTTCATGAGCGCACATGGCGCCATCCGTCCGAGGTCGGGCAGGCGAACTGGGAGTCCACCGAGCCGCCGGTCGCGATCGGCCGCGGCCTCTTCATCACCACCACAGCGATCGGATTCGTGCTCGGCGTGGCGGTACTCCTGCTCCTCGCTCCGATGGGCGCCACCGAGGTGGCGGCACCCGCACGATCGGCATGGCCCGTGGCGACCGCCGACGCCGTGGCCAACACGGTGCTCGTCGACCATGCCGACCCGACCCGACAGACCCCCGACGACTCGATGCCGATTGCCGTCGCCGTGGCCAGTCACGAACTGATCATCACGACGGCCAAGGCGCTCGCACACGCTGCGATCGGATTCGCGGACGGCGTCTCCATCATCGGATGGTCCGACGAAGCCGCGGGGACCGTCGTCTCCGTCGTCGGCTCGCTCGCCTTCATCCGGCCGGCGGTCCTGCTCGACGTACAGGCTTTCGACGAGATCCGAACGGCCGTGCCCGGCCAGGTGCTGACGGTCCTGACGGACGAACCGACCGAGATCGTCTACGGACGGCAACCGGTCGGCGGGATCGACGAGACCGGCATTCGCGAGGGAACCCCCGTCGTCGACGACGACGGGGCCCTCGTCGCGCTCTGCACGCTCACGAAGCGCTCGGGTGATGTCCTGGTCGAGCTCGTCCCCGTGCCGCATCAGGCGCCGGTCGTGGACGAACGGACCCCGACCGGATCAGCGGACCCGGCCGACTGATCGTCGAACCATCGCCGTGATCATCACGGCAGCGGCAATGGCGATCGCGACCATGCCCCCCAGCGCCAGTTCCTGACGGCGCTTCGGCGTGACCATGGTCCACCACTTCGCCTCGGTCCCCTCCACATAGGCCTGCTCGTTGGTGACGGTCGGCACCCAACCCTGGGCCTTCAGACGATCGTTGGCGACGAGCCATGGCGCACGGGTGTACCCGCGCAGACCCGGGGGGATCGGACCACGCTGAAACCGCCAGCGCAGGTGGTCGACCACCTCGGCCGCCCGATCGGGCAACTGCAGCCGCGGGCGTGCCCCAGCGAGCGCTCGCACCTGCTGGGCGGGGATGTGGCCGTCGGGCGCGACGTTGAAGACTCCGTCGAGTCGCCGCTCGACCGAACAGGCCACGGCCTCGGCGAGATCGTCGAGGTGTACGAACTGGGCGGGCGGGTCGTCGACGGCGAAGCGTTGCCCCATTCCTGCTGCCAGGGCCCGTGCGAGCCCACTGGTACCGTCGGCGGCCATCGCCACCACCGGGCGCAGCACGGTGACGGTACGGCCAGGCGCCGCTCGTCTCCACTCGTCGGCCAGTTGCTCGACGGCCGCCAGTTGGCGGGCATAGGCGAACTCGTTCGGGGGTCTGAGGACGGCATCTTCGGTGAGTGGCACGGGATTGTTCTCCCAGGCTCCGTAGACCATCGCCGACGACACCACCACGAGGTGGCGGGCTGCACCGATTCCCTCGAGCATCGTCGATGCACCGACGGTCATGCTTTCGCGGCGCCGCGCCCTCGAGTCGGGATCGGACCCGCCGGTGTAGACCGCAATGTCGCACTCGCCCATCGCGACGGGCTCGAACCCCTCGTGCGCTCCGACTCGGGCCGTCACGCGGGTACCGAGCGCACTCGATGCATCGCTCACCCACACCCCGGTCATCACCGAGCACGCTACTCGCCACCCTCGGCGTAGCATCGACGACATGGCTGCCGACGATGTCCCGTCCACCGGGCCGGGCGACCCCGAGTTCAATCCGTTCGCCTCGCTGCCGCTGTTCGGAGACCTTGCGAAGGCATTGTCCGGCCAAGGTTCGCTCAACTGGGATGCCGCACGTCAGTTCGCAGCGCTGGCGGCCACGGGAGGCGCCTCCGAGCCGAACGTCGATCCGGGCGTCCGCATGGCGTACGAGCAACTCGCCCCGATCGTCGAGATGCATGTGCGCGACGTCACGGGCATCGATTCCCTCGCCGCACGGATCGAACTCACCACGAGCGGCGTCTGGGCGCAGCGGACCCTCGAGGCGTACAAGCCCCTGTTCACCCAGCTGGCCACGTCGCTGGCTCAGCCGGTCGACCCGATGCGCGACGGCTCGTCCGACGACCCGATGTACGCGATGATGGCCGGCCTCAGCCAGATGCTGGCACCGTCGATGTTGGGGATGGCGCTGGGGTCGATGGTCGGGCATCTGGCGCAGCGAGCGTTCGGCCAGTACGACCTGCCGATCCCGAGAGCATCGACAACCCTGCTCATCATCGCCTCGTCGGTCGACCGATTCGCCGACGACTGGAGCCTCCCGGTCGACCAGATGCGGCTGTGGGTGGTCACGCAGGAGCTGATCGGTCATGCCGTGTACTCCCACGAGACCGTTCGACACACCATCACCTCGCTCGTGCAGCAGCACGTCGCCGCCTTCCGTCCCGATCCGAGCGGTATCAGCGCCAAGCTGCAATCGATCGACATGGACCCGAGCGACCCCATGTCGTCGCTGCAGCAGGCGTTCTCCGACCCCGAGATCCTCCTCGGCGCAGTGCGCTCGCCCGAGCAGATCCGACTCGCCCCTGTGCTCGACGCAGCGATCGCCGCCGTCCTCGGCTACGTCGACTACATGGCGGATGCCGTGGCGGTGCGGCTCATCGGGGGCGACGCCCTCCGGATCGCCGAAGCGGTCCGGCGTCGCCGCGTCGAAGCATCAGCCGAAGACGTCTTCATCGAGCGACTGCTCGGCCTTCAGGTGACACCGGGTCAGGTACAACGCGGAAAGAGCTTCGTCGTCGGGGTCGTCGATCGTGCCGGCGAATCCGCCCTGGCGCATCTGTTCGGTGAGGGCGCGTTGCCGACGCCCGCCGAGATCGACGCCCCTGGCCTCTGGCTGGCCCGGCTCGAGCTGGACGACTGACGCGACCGACACGCCTGTCTCAGCGGTCGGCCGGCGGTGTGCGGCCCCTCGAACGACGAGCGGTGACGAGCAGGCGAGCCGACGCCACAGCGCCGACGACGCCCACCACGACGAAGCCCAGTCGGCCCGGCATCGGCACGACCACGGGTACCGACCCTGCGATCACCCAGGCGAGCTGGAACCGGGTTTCGAAACGGGCGAACGCTCGGCCACGGTCGACAGCCGGGGCGTCGCGCTGGACGATCGACTCGAATGCGAGGCGAGACACCGCTGCCGCCAGGTTGACCGACGCGGCGAGGAGGAGTCCGCTCACGACCCCGAGGTCGGCGACCCCGAGACCGATACCTGTGAGCGCGACGACCGCCAGCGCCCCCGCCAGCATCGTCTCTTCTCGGAAGCGAGCCCGCAGGAGCGGCGCGACGGCATTGCCCATCAGCGTGAGCGCACTGGCCGCTGCCATCGACAGGCCGAACCAGACGAGGCCCGCATTCTGGAAGCGGAACCAGAAGAACAGGTGGAAGAAGGTGAACCCGACCGCAGCCCGAGCAAGGGTCATCGCCGTCGCCGCCTCGACGAGACCGCGTGAGCGCAACGTAGCGACCTCGTTCGCCTCGGTCGCCTCGGTCCCCTCGGTCGCCTCGGTCCCCTCGGTCGCCTCGGTGCGCGCAGAGGCGACCCGCTCCCGCGGCAATCTGCTCGCGGCGACGAATGCAACGCCGAACAGCGATGCCGAGAACCACAGCGTCGCGCCGGGTCCGACGGCGAGTTGCAGCGCCGCCGCCGGGACCGCAGCGACTGCCCCACCGAGGCCTGCGATCACACCCAACTTCGCGTTCGCCTCGACCAGTTCTCGGTCGCTGTTGACGACCGACGGGATCAGCGCGCTCTTGGAGATGGCGTAGGTCTTCTGGCCGATCATCGACCCGAATGCCAACGGGAACAGGAGCAGACTCGTCACCTGGTGTGCCATCGCGATCGACAGCAGCACGCGAACGGCCATGACGGCCTGGATGACCAGCCGCCGGCCACCCCTCGTGCGATCGATCATCGGGCCGATGAGCGGGGCGACGAACAGGAACGGGACGACACTCACCCCGATGAACAGCAGGACTCGGCTTCGAGCCGCGTCGGCCTCGAGGCTGAACAGCACCGAGTCGGCCAGGGCCACCACCATCGACGCATCGCCGGCGGCGACTGCTGCCTGTGTGGCGGCCAATCGACCGAACCGCGAGGCAACCCGAGGCACATCCGCCCTCAGGTGCTTCGCGGTCGCTCGTACTTGTAACCGAGGCCCCTGATGGTGACGATCCGCTCGGGCTGACCCGGCTCTGATTCGAGCCGGCTGCGCAGACGTTTGATGTGGACGTCGAGCGTCTTGGTGTCACCGACGTAGTCGTGGCCCCACACCCGGTCGATCAACGTCTCTCGGGGCAGCACCTTCCCGGCATGCACCAAGAGGATGTGGAGCAACTCGAACTCCTTGAGCGGGAGCGTCATCTCTCGGCCGTCGACGATCACCCGGTGCTCCTCCGGGTCGAGACTCACCGCCCCCACGGTCACGACGGTTCCCGTCGACCCGCCGTCGTCCACGGGCTCGACTGCACGACGACGCATCACCGCTCGCATGCGCGCCACCAACTCGCGCATTCGGTACGGCTTGGTCACGTAGTCGTCTGCTCCCACCTCGAGACCGACGACCGTGTCGATCTCGGAACTCTTCGCCGTCACCATGATGATCGGGACCTGCGATCGCTTCCGCAACTGCCGGCACACGTCGATACCGCTCACCCGAGGCAGCATCACATCGAGCAGCACGATGTCGGGACGTACGAGGTCGAATCGATCGAGTGCCTCGAGACCGTCACGCGCGACCTCGACTCGAAAGCCCTCGCGCGTGAGGCCGAGCGTGAGGGCCTCGACGAAGCTGTCCTCGTCCTCGACCACCAGAACGACCGGCACGTTCACGATGTCACCGGCACCCTGAGCGTGAAGGTGCTCCCGACACCCTCGGACGACACCACCGCCACCTCTCCGTCGTGGTTGCTCGCGACATGACGAACGATGGCCAGGCCGAGTCCGGTCCCCCCCGATGCACGGGTCCGAGCTCGGTCGACCCGGTAGAAGCGTTCGAAGATGCGATCGAGGTCCTTCGCCGGAATGCCGATGCCGTTGTCGGCAACCTCGATCAGTACCCGATCCTCGTCGAGGCGGGCAGACACGATCACGTCTCCTGCGGGTTCGCTGTACTTGACGGCGTTGTCGACCAGGTTGGCCACGGCCGAGACGAGCTGCCGGCGGTCACCATCGATCTCGATACCGTGCGACTCGCGCAGGGTCAGGGTGACACCCCGTTGCTCTGCCGCGCCGGCCGAGCGGGTGACTGCCTCGCGAAGCACCCGGGTGACGTCGACGCGTTCCCTGCCGCTGATCCCGCCCAGCTCGATCCTCGACAGTTCGAGCAGGTCCTCGATCACGGAACCGGCACGGTGCGCCTCGTCCACCATCCGACCGGCGAGGCGACGGACGACCTGTGGGTCGTCCTCGTCGGCGAGCGCCTCGGCGAGCACGGCCAACGCCCCGACCGGGGTTCGGAGTTCATGGCTGATGTTCGCCACGAAATCGGTGCGGATGTCATCCAGCCGAACACGCTCGCTGATGTCCTCGACGACGGCGATGGCCCCTCCATCGGGCAGCGGTGACGCCCTCACGTGGATCACCCGGCGAGGAGGACCGAAGAGCTCCACCTTCGAACTCGACTCGTCACCCGACAGCGCCTTCGCGAGTTGCTGTTGCACCGCCTCGTCGAGCAGCACCTGAGCGTGACCCGACGTGAGACGGAGCGTGTTGCGGGCCAGCACCCGACCCACCGGGTCGACCAGCACGACACCCACCGGAAGCGAATCGAGCGCTGCTCGGGCGCTGCTCAATTCGCCCGAGACCTGCGCCAGGTGGTGACGAGTACGGTCGAGCTCGGCTGCATCGTCGAGCACCGCGTCGCGGCGGCGGTTTCGCAGTCCCATCGTCGGCAATCTAGGTGGAGCCGTCCACCTGAGCCCGTCGATACCGCTCGGCACCTCGGTGTTCGGGCATCCAGCCCGTGATGATGAACCGGACACGCTCGCCGATGTTGACCGCATGGTCCCCGATGCGCTCGTAGAACCGCGCCACCACGGCCAACTGCACGGCAACCTGCAGGTCGATGCGGCCCGAGGCGTGGCTCTCGAAGATCGCCTGGACGAACTGTTTCTGGAGTCCGTCGAGGTACGAGTCCATGTCGTCGATGGCGGCAGCCTTTGCAGCGTCGTTCTCGATGAAACTTTCGATCGCGGCGTCGTACAGCTGCTGGGCCTGCTCGCCCATCCGGGCGATGATGCCGCGCAGCTTGGGGTCGAGGTCATGACCGTAGATCCGACGTGCCGCCTTGCAGATGTTGCACAACAGGTCTGCGCTGCGCTCGACCTCGGCGACCATCTTGAGCAACGCGATCACCTGTCGGAGGTCGGAGGCGACCGGCGCCTGGAGCGCCAGGATCCGGTAGCAGTGCTCTTCGATGTCGACCGAGCGAGCATCGATCTCGTCGTCACCGCGGATGATTTGATCGGCAGCTTCGAGGTCGCCGTCGAGCAGTACGGCCGTGGCACGCGGGATCGTCTCGGTGACGGCGGCAGCCAACCGGACCAGCTCGTCACGCGCCTGCTCGATGTCGGTGTGGAATGTTCGCCGCAGGTCTTCCATCAGCCGAACCTCCCCGTGATGTACTGCTCGGTCCGCTCGTCGGAGGGCATCGAGAAGATCTTCCCGGTGCGATCGTACTCCACGAGCACGCCCGTCCTCCGGTCGCTCTCGACGTTCACCTCGGTGGTGAAGAACGCCGTCCGGTCACTCACCCGCGCAGCCTGTTGCATGTTGTGGGTGACGATCACGATCGTGTACTCGGACTTGATCTCGAGCATCAGCTCCTCGATCCGCGCCGTGGCGATCGGATCGAGCGCCGAGCAGGGCTCGTCCATCAGGATCACCTCGGGCTCGACCGCGATCGCGCGGGCGATGCACAGCCGTTGCTGCTGCCCGCCCGAGAGCCCGAGGCCGGATGCCTTGAGGCGATCCTTCACCTCGTCCCACAGCGCAGCCCCGCGCAGCGACTTCTCGACGATGGCGTCGAGATCACCCTTGCGGCGCACGCCGGCCAAGCGCGGACCATAGGCCACGTTGTCGTAGATGCTCTTCGGGAACGGGTTCGGCTTCTGGAAGACCATGCCGATCCGGCGGCGAACCTCGGTGGCATTGACGCCCGGGTCGTACAGGTCGACACCGTGGTACTCGACCGCACCTTCCACGCGTGCCGACTCGATGAAGTCGTTCATGCGGTTGAGGCTTCGCAGCACGGTCGTCTTGCCGCACCCGGACGGACCGATGAACGCCGTGATCTGGTGTGCCGAGATCCGCAAACTGGCGTCGCGCACAGCGCGGAACGCGCCGTAGTACACGCTGAGATCCCTGATCTCGAACACCGTGTCGTCGTCGACCTGAGCGTGCTGAGGCATCATCTGAGCTCCTGTGACTGGTTCACGTGCCGACCCGGACGCGTTCGAAACGGTTGCGCAGCACGATGGCCGCGATGTTGAAGACGAACACGATGGCGAGCAACACCAGCCCTGCAGCGGCAGCCGCATTGCTCCAACCGATCTCGGCGCCGGGAGCATCGGGGCGACCCGACCAGTTGTAGATGAGCATGGGGATCGCCGTGAATCGTCCCGACACGGTCGGCTGCGGGAGCAGACCCGTGATGGCGCCGATCATGATCAGTGGTGCCGCTTCCCCCAGCGCCCGCGCCAGCGAGAGCATGGTTCCCGTGAGGATCCCCGGCGCCGCATAGGGCAGGACGTGGTCGCGAACGACCTCCCACTTCGAGGCACCCACGCCGTACCCCGCGTCGCGCAGTCCCTGCGGCACTGCCCGAATCGCCTCCATCGAGGTGATGATGACGATCGGCAGCACCAGGGTCGCAAGTGTTCCGGCCGCTGCGATCACGCTGGCACCACCGGTGACCGGGCGAAGCCACCCGACGAAGATGATCAGGCCGAGCACGCCGTAGATCACGGCGGGCACACCGGCGAGGTTTCGGATGTTCACCATCAGCAGTCGCGCCAATCTGGTCTGCTGCGAGTACTCCTCGAGGTACAGAGCCGCTGCCAGGCCGAGCGGAATCGCCAGCAGCAGCACCCCGAGGCCGACGAACACCGACCCGAAGATCGCGGGCCAGATTCCCACCTTCATCGGATCGGAACCGATACTCGCCGTGAGGAACTCCGAACCACGATCGGAGAACACGGGCATCGCACCGCCGATCACCTGCGCGACGAGCGTGAACAGGATGAGCAACGTGACGGTGACCGTCACCAGCAACACGGCAGCGAGCGCCACGCCGGCAATGTCGCGATCGCGTCTCGTGAGCGCTGCCCTGACGGCGTCTCCCGCTCGGTCGGCCGCGGCGGCGGGTGTCATGAGTCCCATGGTTGCTCGGATCTCCCGTCGTTCAGTACTTCTGTCGGACCCGGGCGACGAACCGGTCGCCGATGACGTTGAGCAGGATGGTCACGACGAACAGCAGCAGACCGACGAAGAAGAGCACGTCGAATGCTGGGCCGACCTTGACCTGATCGGTGCCACCCGCAGCATTCGTCATCGCCGCCGTCATCGTCAATCCGGGCTCGAGCGGGGAGAGCCCGTTGTAGGGTCCGCTCCCGTCGTAGCCACCCGCCATGCCGGCGACCATCGTCTCGCCGATGGCCCTCGAGGTGGCGATCACGAACGCTGCCACGATGCCCGACACCGCAGCCGGAAGGACGACCCGCACGGTCGTGGACACCTTGCGGGCCCCGATGCCGTAGCTCGCTTCACGAAGCGACGGGGGCACGGCTCGAAGTGCGTCCTCGCTGATCGAGGCCATGATCGGGATCACGAGGATGCCGATACCCAGTCCCGCGACGAGCATGTTGCGCGGCTGGGTCGGCGACAACAGCGGCGTGACGACATCCGGCGCCAAGAACTTGAGCGCGAAGTACCCGACGACGACGGACGGGATGCCGGCGAGCACCTCGACGACCGGCTTCAGGACCCGCCGGGCCCGAGGCGACGCATACTCGGACAGATAGACCGCCGTGCCCAGGCCGAACGGCACGGCGACCACCATGGCGACACTTCCGATGATGACGCTGCCGAGCACGATGGTGCGAAGGTCGAACCGCTCTCGACGCGGGAACCACCCGATGTCGCTGAGGGTTCCGAGGTCCCAGTCGATCCCGTCGAGGAACCCGAACGCTCCACGAGCCAGGACGAACACGATGAGCATGCTGATGACGATCGAGACCAGCGCAGCCACCTGCATGACGGACCGCATCCTCCGCTCTGCCCGGCGGCGGCGCGGGTCGCCCTGCAGGTCGGCAACCGTCAGTCCCGCCACGACGACCACACCTCTCGGGTCGATTCGACCCGCTCGGCAGGAAGGTCGACATACCCGGCCGGACGCACCAGGGCGAGACCCTCCTCCGACAGGTACAGATCGATGAATTCGGCGACAGCCGGATTGGTGCTCGCTCGATCCAGGTTGACGTAGATGTAGAGGCTGCGCGAGAACGGGTAGGAGCCGTCTGCGATCGCCTCGACCGTCGGGGCGACGCATCCGTCCCCTGCGTCGATCGCGATCGCCTTCATCCTCGCCGCTTCGGCCTCGTAGAAGGCGAAACCGATCCAGCCGAGGCTGGAGTCGCTGCCTTCGATACCGTCGATCGTGAAGTTGTCGTTCCCGCTCGACGAGTAGTCGGCCCGCGTGAACTCCTCGGCGCCCCTGGCCTCGGCGAGATCGGCGATGGCGAAGTCCACGAAGGCGTCGTAGGTCCCGCTCTCCTCTCCGGGACCGAAGATCGAGAGCCGCTCGTCCGGGAACGGGATCGACGTCGACCCCAGTTCGGCCGCCAACTCGTTCGCGTCGGACCATCGCTCGAGTTGCTCCGACTCGGGCCCGAGGAGCGCGTAGAGCGCCGGCACGTCGAGGCAATCGACCTCGGTGTTCTCCGGGCTCGTCGCGACCGTCAGCCCGTCGACGGCCACCTCGAGTTCGAGCAGTTCGACGCCGCTCGCTGCGCAGAGTTCGAGTTCGGCGTCCTTGACCCGCCTGGACGCCCCCGAGACGTCGGCCTCACCGGCACACACCTTCTTGAACCCGTCGCCGGTGCCGGGACCCTCGACGGCCACCTGCAATCGGCCACTCGTCTGCTCGAGCGCCAACTCTCCGACACGTATCGAGATGGGTTCGACGGTCGAGGACCCGGTGACGAAGACGTCCTTGCCGCCCGATGCCGTCTCGCCGCCGCAGGCGACGAGCCCGAGCGCCGCCACAGCGAGTGGGAGCACGACTCGGACCGCAACCGTCACGAAT
>JBDKIV010000103.1:0-4410 GCA_039796935.1 Actinomycetota bacterium | reverse complement strand
TTGGAGGTCGCCCCACAGAACTGGAACGGGACGCTGGTCCAGTGCCCGGGGATCGGGGGCAGTTCCTGTGGCACCACCGACAAGAACATCATCCCCAGATCGACCTCCGACGGCGGTCCGGACGGCAAGGGGTACGACGTCTGCGTCGATAGTCCCCGCCTCTTGCCGGGTGAGGCCGGCGCAACGGGTAGGGCGATCGGCGACGGCCGCCGCAACACCGAGGTGTTGTCGCAGACACCTGAGTGCGCTGACGGATCGACAACCGCGATCACGCTCGCGGCCGGCTACCGGGGTGGTGGCTTCGCCGACTGGTACCTGCCGTCGGTGGACGAACTCGCAGCACTGTGCCGTTATACGGAACGCGACGCCATCGGTGGCTTCCCCGCCGACAAGTACGTGTCGTCGACCGGATTCTTCGATACGTGGACGGGCAATCCGGACTTCACGAACTTCTACGACGTCGACTTCGCTGACAACAACTGCCCTCAGCAAGGCAACGTCACGACCGGAGGCGGAGGCCCCGACCCCGGGATCACGTACTACCCGCAGAGGTACGTCCGCCCGATCCGGGCATTCGCGTGATCGGCAGCCTGGGGCGCTGCGCCAAGGATTCGGCGGAGGAGTCCCGTAATCACCCCTTTCGTGTGATGTGAGGTCGTGGGTGTGATGGTTGGGTGCGGACCATGAACGATGTCCGTGGGTTGCGTGTCGGGCGGTCGGCCTTGCTGTCGGTGCGTCGTGGTGTGGTCGCGTTGACCGTGGCGGTGCTGGTGGTGTCGGCGTGTGGTTCGGATGACACGTCGGAGCCGGGGGCGTCAGGTGATGTCGGGTCGTCGGTGGTGGTGGCGGGCGCGCTGGAGAACGCGGTCGCAACCGGTGGTGTGTGTCGTGATTGGCCGGCGGGCACGACGGTGGTGCCGTGCGCGGTGGACGCGATGGGCCCGGGTGGTGGCCGTGTGTTCTACGACGCGGGGAGTGTGCAGCCGTGGGGCCGGTTCCTCGAGGTCGCTCCACAGAACTGGAACGGGACACTGGTCGAGTGTCCCAAGTCTCTTCTCGGCGGCAGTTGGTGCGGGACATCAGACAAGAACAGCATCCCCAGGAGGACCTCCGACGTCGGTCTGGGCCTTGGCAGGTATCCGATCTGTTCGCCCGATTCGAAGTGGTGGAACCGAGGAGCCTACGAGAACATCCATTTCTGGGGCGATGCCGCCACGACCGGGTTCGCTGTCGGTGACGGCCGTTGGAACACCACCGTGCTACTGAACACGCTCGAGTGCACGACCGAGCAGCCCAACGCGTTCAACGTCGCAACGGCGTATCGGGGTGGCGGATTCGACGACTGGTACCTACCGTCGGACGGTGAACTCTTCGCGCTCTGCAACTATCCCGGTCGCAACGCGATCGGGGGTTTCATCGGTGACGCGGAGACCTTCAAGTACGCGAGCTCGTCGACGCGTCAGAGGAACTACGGGAGTTGGACGACCAACATGATGCGCGGAGTCGGCATGGATCCTGACCGCAACGGCAACTGCACGACCATTGCCTGGGACCGAAGCAATACCGGTGAAATGTCCTTCGCCGTCCGCGCGATCCGCGCCTTTTCCTGACACCGGTCGCAACTCCACGAGTAGGCCGCCGCCTCGTGCACGCCGACTGCCCGAGCAGCAGCCCGCACAGAGCCGGGGCCACCTACGCCTCGGCCGGTTACACGCCGGCAAGCACGATGTGGCCCTGGTTCGACCGTACGATCGCGTCGCTCGAGTCCACGCTCGATCTCGGCTATCGGTACGACACGGCAGGTTCGTGACGCACGATCGGCCCTGGATTATCACCCTTTTCGTGTGAAGCGGTGGAGCGGGTGGCTGGTGATGCTGGTGGTGAGGTCGTGTGTGCTGTCATGAGCCGCCCGGCCCTGAATTCGACACTCGGGACATCTCTAGGGGGAGTCGGCATGGGTCATGTGAGCGCAACGTTGAGTCAGGGTGCGGTGCCACGGCGACGTTCGGTCGTTGGGGTGGCGTTGTTGAGCGTGTGTGCGGTGTTTGCGGCAGCGTGCGGTTCGGCGGACACGTCGGGTTCGTCGGGTTCGTCGCCGGTGCCGGTCGGGGCGCAGGAGAATGCGGTGACGAGCGCCGATTGGGGCTTTCAGTTGTTGACGCCCGATGGCATGGTGCTGCCGGTGTGGCGTGCCGATGACGGCACGGAGGTGAACGGCTATCTGGTCAGCGAGGTCAATCAGTTGCGGGCCACGGTGCCGGCGGAGGTGTTGGCGAGCGCGACTGACATCGTTCTCGAGGTACGGACGCCGGATGGTGTGTGGAACGACAGCGGGTCGACGCTCAGGGTGGTGGACGCGAGTGGGACTCCCATGCGACTCCCGGTCAATGCGAGCGGGACCGCCGAAGGGACCTTCAACGGTGGTGGCGCGTTCGTTGGCCCGCACGAGTTCCGGTTGAAAGCGCAGACCCTCGGACGAAACCCGGTAGTCGTCGGCTACAGCAACGTTGTCCAGGCCACAGGATTCGCAACGGAGCCGGTGACTGTGGTGCCAACCAGCGGCGAGTGGGGTTTCGAGATGCAGAAGATGGACGGCACGCCGCTCGACGAGTTCACCACCGACGAGGGGGTGGTGAAGGATCTGATCGTCTACGACGGGTACAGGTTCGAGGCCTCGGTGCCGGTCGAGTTGGTGACGGCCACGACGGACTTCGTCGTGGAGGGCCGGATGTTGGGTAGTGACGTCTGGTTGCCCAGGTACAAGGTTCAGGTCAACGCGGACGGGACGGCAAGCGGGACGTTCCACCCCAACATGGAAAGGCAGGTGCCGATGGATTATCGGATGGCCGCCGTCGACCGTTCGCGACCGACCTACACGGTCATCGCCATGAGCGAATCGGTTCGTGCTGCAGCGCAAATCGAGTTCAGCATCTCCCTTGTCAACAACACGTCGAACGATCTGACCGTCAAGATTCCGATGGCGTACGACGCAGCCGCCGACACGTGGACGACCTTCGACGTCAAACTAGACCAGGGTCAAACGAGGAAGTTGGTGTATGAGAACCCGCCGAACGGAACCGGGTTCTCGATGATTCTCAACAAGCAGCGATGCTTCCTGGATTGCACCGATTACTTCATGGACTGGACGTGGAGTCCCGACACGAGGACGGCATGCGCCAGTTTGAATTCGTTCTTGCTGTTCTCGAGCGCGGCCTACACGGTCACGTTGAGCGACAACGTCGACGGTCAAAGCGCTGGGTTCAAGACAGGAACCATCGACGGCCCCATGCTCGGGCCCGGCACCGACGACACGTCGTGCACGTTCACCACCAGGACCAGGGACGGACAATGGCTCGCAAACCACCCGGTGAAAGGCGCATTCACGATCATCGGGATCGCCGCCCTGGTGATCGTTACGGTGTTCGTCACCGGTGTGCTGATCGCCGACGCAGCAGCGACCACCGCAGCTGCGGAAGCAGTGGCATCAGCGGAACGGGCTGCTGCCGAACGAGCGGCGAAAGAGCTTGCTGCAAAAGAAGCGGCGGAACTGGCTGCGCAAGAAGCAAGGGATTTAGAGGAAGTCAGACTGGCCTGGGAGGATTTTAAGGCCAGCAAGGGTTTCACCAAGCCTGCTATCGGGGTATTCGACATTTATGGCAATTTGTGGGAATCAGCGATCTTTTGAGTCGTGTGGGTGGCCGGGGCGTCGGGAATGCGGCGCCCCGGCCACCCACAACATCGTCCGTGGTCGAGGAGCCGGTCGCTCAGTTCAGCGTGATGTAATCGGTCTGAAAGCACCACCCTGCACTCCGGGTCGATCTCACAGAACGTGTCCGCAGGTTGCTCGAGTTCGAGCCCGCCGACTGCGCTGAAGAGGCTGATTACTTTCAGAGCGCGCGCCAATAGGTGCGGGTGATGCCCTTGTAGCGCTTGGCGTGCTTGACGAGTTTGGTGACGATGATGCAGGTGATCGCCAGGTCGAGTTGTGCGGCACGGTCGGTTGCCACGCGGTCGCTGCTTCGCTCGGCCTCGACTGGCAGGCCGTCTGATGGGCACGTCGAAGGGGCGTCTCAAGGAGCGGCGTGAGCGGGTTGTGCTCGACGTCTCGCAACCGATCCCGCTCGAGGCGCTCGGAACACTCGGGAGCGA
Organism: Actinomycetota bacterium; assembly: GCA_039796935.1. GTDB lineage: Bacteria > Actinomycetota > Acidimicrobiia > Acidimicrobiales > Ilumatobacteraceae > VFMC01. The sequence continues at coordinate 261 of JBDKIV010000103.1, read as the reverse complement.
CAACTCGCTCGAGGAGCGGGAGGACGGGGTCAAGGGCGTCGGCCAGGTCTCTGCGCCCCGTCCTGGGCGAAAGGCGAAGCGCAAGTTCTCCATCTCGTCGCTGCAGCAGATCGAGGCTGCCGCAGTGTGGGAACCGGACTGGCGTCGGGCGACGGAGATCGACGCCGCGATGCGCCACGACGGGCCGGGCCGGCGCATGGAGACGAACGCGATGTCGATGATCGTGTTCGGTGAAGCCGTGCTCGAGTTCGGTTCCAACGC
>JBDKIV010000102.1:0-6925 GCA_039796935.1 Actinomycetota bacterium | reverse complement strand
CGTGGTACTGCTGCTCGTCTGCATCTTCCTGCACGAGGTCGGTCACTTCGTGACGGCGCGTTGGACCGGGATGAAGGCCACGCAGTTCTTCCTGTTCATGGGGCCCAAGCTGTGGAGTTTCCGACGCGGCGAGACCGAGTACGGCGTTCGGCTCTACCCCGTGGGTGCGTTCGTGAGGATCATCGGGATGAACAACCTCGACGAGGTCGAACCGGCCGACGAACCGCGGGCCTATCGCAACAAGAGCTATCCCCGGAGGATGCTCGTCATCTGTGCCGGATCGATGATGCACATGCTCATTGCCGTCGCCCTCCTGTTCGGTGTGTATGCGACGAAAGGGCAGCTCGAACCGCTCGGCCAGGTCGAGATCACCGAGGTGGTGGCTGGCGGGCCGGCGTCCGAGGCCGGTCTGGTGGCGGGTGATCAGGTCATGACCATCGACGGCGTGGCCGTCGACACGCCCGAGGCGTTCGTCCGCGAGGTGCAGAGCCATCGGCCGAGCGACATCGTGACGATGGTGATCGTTCGAGATGGTGTCGAGCAGGTGATCGAGGTCGGTCTGGGGAGCAACCCCAATCCGGGTCCTTCGTTCGGCAAGGCCTACATCGGGACACGCTCGGGAGAGCGCACCGACTGGGTCGCGATGTCGCTCGGTGATGCTGCCGTGCACAGTGTGACGGATCTGGGCAGCGCTGCCTGGCAGAGCGTCGGCGGGGTGGTCAAGGTGCTCAATCCGGTCAACATCGTCCAACACCTGACCGGGAGCAACACCGACCCGGCGACGCAGCCCACCACGGTGGTCGGCGTCAGCCGGTTCAGCGACGTGATCGGTGGCGAGACCGGACTTCCCGGGATCTTGATCCTGCTGGCCGGTGTCAACGTGTTCGTCGGCCTGCTCAACCTGTTTCCGATGCTCCCCTTCGACGGAGGGCATGCGGCCATCGCCACCTACGAGCGCCTCCGCAGCCGCAAAGGCCGCGAGCCGTATCACGCCGATGTCAGCAAGATGATCCCCGTGGCCATGACGATGATGGGATTCCTGGTGTTCTTGATGCTCGCCGGTCTCTGGCTCGACATCGTGCGTCCGCTCGGAGGTTGATCGTGCACGTCGACGTCTCCTCCACCCAGTTCTCTCGCAGACGAACCCGGCAGCTCCACGTGGGCAGGGTCGCCGTCGGCGGCGATGCTCCGATCACGGTGCAGTCGATGACGGTCACCAAGACCGCCGATGTCGAAGGGACGCTGCAACAGATCTATGCGCTCGCCGCCGCCGGGTGCGACATCGTTCGCTGCACCTGCAACGAGGCCGAGGCAGCAGTCGGGTTGGCACAGATCGTGCCTCGATCGCCGATCCCGGTGATCGCCGACATCCATCACCAGTACAAGATGGCCTTGGCGGCGATGGAGGCGGGGGTGCACGGTCTGCGTCTCAACCCGGGCAACATCCGCCGGCCCGAGCACATCAAGGCCGTGGCGGCCGAGGCGAAGGACCGTGGTATCCCCATCCGGATCGGGGTGAACGGCGGCTCGCTCGATCCCGCCCTGTACGAGAAGTTCGGTGGGGTGCGACCGGAAGCGATGGTGGAGAGTGCCCTCCAAGAGATCGCCTTCTTCGAAGATGTCGACTTCCACGACTACAAGATCAGCGTCAAGGCGTCGAGCGTCCCGCTGATGGTCGAGGCCTACCGGCAGTTGAGCGCCGTCACCGACGCGCCCCTGCACCTGGGCGTGACCGAGGCGGGCCCACCACCGGCCGGATTGGTGAAGGCAACGGCGGGCATCGCCACGTTGCTCCTCGAGGGGATCGGCGACACCATTCGTTACTCGTTGACCGCCGATCCGGTCGAAGAAGCCCGAGCCGGTCGTCAACTGCTGGAAGCACTCGGCTTGCGCGAGCGCAAGAACGTCGATCTGATCGCCTGTCCGAGCTGCGGTCGCGCCGAGATCGACGTGATCGATGTGGCGAAGCGGGCCATGGACGCGTTCGGGGATCGCAAGATCCCGCTCCAGGTGGCGGTGATGGGCTGTGTCGTCAACGGCCCCGGCGAGGCCCGCGAGGCAGACCTCGGCATCGCGGCCGGCAACAAGCGCGGCCATCTCTTCGTCAAGGGCCGCAACGTGGCGGTCGTGCCCGAGAGTGAGATGGTCGAGGCCTTGGTCGAGTGGGCCGAGTTCATCCACGAGCACGGCACCGAAGCGGCATTGGCCCGGGTCGACACCACCATCGCCGAGCGTGAGGCGGCGAAGGACCGCGCAGCGCTGCTCGACGACAAAGGTGACGACGCCAACCATGCGCAGGAGCGCATCGTCGAGATCCGTCGAACGGTCGGCAACGGCTGACCGCCTCAGCGGTCGATGGGGCGTTCTTCCACTCGGAACAGCGTTGCCGGTCCGCCCAGCACGATCGTCTCGCCCCGAGCGAGGATCATGCACTCACCGCGTCGGATCGGCCCGGCGTCGCCGTCCACGCAGAGTACGAGCTCTCGTCCGGTTGCCGTGTGCGTGATCGCCTCGTCGAGTTGCCAACGCCACAACCGGAACGGTGTGTTCGGCGTGTCGTACCGCCACGAGTGCGGCGCCGTCCGCGTCGGGATGGTTCGTGGTTCGGCGACCGGATCGAATGAAACCACCTGCAACAGTTGGTCCACATCGACATGTTTGACGGTCAAGCCGGCGCGGAGCACGTTGTCGCTCGCGCTCATGACCTCGACGCCGACCCCGCTCAGGTAGGCATGGAGATTGCCGGGGCCGAGGAAGATCGCTTCACCTGGCTCCAGCGCGACCCGGTGGAGGAGCAGCGTCACGGCCACGCTGGGGTCGTCGGGGTAGGCGCGGGCGAGATCGGTCACCAGACGGGCGGCGGGGAGTGAACTGGTGGCACAGGTGCGGACGATCTCTGCCAGATCGACTGAACCCCGGTAGAGCTCCCTGACGACGGCTTCCAGTCCGTCGTGGCGGAGCCGGTCGCTCAACGACGACACGCCGATGTCGTCGAGCAGGGTGACCGTCTGCTCGACGGGCCGAAAGCCCGAGAGTGCGTCGAACGGTGTGAGCGCGCAGAGCACCTCGGGCTTCGGCGAGCGGTCGCGGTAGGTGCGCCTCGGGTCGTCGAGCGCCAGGCCGGCCTGCTCGTCGCGTGCGAATCCCTCTTCGGCCTGTCTGCGGTCGGGGTGGGTCTGGAGCGAGAGCGGCTGCGCAGCGGCGAGCACCTTGAGGAGATAGGGCAGTTCTCCGTACACCGTCGAGATGGCCTGGCCGCCGGTGGTGTGCGACGGTCCGCCGGGGTGCGAGCCGAGCCACAACTCGGCCCACGGTCGCTGGTCCGGTGGACGGTCGAGCAACTCGGGAATCGCGCGGTGATCGCCCCAGGCGTAGTGCTGCACCACCCCGATGATGCGCTCCATGGTCAGAACAGCCGGAGTTCGTCGGGCCGCATCCCGCGCAGTTCGTCGTAGTCGACCTCGACGACGCGAAAGCCGCGTGACTCGGCGAGGACCTTGGCCTGCGGTTTGACCACCTGCGCCACGAACACGCCACGAACCTGGCCGAGCGTCGAGTCGAGGTGCAGTCGTTCGATGTAGCGGGCCAACTGTTCGACTCCGTCGATCTCGCCGCGGCGCTTCACCTCGACCGCCACCACCTGACCGCTCGAGTCTCGGCAGACGAGGTCGATCGGACCGATCGCCGTCGGATACTCGCGGCGCACCAGGACGAGCCCGTCCTCGATGGCGTGTGGTGAAGCGGCGAGCAGTTCTTGCAGGTGCGCCTCGACGCCGTCTTTTTGCAGCCCGGGGTCGTTGCCGAGTTCGTGCGACAGGTCTGCGATCACCTCGTGCAACTGGATGGTGAGGGTCTCGCCCTTCGGGTTCGACACCGTCCAGTGGCCACCGTGGTCGGTGATCGTGTTCGGTGCGTTCATCCAGTTGAGTGGCTTGTAGGCACCGCCGTCGGCGTGGATGGCGACGCATCCGTCCTGTTTGACCATGATCAGTCGGACGGCCTCGGGAAGATGGGCGGTGAGTCGACCGGCATAATCGACCGAGCAGCGAGCGATGACGAGACGCATGGCCGCAGTACCGTAGCGACTACCGGACGACGTGGTCGCGCATCCGCTTGCTGATCAGGTCGCGCCGGGCCTGCAGTTCGCGGTAGGTGAGCGAGTCGGTGTCGGTCGTCACGCCGAAGCCTGCCTTCACGCCGTCCATGCTCAACTCGACCTGGGTGTGGTCGATCCCGAGTTCGCGTCCGAGACGTTCACCGTGTCGCTCGGCGAACATCATCGAGATCTTGGCGATCTCGCCGAGCAGGTCGAGGTCGGGGGCGAGCCTGGCCATGGCGCCGTCGAGGAACACCATGTTCTTCACGTACAACATGAGTTCCTTGGGCATTCGTGCGCCATACCCGAGCAGTGCTTTCACGACGCGTTGGACCTCGTTGACCAGTTCCTCGCCGGTGAGCGTGGTGGGGTCGATCGGGGGAAGGTCGAGTCGCAGATCGCGGATGACTGCCTCGAGGTCGGTGTCGGCCGGGAGCGCACCGAGGTCGCGCATGGCGGCCATCTGCTGCGGGACGTCGTTGGTGGTGGCCGCGAGCATCATCCGGAGGAATGCGAGCCGTCGCTCGCCGGTCAGGCGGCCGACGATCCCGAAGTCGAGCAGGGCGGTTCGCCCGTCGGGGAGCACGAAGAGGTTCCCGCCGTGCAGGTCGCCGTGGAACACGCCGTACACCATCGCCCCTTCCATCAGGGCGACCATGGCAGTCCGAACGACGTCCTCGGTGTCGATGCCGGCATCGTGCATGCCGGCGACGTCGTCGAAGTTGAAGCCGTCGACACGCTGCATCACGAGGACCCGTCGTGTGACGAGGCTCGGGTGCGGCCGGGGTACGACGTATCCGGTCTGCCCGAGATCGTGGAGCATCGAGGCCACGTCGATCATGTTGGCCGCTTCCATCCGGAAGTCGAGTTCCTCGACGATCGTCTCGGCGAAGAGTTCGACGAGTGCCGGCGGGTTCGCCAGTGCTGCGATCGGGATCCGGCCGACCAGGTGCGGGGCGAGCCACGACATCACCTGGAGGTCCTTGCGCACCAGTGAGGCGACCCGTTCTCGCTGCACCTTCACCACGACCGACTCGCCCGAGGGGAGCACCGCAGCGTGCACCTGTGCGATCGATGCCGCGGCGAGCGGCTTCGGGTCGAACGAGGCGAACAGGTCTTCGAGGCGTCCGCCGAGATCGGCTTCGACGACGCGCCGCACCGTCTCGAACGACTCGGCAGGCACCTGGTCGCGGCACAGCTTGAACTCCTGCACGAGTTCGGCCGGGAACAGACCCTCACCGCTCGAGATGATCTGACCGAGCTTGATGTAGGTCGATCCGAGACCTTCGGCGGCGACACGCAACCGTTTGGAGACGTCGGCGCGACTGGCCTCGGGTGTGCTGTACCGCCCACGCTTTTTGCGGATCAGCCACGGCACGACGGCTCTGCCGAGGAGGCCGACCACCGTGACGACTCGTGCGCCGTGGGGCAGCCTCGACGGCTTGGTCAGGCGCGGCACTTCGGCGCGTGCCCCGGCGCGCAGCCCTTCGGCGAGCGGGAGCCAGCGGATGTCGTTCCGTTCGAGCACCCAGGGTGTCTGTTCGGTGAAGGCGCCCCACGCCAGGTCGGCCGGTGTCGTCTTCTGCTCCATTCCCTCATGATCGCAGCCAATCGGTGCAAGTACGACGTCGTGGTCGAACAGCACTACGCTCCGGGCGTTGTGACACTCGTCGTCTGGGGGGACGCCATGGGAGATCGCTACTACGTGACCGACACCGATCTGTCGGCCCGCTTTCCGTTGTACACGCGTGCGAACGTGGGGGAGGTGTTCCCCGACCCGGTGACACCGCTGACGAGCGACACCGCGCTCTGGTCGGCCGAGCTCGGCTGGCGGGATGCGTGGATCCGGATGGGCGCCTTCGACGAAGCCGAGTTCCCGCCCGACCAGTTCTGCCAGCTTGGCGTGCAAGGCGGTTACTGCTACCTCAATGCGTCGTTGATCCGCCTCTTCGGTGAACGGGCACCGGGTCTGTCGTGGCAGGCGATGGACGAGCAGTTCTTCGGTGCCCAACCGGGGATCGCCCCGTACTCCGAAGCCCCGGTCGATGTCCGACCAGACCTGAGCGAACGCATCGGGCACACCTTCGCCTGGGTGTTCGCGCAGAGCAGTCTCGATGATCTGACCGAACTGACCGACCAACGCGAGATGACCATCCAGCTCCGCCGTGACCGTCCCGACCTGAGTGCGTCGAGCGACCGAGAGCTCTGGGACCGGTACCAGCAGTTGGTGCCGATGCACCGCACGCTGTTCGGCCAGCATCTGTTCACCACCTACATGGCAACCGTTCCGGTCGGAGCGATCACGGCCGTGGCCACTGCCGTCGGTCGTCCCGATCTGGTCCTGCCGATCATCGCGGGTATCGGCGACGTCGACTCGGCGGCGCCCAGCCATGCGATGTGGGCCCTGTCGCGGCTCGATGCCGAGTCCGCCGAGTTCGCGACGGGATTCGAACAGTTCCTCGTCGAGTTCGGCAGTCGCGGCCCCAACGAATGGGAGGCGCGGTCGCCGACGTGGGAGACGCGCCCGGCGCTCGCGCTCGCCGCGATCGACCGCATGCGCCAGGCGCCCGACAGCGCCGACCCGGCGCTGCAGAATGCCGATCGGGCGCGCCAGCGGGCTGCAGCGTCGGACGAGCTGCTGGCCCTGGTCGAAGCCGACCCAGCGACGCACGGTCAGTTGGCGGCGGCGAGCTGTCCGTGCGTGGCCGGATCGCCCTCCACCATTGCGAGCAGCTCGGCCGACGCCTCGGCCCGCTGGCGGGCACGCTCGGCGTTCTGCAGCGACGGGTTTGCCGCGTCGGGTGCACCGCGCATGCGGTCGATCGCCGA
>JBDKIV010000101.1:0-10986 GCA_039796935.1 Actinomycetota bacterium | reverse complement strand
GGCTGAGTCGTCGGCGTGACGGGTGCTGCTGTGCTCGTCGTGGCGACGGGTCGGGGCTTCCTCGACGGTGACGTTGCCGAAGCGGGTCCGGCTGCGGTCGTCGCTGGCCCGTCGCTCTCGGGCGTGGTCGTCACTGGCGCGGTCGTTGCCGGCACGGTCGTCGCTAGCACGGTCGTCACCGGCACGGTCGTCGTCGTCACGGTCGAAGCGGGCGGGGGAGTGCTCGTGCCGGGCGTCGCCTCGAGACCGGAGTCACCGGTGAGCCTCGAGACCAATCGGCCGACGTCGGCCTCGCCGATCGAGTCGTCGGTGGTACCCGAACCGCAGCCGAGTGCCGCCACGCCGAGTGTCGCAGTGCCGAGCAGTGCGAGGCCGATCGACCTCGCGCTGTGACGATGCGGCCGATGTCTCGGTGTCATCCGGCTGCTCGCCGCTCGAACACCCCGCCCTTGCCACCCACGATTCGGGGGTCGACCCCGCGAGCTGCCATGAACTCATGGTACGCCTGGAGCGAGCCGTCCCAGGCAAGGCCGGGTCGGCAGTCGTCGACCAGGACGAAGGCTTCGGGTGCGAGGTGTGGTTCGATCCGGTCGAGGCATGCGATGGTCGGCTGGTACAGGTCGATGTCGAGGAGCACGACGCCGATCGGGGCGAAGGTGCCGAAGTCGAGCGTGCTGGCGTCTGCTTCGATCACTCGCACCTGCTCGTAGCCCTGCGACCGCAGGCTGCGCTCGAAGATCGCACGGTTGCCGTACCGGAACACGTCGAGGTCTCGCCGGCGCTTCGCCCGACGGGTCACCTCGAACTCGACGCTGTCGTTGGTGAACCCCGAGAACGTGTCGATGCAGACGAGCGAACGCGGGTCGCCGGTGCGGCGGAGATGTTCGAGGAGGAACGCCGAGGTGCGCCCACGGCCGACCCCGATCTCGAGGATCGAGGTGCCTGCCTCGCGCGTCGCGTCGATCGCATGGACGAGATAGCTGAGTTCCCCGGGCGTGAGCCAGTAGGGGTACGGGCGGTCCATCAGCCGTCGGAGCGGTTCGACTCGGTAGGCGAGCCAGGTGAGGGATTCCTTCGGGCGCATCGGTCGATCAGTCTCGCAGTTCCATCGTGCACTCGGTGCACGGCTCCGGCCGCCTGGCCTCGCTAGGATCACTACCCTACTAACGGGGAGCGCGCCGTGTCGACGGAGCGTCGGCAGCGCTACTGGGGGCACGGGTCAGGTGAGGGTACAGGGCGTCGAACTGGAGTCGGTGGGCTGCTACCTGTGTCATCACGGCGATGCCGACGTCTGGGCCGAGGAGTCGGGCTATCGCGCCATGCGCTGCAGGTCGTGCGGCTTGCTCTACGTCGATCCGCGCCCGACCGCAGCAGCGCGGTCCGAGGCGGTCCGAACGGGGACGCACCTCACGGCAACCGGTGACCTCGACGTGACCGGTCGGTTCAGCCCGTTGCGGGTGCTTCGGATGTCGGTGCTGATGCGCCGCCTGGTGCCGCATCGTGTGCGCTCGGGCAAGCCGGTCCGCTGGCTCGACATCGGTTGCGGGCACGGTGAACTGCTGGTCGCCCTGCAGCGCCTCGTTCCGTCCGGCTCGACCCTCGTCGGCGTCGAGCCCAACGACCACAAGGCCCGATCGGCTCGGGCCCGTGGGCTGCACGTGGTGTCGTCGCTCGACGACGTCACGTCGACGTTCGACGTCGTCTCGATGATGAACGTGTACGGGCATCTTCCCGACCCGGTGTCGACGATCGCCGACTGGAGCAGGCTGCTCGATCGGCCCGATGGAGAACTCGTCATCGAGACGGGCAACGGTGCAGAACTGTCGACACGCGAGGGCTACCCGGGGTCGCTCGATCTTCCCGACCATCTCAGCTTCATCGGCGAGCGCCACCTGAGGCTGGTGTGCGCGCTCGTCGGGCTCGAGGTGCGGGCGGTCAAGCGAACTCGCCCAGATGGTCTGGTCGGGACCGGGCACGCCCTGCTCCGCTCGGCCGCTTCGCGCCGGTGGGTCGTGGGCCGTCCCTATCGGTCGCAGTTCCGCGACATGTTCGCTGTGGCAGGTTGGTCCCGAGACGAGAGGAACAGGGAGTCATGACGACCGGAGACACGCTCGACGATGTGCTGATGCCGTGCGTGGTGAGGCTCGACCCGACGGGCAAGCCCGTCACGCTGGTCGAGATCGGCCGCGAGGGTGACGAGGTCGTCGTCCGGACCGTCGACGTCGGGGGGAAGACCGCGCAGCAGCGCCTGAGCCGGCACCAGTGGTCGGCTGTCGAGCACCTCGGGCCGGGTACGGCACCCGGGTCGAAGCGACGCGCCCGACGTGCGGTCGCCCGTTCGACCAGCTCACAGATGATGGTGCCCCGGGTGGTCGTGCGCCGGGCTCGCCGACGTTCGGTCGGTGCGGCCGTCGCCGTGTCACTCGTGGTGGGTGCAGCAGGTGGGTTCGCGGTCGGCCTGCTGGTGTCGGACGGTGGCGACGGGGCTGACACCGTGACGAGCGGTTCGACGCTGCCGCTGCGCTTCGGGGACGGTTTCGAGGGCGCGGGGAGCATCGAGGGCCGTGCTCTCGAGGGTCGGCCCGACCTGCAGTGGTCGGTGGTTCGCGGGAAGGCCGTCCTCACCGGTGACGGTCAGCTCGAGTTGGAACCGGACGGTGCCGGCCCGGCGTTGGCGGTGGTGTCGGACGGGGGCCGGATCGAGTCGCTCGCCCTGACGGTCGAGACGTCGGTCAAAGATGCGGGCCTGGTGTACCGGATGGTGGACGACCGGAACTACTGGGAACTGATCAGTCGTCCCGACTTCGGCACCTGGTTGCTCCGCAAGGTGGTCGACGGGGTGGCGACGCAGGTCGCAGACTCGGGCTTCAGCGGCGGGACCAAGGTCGAGGTGGTGTTCGTCGGTGGGACGACGCAACTCTGGGTGGACGGCCTGCTGCGCAGCACCATCCGAGACACGACACACGCTGCCGCCGAGACGTTCGGTGTCGTCAGTCCCTCCGGCGACGACACGGTGCTCGTCGACTCCGTCGAGGCCAACGGCTTGTGAACAAATCTGGCCGTCGCGCACGGAGGGTGGTAACCTTCACAAGGTTCGCGGCGTCTGACAAGACGCTCAGGAAGAGGGGGTGAGCGAGTGATCGTTCGTCGAATGATCGTTGCGCTGGCGGTGACGGCTGGCATGATCGGCGCGTTCGGTGGTCAGGCGTCGGCGTGGCGTGATGGCGGGCCGACCAGCGCCGACTTCACCAACGGCTCCGAGGTCGACGTCGCTGGCTACACCGCCGCCCTCATCGCGTTCGAGACAGCGCCCGTGGTGGCGCGTGGCGCGACGGCGTCGGTCAAGGTCAACGGCTGTGCATCCGGGTCAGCGCTCGCTGCGGTGCTCGTCGGACATCCGAGCTCGCAGGTCACCGGTACCTCCTCGGGCAACGGGTCCACGTTGGCCCTGGTCCCGCCGGTGGCGGCCGAGACCGGCTTCAACATCATCCGTGTCACGTGCACGCCGACCGGCGGCTCGTCGAAGTCGTCCGATGTGATCGTCGATGTGCGTGATGCCGGTGCACCCGGTGTGGTGTCGACGGTGACTGCCTCGTTCGGTTCATCGGGTGGTGGCGGTGGCCTCCCCTCGACCGGTTCCGACGTCCGCTCGTGGATCGGTCTCGGGACCGCAGCGGTGCTGCTGGGCGGTGCGTTGGCGGTCGGTACTCGCCGCCGCTTCGCGTCGACCGTTCGCTGACCCGTCCCCGAACGCCGTGGCCGCTTCGAATTTCGAACTGCTGCGGCGGTATCTCCGCCACTGGGCCGAACCCGACCAGTTCTACCGGGCGCTGAGCGACCGGGCGGTTTCGTCGCTCGATCTTCCGCTGACGGGTCGACGCATCCTCGACCTCGGCTGTGGCCGTGGTTGGGACTCCGACGCCCTCACGTCGGCCGGGGCCGAGGTCGTGGCGCTCGAACTCTCGGAGGAACTGCTTCGGGCACGTCGTCCGGAGGGTGCCCCCCAGGTGCTCGCCGATGGCCGTCGGACGCCGTTCGCCGATGGCACCTTCGACGGGGTCTATTGCTCGAACGTGCTCGAACACACCCCGGACATCCCGGGTCTGCTCGACGAGATCGGCCGTGTGACCACCGAGGGCGGCTGGGCGTGGATCTCGTGGACCAACTGGTACTCGCCGGTCGGGGGGCACGAGATCATGCCGTTCCACTACCTCGGTCCCGAGCGAGGCACGCGCTGGTACCGACGAGTCGTCGGCGAACCCAAGCAGAACCTGGTCGGTGACGGGCTGTGGCCGGTCCACATCGGTGACGTCCTCGAGTTGGTGCGTGCGCACCCGACGCTCGAGCTGATGGATGCCAGGCCTCGCTACTACCCGTCGCAGCGGTGGATCATCTCGGTCCCCGGTGTCCGCGAGGTGCTCGCCTGGAACTGTGCGATGACACTCGTCCGGCGTCGGTCGCCGCGAGGCGGCTCGTGATCGACATCGATGTGGTCTGCGCGACGAGTGCGCAGCCGACGTCAGTGGTGCTCTTCGCCAAACATCTCGAACAGCGTTTCGCAGAGCGGGGACTCCGGTGGCGGATGATCGTCGTCGACGACGGGGACGACGAGTCGGTCGAGGTGCTGCGCCGTCGGGCGCACGAGGGTCTGCCCCTGCAGATCTTCCATCGGCGGCCCGCCGAACGCGTCGGTGGGTTCTCGGGGGCGATCGCCGAGGGCCTCGCCGCGTCGAGTGCACAGGTGGTCGCGGTGGTCGATCCCGACCTCACGATCACACCCGAGTCGCTCGTCACGTTGGTCGAGTCGGTGCTCTCGGGACGTTCCGACCTCGTGGTCGGCGTGCCGGTGCGCGCGGCGATGACGATCCGTCATCGGGTACCGCTCGCCCTCACCACGGCGGCGACGAAGTGCCTGTTCCGTGAGGCGCGCCGCTTCAGGCGTCCGTCGAGCGATGTGTTCGCCTGTCACCGCGACGTGCTGTCGGGGGTGGTGCTGTCGCCCGAGCGGTTCCGTGTCCTCGTCGAGATCCTGGTTCGGGGGCGTTGGCGCCGGGGTGACGAGTCGGAGTACGACGGAGCAGCCCGACTCCGTTCGGGTCGAGCCACCCCGCGCACGGTGCTGTTGTTCCTGTCTCGGCTCGTCAGGCTCTGGCTCGACACACGGGTCAACCCGATGGGCGTTGCCGAGCACCGGCGCGAGCGGGGTGTGTGGCCCGATGCCGGCCCCCTGACCGGACCGCGGTCCACCGGCCTCGAGGTGCTCATGGTGGCTTCGGAGGTTCCACCTGTCGTGTCCGGCGTGGCGCGGAGTGTGGACCGGCTCGGGACCGAACTCGCGTCGCTCGGTCATCGCGTCACGTACCGGTCGTCGCGCGACGCGTGGCGCGGGTCGTTGGGAGAGTTCCGCGCGACGACCCTGGGGTGGTCGTTGCTCCGTCGTCGGGCGCTCGATCGTGTCGATGTCGTGGTCCTCCATGGCCCGGTTCCCACCATGTCCGAGGTGGTCCTGCTCGGACTCGGGCTCCGGTCGCGTGCCCGCAGGCCGCGTCTTGTCTACGTCCACCACTTCGACGTCGAGATCCAGTTCCTCGGCGTGCTGAGTTTGCTGTACAACCTCGTCAACCGTCGGCTGGCCGGCTGCGCCGATCACGTCGTGGTCACCTCTCCGAGCTACGCGCTCGCACAGCGTGGCCGCGCGGACGGGTCGGTGAGTGTCGTCCCCTGGGGTGTCGACATGACGGCGAGTGTCGGGCGGCGGATGCCGTACACCGGGGATCGACCCTTGCGCGTCCTGTTCGTGGGCCAGCAGCGCCCGTACAAGGGCGTGTCCAATCTGATCGCTGCGGTCGCGGGTTCGTCGAAGCTGCAGTTGACCGTGGTGGGTTCGGGCCCGCTCGAGGCCGAGCATCGGCTCCTGGCGCTCCGCCTCGGTGCCGACAACGTCGAGGTACGCGGAAGGGTGGACGACTCGGGGCTCGACTCGTTGTTCGCCGATCATGACGTGATCGCGCTCCCGTCCGTGTCTCGGCTCGAGGCGTTCGGAATGGTGCTGCTCGAGGGCATGCAGGCCGGTTGCGTACCGGTGGCATCCGACCTCCCCGGTGTCCGCGATGTCGTCGGCGATGCAGGTGTCCTCGTCCCGCCGCGGCGCGTGCTCACCCTGCGCAACGAACTCGAGGCGTTGGCCGATTCGCCGGCCGACGTGCAGCGTTGCTCCGATGCGTCGATCGAGCGCGCCCGGACGTTCAGTTGGGAGCGCACCCGGGACGGGTACGAGGCGGTGCTGACCCAGTTGAGCCGACCGACGGACTGATGCAGACGACGACGAGCAGTACCCGGACGTTGCTCCGCGGTTCAGGTGTGTTGATGGCGCAGCTCGCCATCATCGGCGCTGCGGGCTTCGTGTCGTGGGTGTTGTTGGCGAATCGACTGCCGATGGGAGTGGTCGGCGACGGGTCAGGATTCGTCGTCCTCACCAGCCTGGTCACCTATGCGACCACGTTGGGCCTGCCGGTCGCGGTCAGTCGGTTCGCCCGCGACGACGACGCTGCCTCGCGAGCAGTGATGACGTGGTCGCTGTTGCTCACGGTCGTGTCGTCGGCGTTGGGTGCCCTCGCGGTGTGGGTCTTGGCGGCGACGGGTGTGTTGCCGATCCCGGGTGGCTCCTTCGGCGCTCCCGAGACGCTCGTGATGTTCGTCGGTGCATCGGTGACGAGTGCCGTCGTCCTGATCGACTATCGCCAACTCTCGCTCGGTCGCGAGAAGCAGGTGCTCGTCCGAACGGGGCTCATCGCCGTCGCCCGGCTCGCCACCGTTGCGGTGCTTCCGGTGTCGTCGTCGGTCGTGGCGGTGTGGATGGCGACCGTCCTCCCGGCGGCGGTCGTCGTCGTTGCGTTGACCCCGTGGTGGATCCGCGACTGCCCGTTGACGACGTTCCGTCCGGTTCCGTCGGAGCGGCTCCGGCGATTCACGATCGCGAACGCGTTCAGCCTGCTGCTCGTCCAGGCACCGTCGGTGGCGTTCCCCGCTGCCGTCGTCGGCTGGCTCGACTCGACCGAGCGGGCGATCTTCTATGTCGTCTGGACCTTCGTGGCGTTGCTGTTCATGGTCCCACAGCTCACCGGCCGCGCGCTGCTGGCGTCGGCCAAGGGCACCGATGAACAGGTCCGCCGCCATGCCTGGCGTTCGCTCCAGATGACGATGGTCGTCGGTGTCGTCGCGTTCGTCGGGTCACTGCTGGTCGCCCTGGCGATCCCGCTGTTCTACGGCGAGTCGTACCGCCCCGCCCGGGCTCCGCTGGTGGTCTTCGTCGCTGCGCTGATTCCCTATGCGGTGACGTCGACCGCCCTCAACGACGCGCGAGCTCGAGAGCGCAATCGGGTGACGGTCGCGCTGTCGGTGGTGCTGGCCGTCGTGGTGCTGGTTCCGGCGCCCGTGTTGGCGTCGCGCCACGGGGTGATGGGAGCCGCGTTGGTCTGGCTGTTCGCGCACACGGTGGCGGCGATCCTCGCGCTCGCCCTGGTGGACGATGTGCGCTGGTCGATCACCAGGGCTCGGGCGGTCGGGCCGGTCCAGGCGCTGTGCACTGCGGCGGCGGTCATCGCTCCGGCACTGATGCTCGGTTGGACCGGTGTGCTCGTGTCGTTGGCGGTCGCGGCTGCCCGTGCCGTCGGCCTCGGCAAGGTGGTGATGTGGCTGTCGGTGCTCCTCATGGTGGTAGCGGCCGCGTGCACCCTGCTCGAGGGCGACCTCGTGGTGGGTCTCGGGTTCGCCGCGCAGCGGCCGTGGGCCAGCGCCACTGCCGGGATGAGCGTTGCCCTGGCGGTGTCGTGGGCGCTGTGGGAGTTCGCCCCGCGCGGGTCGGCAGGGGACGAGGGCCGACCGGCCGAGGCGTTGGCCGTCGCGGGCGAGCGGGACGCGGCGCGCCGTGGGCTGGTCTGTTGGGCCATCACGGCGGTGGCTCTGGTCGCCGTGATGATCAGCGCGCCGCGTTCGTACGTGATCGACTCGCGCTTCGACCTGTCGTGGGCCCCGGACCGCGTGATGCGCCGTCTCGCGTCGATCTGGCAGGAGACCGGTGGGATCGGCAGGGTCGGGGGGTCGGAGTACAACCCGGTGCTGGTGCCGGTCTACGCCGCGCTCCGTGGGGTCGGCCTCTCGCCAGCGGTCACCGAGCATCTCGTGCACGGAGGGTTGTTGGCACTCGGCGGCATCGGTGCGGCTGCCCTCTTGGCGGCTTTCCTGCCGCGCTGGAGTTGGCCGCACGCCCTCGCGGGTGTGGTGTACATGCTGCACCCGATCAGCCTGAACCTGTTCTCGAACAGCCTGTTGTTCATCGGTTCGGTGGTGTGCGCACCATGGCTGATCCTCGCTGTCGTCCGTGCGTCCCGCGAGCCGGCGACGTGGCGGTGGGCTGCCGTGGCTGCTCTCGCCGTCTCCGTCCCCGCCCCGACCGAGCAGGTCAGCGTGCTGTTCAACGTGGCCATGGCGACGCTGTGTGCGGTGCTGCTGGTGGTGATTCATGGGCGTGGAACCGCGAGGGCACTGGGCGTGTTCGCTCTGAAGACGGCCGTGCTGGTCGTGGGGGCCTTGGCGGTCGTCGGGCAGCGGGTCGTGGCCGGTCGGAGCGACCTGCTGCAGCGACTCGCGCTCACCGAGCCGCCGGAACTCGTGAACTCGGTCTCGTCGTATGCCGAGACGGTTCGGGGGATGGGCAACTGGCTCGCGTACTTCCGGTTCGGAGCCACGCAGCCGCGAGCCCATCTCGAGCCGCTCGTGGCGTCGCCTGTCGTCGTGTTGGCGACCTTTCTCGTGCCGATCGTCGGGCTCGTGTTCGTCGCCCGGTCGTCGTGGCGGTACCGGATGCTGTTCGTCGTGCTGTTCGGTTCGGCTGCGATGGTCGGCGTCGGGGTGTATGCACAGCCGTCGTCGTGGTGGGGGGCCATCGTCAGCTGGGCGTACGGGGCCGTTCCTGCCTCGGAGGCGTTCCGGAACACGACCAAGGTGGGTGGAACGCTCGCGCTCAGCACGGCGATCCTGTTCTCGCTGGCCATCTGGTCGGTCGGTCGGCGACCGATGCGTCGAGCGTATCGAGCACTGCTGGCGGGTGGGGTCGGCCTGGTGGTCGTCGCAGCATCCGTGCCCGTGTGGACGGGGGACATCTATGCGCCGAGTCGTCGACTGCCATCGGTGCCCTCCTACTGGCGCGAGGCCACGGCGTGGATCGATCGGGACAACGTCGGCTACACGGGGCGTGCCATGGTGTTGCCCGGGTCGTCGTCGACGAGGTACCGATGGGGTTCGGTGGGCGACGACATCTTCGGCGCCTTGCTCGCGTCGCCCCATGTGCGGACGAGTTCGTTCCCCCAGAGCACACCGATGAGCGAGAGCGTGCTCGCAGCCGTCAGTGCTGCCTCGGGTACGTCCCGGCTCGGCCCGGCCGGGGTCGCGGACGTGCTCCGCCGGTTCGGGGTCCGCTACGTCGTGGTCCGCAACGATCTGGTGTGGGAGGGCGCTCGTCAGCCGAGGCCGAGTGACTTCGATGCGATCCGGTCGAGCGACGAGTTCGTCCTGCGGGCGACGTTCGGGCGGCCGGGCGAGTACACGGCGGCGCAATCGGACGAGACCGCCGAGGCGGCCAGGGAGCGCGAACTCCCCCCGGTCGAGGTGTACGAGCTGCGCGAGTGGCAGCCGATCGTCCGTGTGGTGCCGTCGGTGGCGCCGGTCGTCGTCGCCGGTGACGGCTCGGCGTGGGTGAGCCTCGCCGAGCAGGGCCTGTTGGCCGGTGCTCGGCCCGTCGTGTTCAGTGCCGACGTGGCAACCGATGATCTGTCGACGATGTTCGAGTCGGGGTCCGCGCTGATCGTGACCGACACCAATGTCCGCCGGGTGCTGAGCAGCACGGCGACCGCCACGGTGAGGTCGAGCGCGCTCCAAGAGTCGTCGACGGCCGACGGCGCGAGTTCGCTGTTCTCGGTCAGCGGTTCGCAGACCACCAGCTCGATCATCGGTGTCGAGCAGGTCACCTCGTCGGTGTCGTCCGTGAGCCAACCCTGGTTCCGCCCCGAGCAGTTGCTCGACGGCGATCCGCGCACGACGTGGCGGACCGGTGCGCTGTCGTCTCCCGTCGGGCACTGGGTGCAGTTCGATCTCGACGAGCCTGCACCGATCCGGAGCATCCGGGTGGCGGCGCCCGTTTCGACCGGCGCGACGCTCACCATCGGCTCGGTACGGACGTCGACGGGTGACGTGACGCGATTCGTACCGCTCGGCGGGACCGCCGAGGTCGAGCTCGACGGTCGCCCCGTCGAGTGGGTCCGGATCACCATCGAGGCAGCCGAAGGATCGGGCCCGATCGTGTTGTCCGACGTCGTGATCGACGGGACGCCGCGACCCGAGTACCGGCGGGTCCCCTTCGACGCGATCGTCCGGGCAAACGACGACGAGCGGCTCGGTAGGGCGCTGGTCGCGGCGCCGGTGGGGTTCGTGTTCGAACGAGAGGTCGGCGACGGTCCCGTGCCGATCGAGCCGCGGTTGCGTCGTCGGTTTGCGACGGTTGCGTCGGAGGAGTTCGACGTGAGCGGGATCATCGGAGGCCTGTCGGCGAGCGCAGCCGACTCGGACACGTCCGGGGCGTGTGTCGACCGGGGACTCCGGGTCGACGGGGTGGCGTTGCCGTTACGAGTCGCCGAACGGCTCGCCGACGGCCGGGTTCGCGTCGAGGGGTGTGGCCCCGTCGTCGTGCCTGCCGGTGATCACTTCCTCGACCAGGCGGGTGGATTCGTCGTCGATCAGCTGATGCTGCTCCCGAAGGAGTTCACGAGCGACGGTTTCTCCGTGCCGTTCGACCCCCGCTCGGTGGCATCGTCGCCGGTCGAGGGTGGGCGGATGGTCCTGCGCGTCCGGTCGATGGATGGCGTGGACGCTCCGGCGGGGCCGGTCATGGTGACGATCGGGCGTGGCTTCCACCGCGGCTGGAAGGTCACC
>JBDKIV010000100.1:0-7059 GCA_039796935.1 Actinomycetota bacterium | reverse complement strand
ACCCCATCAGGGTTCGGTCTGGTGGGTTTTGGTGGTGGGGTGCCGTCGGTGCGGAGGCGCTCGACGAAGGTTCATTCCGGGCCTGGACGACGGACTCCGGGTCAGCGCGCGGTCCAGCCGCCGTCGACGATCAGGCTCGATCCCGTGATGAACGAACCTGCTCGCGAGGCAAGGAGGAGTAGAGCTCCGTCGAGTTCATGGAGTTCGCCCATTCGCGGGATCGGCGACATTTGTCGGATGAACTGTTGTGCGCCCGCGTCTGTGTCCATTCCCGCGGTCATCTCGCTGGGGAACCAACCGGGGCTCAGAGCGTTCACCCGCACGCCTTTGCGGGCCCACTGAAGCGCCATTTCTCGGGTCAAGTTCACCAGTGCGGCCTTTGAAGCGCAGTAGTGCGCTTGCTTCATGGGGGTGGCACCGACGTGACCGAGGATCGACCCGATGTTCACGATCGAGCCGCCACGGCCTTGGATCATTGCAGCTGCGCAGAGCTTCGACAGGTGCCAGGCCGCTGTGACGTTCAGTTCCATGGCCGATCGGAAGTCGTCCAGTTCCTCGTCTTCGATGGCGACCTTTCGGCCGATGCCGGCGTTGTTGACGAGCACGTCCACCTTGCCGAACCGTTCGAGCACGGTGTCGACGACATGCGATCGATCGAGTTCTCGGCTGAGGTCGGCGGTCACCGCCATGGCGCCACCGAGTTCCTGGCTGAGCGCGCTGAGCCTGTCGGTGCGGCGAGCGACCAGAACGACGGTCGAGCCCACTGAGTGAAGGACTCGGGCGAAGCGTTCGCCCAGGCCGGACGATGCACCGGTGATGATCGACACCGAGTCGTCGAGCCGAAACATCGAGAGCGGATCCAACATGGCGTCCTTTGTCCTCTCACCGGTCCGGAGAGATTTGTCGACCGGTTGACCCGGAGCAGTGTATCGCCGAATATGATACCGACGTCGACGTCATGCAAGACGGGTTGATCTCGTGTCTCACGAGGTCGCAGGACAGCCAGCGGCGCGGAGGAGCGATATGAATTGGTGGTTTGAGACGGATGCTGCGATCCAGGGGGAGCTCGACTGGATCGCTGAGTTCGTCCGATCTGAGGTCGAGCCGCTCGACCAGCTCATCCGGCAACCGTTCGACCTCGCTGATCCCGTTCGGCAACGCCTCATTCCACCGCTCCAGAACGTTGTGAAGGAGCGCGGCCTCTGGGGGGCACATCTCGGCCCGGAGTTGGGAGGGCTCGGATACGGACAGTTACGGCTGGCGCTGATGAACGAGATCTTGGGGCGCTCGCGCTGCGCTCCGATCGTGTTCGGCTGTCAGGCTCCTGATTCGGGCAACGCGGAGATCCTGGCCCGATTCGGCTCTCCTGATTTGAAGGAGCGCTATCTTCGCCCGCTTCTCGACAATGAGATCGTGTCAGCGTTTTCGATGACCGAGCCTCATGGTGGTTCCGACCCGATGCAGTTCACGACACGGGCCGAGCTCGACGGCGACGAGTGGGTCATCAACGGTGAGAAATGGTTCTCCTCACATGCCCGATACGCCGCGTTCCTCATTGTGGTCGCAGTGACGGATGGTGACGCCCATGGCAGCAGGCGTCTGTCGACCTTCGTCGTGCCGACCGATACTCCGGGTGTGGAGATCCTCGATGACGTCGGCGTGTGGGGCGAACCGGAAGGGAGCGGATCGCACCCGTACGTCCGATACACCGACGTTCGGATCCCTGCGGATCACATCCTCGGAGGTCGCGGCGACGGCTTTGTGGTGGCTCAGACCCGACTCGGCGGTGGGCGCGTCCATCACGCGATGCGCACCGTGGGCATGGTCCAAAAGGCATTCGAGATGATGTGCGAACGAGCGCTGTCCCGAGTGACGAAGGGTGAGTCGCTGGCACGCAAGCAACTCGTGCAGGCGATGATCGCCGACTCCTTCATCGAGTTGCAGCAGTTCCGGCTTCTCGTGTTGCAGACGGCTTGGCGAATTGATCGATACGACGACTATCTGCGAGTACGGCCCGACATCGCAGCGGTCAAGATCGCCATGCCGAAAGTGCTCCACGACATCGCCAGCCGAGCACTCCAGATCCATGGTTCGTTGGGTGCTTCGAATCACATGCCCTTCAGCGCCATGATCCTCGAGGCGTATCAACTCGGTCTGGCCGATGGCCCCACCGAGGTGCACAAGGTCACGTTGGCGCGGGAAGTCCTGAAGAACTACTCACCGAGCGACGACTTGTTCCCCACCACCCACTTGCCTCGCCTGCGCCAAGAAGCGCTCGATCGTTACGCAGCCGCACTCGAAGGGATCGTCGAATGAGTGCCGGCGGAAACCACCAGAGGGTTCGTGCTGCCCTGTCGAAGTGGCTCGACGAGTCGCTGCCCGGTTCCGGTGAACTCGAGATCGAGCCGATCGGAGTCGGCCAGGGAACTGCCAACGAGATGCTCCTGCTTCGTCGAGGGGAGGACGAGTATGTCCTTCGCCGTCCTCCTGCTCACAAGGTGACGGAGAGCGCAGGGAGCGTTGCTCGCGAAGCTCGACTCCTTGCTGCGCTGAGCGGGACGGCCGTGCGCCATGCGGAGTTCGTCGCGTTGTGCGATGACTCGACGGTCATCGGCGCACCGTTTCTGCTGATGGAACGGATTCGTGGCTTCGTGCCCTCTGATCCACTACCGACTCGCTTCTTTCAGGATCCCGACTTGCGCCGGGCGATCGGTTTCGAGTTGGTCGATGCGCTCGCCGAATTGGCGACTGTCGATTGGCTTGCGATCGGCCTGGATGGATTCGGAAAACCGAACGGGTTCCTCAAGCGTCAAGTCGACCGTTGGCTCTGGCAGTTGGAGTCCTATCAACAGCGAGATCTTGTCGGTAAGGACGATGTTGTCGCGTGGCTCGAGGCGAATCTGCCGCAGGACGGACCGGTCGGAATCATGCACGGCGACTACTCGACGTTCAACGTGATGTTCGCCAACAGCGAGCCGGCAACGCTACGCGCCATCATCGACTGGGACACGGCGACCATCGGCGAGGTGTTGATGGATTTCGGCCACCTCCTGGCCCGGTGGGACGAGCCCGGTGAGCAGCGGACGACCCTTGGGTCATCGGACATCGCCGACCGCACCGGACTCGCATCGCGTCGCGATCTGATCCAGCGCTACTCGGATCGGACCGGTTTCGATCTCTCGTCGATTCGCTACTACGAGGTCCTCTCGCTGTTCAAACTCTCGTGCATCATGGAGGGTCAGTACGCGAATCACGTGCTTCACACTCCCGATGCACCGATGGGTCCCTACACGAACATCGGTCCGGACTTGATGGTCGATGCCCTGAAGATCGCTCGAGGTGAGGTACACCCCCATGACTGACTCCATGACCTTCGAGCAGGTGGTGTCGACCACTCGGTCGATGCGCCGACTCGACCCCCATCGTGACATCGAACCCGACACGCTCGAATACATCCTTCGGTGCGCCACATACGCTCCGAGTGGAGGCAATGCGCAACCGGTCAGATGGGTGGTCGTCACCGACGCCGAGCGGCGCCGCCAACTCGGTGACATCTACCGACGCGCATCAGTCGACATCTTCGCGCCGTATCGGCAGCTCGTTCTCAAGGACCCCCCGGATCCGATAGCCAAGTCCGTTCTTCACTTGGTCGAGCACTTCGGTGAGTCCCCGGTCGTCATCGCAGCGTGTACGCGTGACCGAAGGACCAGCGACGAGAGCTCCCCGTTCAGCGCGCCATGGGACAATCCAATGCTGACTGCTGCATCGACGGTATGGCCAGCCGTGCAGAATCTGTGCCTTGCTGCTCGGTCGGTCGGTATCGGAACGACGCCGACGGTGATCCACAACATCATCTGGCACGAGGTGGCCGACGTTCTCGGTGTACCCCCGGAGGCGGCAGTCTGGTGCCTGATCCCGCTCGGCTATCCCCTCGGGGCCTGGGGCACACCGAAGCGTAAACCGGTGGAGGCAGTCACCTATCGAGAGACCTGGGGGGCGAGTTGGCGAGGGTGAGGCCATCCGAATCGGTTCCACCACGACGGAAGCGTGCGGCATCTAGTGTGGGAGCTATGCCGGAACCGACTGAAGCGCCGCCACGCGCGACGAGCTCCAGTGGATCACCCCTCACCTTGAGAGGGCAGCGAACGCGGGCGGCCTTGGTTGCTGCGGCTCGTGTGGTGTTCGAGCGTGATGGATTCCTCAACGCGCGCATCACGGACATCTCCGAAGAGGCAGGTGTGGCGCACGGAACGTTCTACACCTACTTCGACTCGAAGGAAGAGGTCTTTCGAGCAGTGATCACAGCGCTACAGGACCAACTGATCACCGAACGAGCTGAGGTCGCTGCCGAATCCCGCCCAGCCACGGTCTGGGAAGCGGCACTTCGCGCGAATCGCCGCTATCTGTCGACCTGGCAATCGAACACCGCCCTGATGAAGCTCTGGGAGGAAGTTGCCACCCTCGACGCAGATGTCGCCGCCATGCTGAAGGAGAGCAGGATGGCGTTCGTCGCACGGGCGGAACTCGCGATCCGGGCATTGCGCGATGCCGGCCACATCGATAATGGGATCGACCCACACGTTGCTGCGTTCGCCCTGACCGGCATGGTGAGCCGATTCGCTTACGTCTGGTTCATGCAAGCCGAATCGTTCGACTTCGACCATGTCGCAGAGCAACTGACGCGTCTTTGGGTCAACTCGATCGGAGTCGACCCAAAGACAGCGCGCTGACGAACCGTTGCTGACGACGGGGCCTAGTCCATCCTCAGCCCACCGTCGACATTCAGTGTCTGACCGGTGATGTAGCTGGCATCGTCACTCAAGAGAAAAGCAACTGCTGCGGCCTGCTCCTCTTGACGGGCCTGACGTCGCATCGGGATCGCTGCGACGAGACGCCGCCGAGCCTCATCGGCATCGACTCGCCCCCTGCTCGCACGGCGACCGATCGAACCGTCCATCATGTCGGTGTCCGTGGACCCCGGGGCAATGCTGTTGACACGAACACCGTAACGGGCCCACTCATGAGCGAGTTGCTGCGTCAAGCCGATCACCGCCCACTTCGTCGCGCAGTAGGCGCCATGGTTCGGTGCGCCTTGGCGCCCGCCGGTCGAGGAGATGTTGACGACGGCTCCACCCACCTTGCAGATCTCCTGACCGACGCGCTTGCTGACGAGGTACAGGCCGTTCAAGTTGATGTCCACAGTGCGATACCAGAGATCGTCATCCATCTCGAGAATCGTTGTGTCCCCCGATCCTCCCGGGATCGCTGCGTTGTTGACGAGCAGATGAATGGCACCGAGTTCGTCGCAAATCGTGGAGACCATTCGGTCCACATCCTCCCGGTTGGCGACATCACCGATCACAGCGATCGCCCGTCGCCCCATGGCTCGGATCTCTTCGGCCACAGATTCAGCGCCACGCCAGCCCATCGCCCGTTCATGTTCCGGAAACGTCGAAGGATCGCGAGGCTGTGCGGTGACGGCAACGTCGCACCCTTCCTCTGCGAGACGAAGAGCGATAGCTCGGCCGATTCCCCGGTGGCGACCGGCACCCGTGATAACTGCGATCTTTCCGTTAAGTCCTCTCATGTGTGACACGCTACCTGAAAAGTCGACTTGACTTGACAATGACGTCAACGTCAAGATGAGCACGTCGAGCTGATCAGGTTCGACAACCAGCACACGACGTTGACGGAGCTTTTGAATGCGATCACCTGAGATCCAGGGCTGTCTAGGGGGATTGCGAGTCGTTGACCTGTCCACGAGCGTCGTTGGTCTGCAGGCAAGTCAGCATCTGGCTGACAATGGTGCCGAGGTCGTGTTCGTCGAGCCTCCCGGCGGAACGATCTGGCGCTCGCATCCGTCGTGGCCGCTCTGGATGCGCGGGAAAGACATCATCCGTCGAGATCTGGCAGATCCAGGTGACCTCGAGGACGTACTCGAGTTGGTGGAGCGCAGCGACGTCGTGATCGAGACGTTTCGGCCGGGGGTCGCCGATCGACTCGGTGTGGGATACGCAGCGATTCAGGCCCGTGCGCCCCACGTGGTCGTCGGTACCGTGACTGGCTTCGGAACGCACGGCAAGTACGCCTCGGTCCCAGCCTACGAAGGCGTCGTCATGGCGGCGCTGGGCATCATGCACGCGTACAGCGCAATCCATGACCGAACGGGTCCGGTGTTCTCGTCGCCCTGGATGTGCTCCGCAAGCGCTACCCAGGTGCTTCTGCAAGGCGTACTCGCGGCACTGGTAGAGCGGGAACACAGCGGACTCGGCCAGCATGTCGAGACCACCCTGGTCGATGCCATCGCATCGCAGGACCTCAACAACTTCACGCACCTGTTCCTTCAGCGCAGGTTCCCTGATGCGTTTGAGGGGGCGCCATTCATGTCCCCGGAAGGAGTGCCCAACAGCGGTATGGCCTTCCGAACATTGGTGGCGTTGACCAAGGATGGTCGTTGGCTCCAATTCGGGCAACTCTCCGACCGCCTCTTCAGATCGATGATGCGAGCGTTGGGTCTCGAGTGGATGTTCGACGATCCGCGCTGGGCGTCCGCGCCCGAATTCGACGACGTCCCGACACGCCTCGAGTTCTGGGAACACATGCTGGCCGCAGCCCGTACGAAAACCCTCGACGAGTGGCTCCGGGTGTTCGACGAGGATCGTGACGTCTGGGCAGAGATCTATCGCCGCCGGAACGAACTGCTCGACCACCCTCAACTGGTCTTCGATGGACGGGTCACCACCGTCAACAACGGCGTTGGCGAGGTCAAGGCCCCGGGTCTCCTTGTTCACTTCGACGGGACACCAGGAGCGGCTGCTGCGGGCCCTCGCGAGGTCGAATCGTCGATGTCCCTGCCGTTGCAGCAGACGCCCGAATCGTCCGTGTGGAGCGAGGAGGCCCCCCTCGCAGGAGTCACCATTCTCGAACTCGGCATGTACTTCGCAGGCCCTCTGGCGGCCACGATGTTGGCGGACCTGGGGGCGCGCGTCATCAAGGTCGAAGCGTTCGAGGGGGATCCTGGACGCAGCTTCACCGGATTTCCGGAAGCCGGAGGGACCC
>JBDKIV010000099.1:0-14461 GCA_039796935.1 Actinomycetota bacterium | reverse complement strand
TGTCGCCGGGGCCGGGTCGGCCCGAGGATGCGGGCATCATCTGTGCAGCGATCCCGGCGTTCGCCGAGCGGCGGACACCGGTGCTCGGGGTGTGCCTCGGCCATCAGGCGATCGGGCACGTCTATGGGGCGACGGTCGAGCGTGCCCCGCACCTGATGCACGGCAAGACGTCGCCGATCACGCACCAGGGCGTCGGTGTGTTCGCCGGGCTGCCCTCGCCGCTGACCGCCACCCGCTATCACAGTCTGGTGCTGGCGCCGTCCACGGTTCCCGAGGTGCTCGAGGTGACGGCGACCACCGACGACGGGATCGTCATGGGTGTTCGGCACCGAGAGCTACCGGTCGAGGGTGTGCAGTTCCATCCCGAGAGCATCCTCACGGCCGCCGGTCACGAATTGCTCCGCAACTTCTTGGCGCTCGTCCCGGCGACCTGACCCACCGGCCGCCCGTAGCGGGCAGCGGTCGGGCCGCACGTCAGGGCGCTGCGGTGGTGGGCGCTGCGGTGGTGGGCGCGGCCGTCGTCGGCGGGGCCGTCGTGGGTGGCAGGGTGGGTGGTGCCACAGCCCGGCCGACCTGGAGGCCGACGGCCGAATCGGGCGCCACCTTCGTGCCGGCGGTCGGGTTCTGCGAGATCACGCGTCCGGCGTTGGCGTCGCCGGCCGGCACGTTCACGTAGGTCACGTTGCCGCGCAACCGCGCGGTCGCGAGCTGCTCGATCGCCTGTGCCTCGGTACGCCCGACCACGGGGGGCACGATGACCTGCTCGGTGCCGGTGGAGACGATGATCGTGATGGGCGATCCGGGTGCGAGCTGGCCGCCGACGGCCGGGTCGGTGCGGATGACCGCGCCCTCGGGGATCGAGGTACTCGGTTCTTCGACGACGGTCACCTCGAAGTCGTAGGGGGCGCCGCTCAGCAGGTTGGTAGCGGCCTGCAGGGTCTGGCCCACGACGTTCGGGATGATCTCGGTGTCGGGTCCGCCCGACAGGACGATGTCGACGGTCGTGCCGGCCTTGGCCAGTTCGTTGGCGGCCGGGTTGGTGCGGATGACGGTGTCCTTCGGCAGGTCGGAGATCTCGACGCTCACGGCACCCGGGACGAACTTCGCTTCGCTGAGGATGCGCTGTGCCTCGGCCAGGATCGTGCCCACCACGTCGGGGATCGGCTGGGGCTCTACCAGCGGGACGAAGTAGACCTGCACGATCGAGTCGCGTTCGACGGTGGTGTCGGCGGGAGGATTGGTCTGCCAGACCTGGTTCTCGGGCACGTTCGGATCGGCCGGGTTGGCCTGGGCGACGGGCTCGAAGTTGAGGCCCGCCTCGGTGAGCAGTTGGGTGGCGGCGTCGTAGTCGAGGCCGACCACGTTGGGCACGAGGACCGGCCCGGTCTCGACCTCGTCGCCGCTGAGCGCGTTGTACAGCAGGAATCCGCCGACGGCGAGGGCGATGACGGCGAGGATGCCGAGCACTGCGTACAGGCCCGAGCGGCTGGGTGGCGGTGGCGGGGGCGGCGGTGATGCGGGGCGTGGGGCCTGAGGTGGCATCGCAGCGGTTCGTTGGGCCGCTGCCGCCGAGCCGGCCGCCGCGGCGCCTGTCGCCACCGGCACGGCCTGTGTGCGGGGCATGGCGGTGGTGGTGACGGTCGCCGATGCAGCCGATGCAGCGGGGGTGAGACCGACGAGCGCCTGGACGGGTTCGCCGGCACGGAACCGGCGAAGGTCGTCGCGCACCGAATCGGCGTCGGGGTAGCGCAGCGCCGGGTTCTTGGCGAGCAACTTGGCGACGATCGCCTCGAACGGGCGGGGGATGTCGGACACGATCTGGTTGAGCGGTTGCGGCGCGTCGTGCACCTGCTTGTAGGCGACGCCCACGGGGTTCTCGCCGGTGAACGGCGGCTTGCCGGCGACGAGCTCGTACAGCACGATGCCGAGCGAGTACAGGTCACTGCGCGGGTCGGGTTGCGCGCCCTGTGCCTGCTCGGGCGAGAAGTAGGTGGCGGTCCCCATGACCGAGCCGGCCTGGGTGAGGTTGTGCTCGGTGGCCGCGTTCATGGCGCGGGCGATGCCGAAGTCGGCGACCTTCACGGCGCCGTTCGACCCGATGAGGATGTTGGCGGGCTTGATGTCGCGGTGCACCACGCCGTTGCGGTGGGCGAAGCTGAGCGCGGCGGCCACCTCGCTCGCGATCTGTGCTGCCTGGTCGGCGGTGAGCTGGCCGCTGACGCGCAGGATGTCGGCGAGGGTGCGGCCCTGCACGTGCTCCATCGCCATGTAATACGTGTTGGAGTACTTGCCCCAGTCGTAGACGCTGACGATGTTGGGGTGGTTGAGGTTGGCCGCCGATTGCGCTTCGCGACGGAACCGTTCGACGAAGTTCGGGTCGGTGGCGTACTCGGGGAAGAGGACCTTGATGGCGACCGGTCGGTCGAGGAGGATGTCGCGCGCCAAGAACACGTCGGCCATGCCGCCGCGCCCGATGCGATGCTCGATTTCGTAGCGCTCGTTGAGGACGATGCGCTCAGGGGGTGTCGTCACGGCTCCCTACCTTGTGTGCGGCCTACCGGCACACGCTGGGGGAAGGTTATCCAGCGATGACGCGTCATGGCTGCACGGCACCTGCGTCGGTGGCGAACAGGTAGTCGAGGATCGTCTTGGCGATCGGGCCGGCCAGCTTGCCGCCCGTGCTGGCGCTGATCTCGTCGTTGGTGCCTTTCAGCATGACGGCGATCGCGTAGCGGGGGGCTTCGGCGGGTGCGTAGCCGATGATCCAGGCGTGCGAGCGCTCGGGTTCTCCGGCGTTGTTCAGCTGCGCCGTACCGGTCTTGGCTGCGGCTTGGATGCCGTTGGCGAGCTGCATCGCTCGTCCGGTGCCGAGGTTGACCACGTCGACCATCATCGACCCGATGGTGGCGGCGGTGGCCGGCGTGATGGGGGTCTTCCACAGTCGCGACGGGGTGCGTTGCAGGGTGGTGCCGTCGTGGTAGCGGGTCGAGTCGACGACGAACGGGGCCATCATCCGACCGCCGTTCGCGATGGTGGATGCGGTCATCGCCATGTGGACGGGCACCATCGTGTCGTTGCCCTGCCCGAAGCCGCCGATGGCGAGCAGGGGCAGTTGGTCGGTGAAGTCGTCGACGGTGCCGAAGTTGCTGGCGACCGAGCGCGGCAGGTCGATGGGGATGCGTTCGCCGATGCCCCAGGCGAGGGTGCCGTCGACCATTCGTTGCGGTCCGAGTTCGGTGGCCATCTGTGCGAACGGGATGTTGCAGCTGCGGTAGAAGACTTCGGCCATCGTGCCGCCGCATGCGGTGCCGCCGTAGTTCTGGATGGGGTCGGTGGTCTGCGGGGGGAACCATTCGGTCTCGACCGGCCAGACGCGTTCCATCGAGGTGACCCCGCTCTGCAGGGCGATGGCGGTGGTGATCACCTTGAACGACGAGCCGGGCATGTAGCGCTCTTGGTAGGCGTTGGCGAGGAGTGGCTTGCCCGGGTAGTTGTTGAGGAAGTCGAGCACGGCTTCGGCGTCGTCGCTGTCGTGCACCGCCACCTGGTTGGGGTCGAAGGTGGGGTAGCTGAACATGGCGATGATGCGCCCGGTGGATGGCTCCATCACGACCACCGAGCCTTCGCGCTCGGCGCCGGTGGCCGGGTCGCGCAGGGCGTCGCGTACGACCTCTTGCACGTCGGCGCGCATGGTGAGCACGACCGACCCGTTCACGTCGTCGGCGTCGAGCAGGTCGCTCAGCGCCTTCAGTCGCTGCTGTGCGGTCGCGCCGCGCAGCACGTCGTTCTGGGTGCGCTCGAGTTGGGTGTTGCCGAAGTTGAACGAGTGGTAGCCGGTGACGTTGGCGAACAGGTTGCCGGTGGGGTACTCGCGCTGGAACTTCAGTTCGTCGTCGGGATCTGCGCTCGGGACGCTGCGTGCGATCACGACCCCGTCGGCGGTGATGATCTCGCCACGCGAGCGGTTGAAGTCACGGATGGTCTGGCGGTCGTTGCGCGTGTCGCTGACGAGCGCTTCCTGTTCGTTCACCTGGACGATGTTGAGCCGGACGAACAGGGCGATGTAACAGATGAGCAGGCCGACGGCGAGCCGGCGGATCTTGGCGTTCATGCGAGGCTCTCGTCGGGCGACACGCGGCCGGCCTTGATGTCGCGCTTCAGTTGGCGGCGGGCGCGTCGGGCTTCCCAGCGTTCGCCGATGGTGAGTTCGTCGGGGACCTCACCGAGGCTGCGTGCGGCCGAGTCGCTGATGCGCACGAGCAGGGCGAGGATGATGTAGTTGGCGAGCAGGCTCGATCCGCCGTAGCTGACGAAGGGCAGGGTGATGCCGGTGAGCGGCACCACCCGGATCACGCCACCGATGATGATGAACGCCTGCAGGCCGACGATGGTGGTGAGGCCGGTGGCGAGGATCTTCTCGAACGGGCGCTCGGCGCGGATGGCGGTGCGCAGTCCGGCGCCGATCATCAGCACGTAGGCGATCAGCACGCCGGTGGCGCCGAACATGCCGAGCTCTTCGCCGATGGCAGCGAAGATGAAGTCGTTCTTCACCTCGGGGATCTTGTTGGGGTTGCCGATGCCGAGGCCGGTTCCGTCGACGCCTCCGTTGGCGAGCGAGAACATCGCCTGGATGACCTGGTAGCCCTTGCCCTGGTACTGGGGCCACGGGTTCAGCCAGATGGCGACGCGGTCTTGGACGTTGGCGAACAGCGTCCAGGCCGTGTAGGCGGCGGCGGCGAACAGGACCGTGCCGATGACGAGGAAGCTGGTGCGTTCGGTCGCCACCCAGACCATCACGACGAACAGGGCGAAGAACAGCAGCGATGCACCGAGGTCGCGCAGGCCGACCATGACGACCACCGAGAACGCCCAGGCGAGCAGGATGGGCAGCAGGTGGCGTGGCTCGGGCAGGCGCATCGGGCCGAGCTTCCAGGTGTTGGTGGCGATGAGCTCGCGTCGATCGGCGAGGTACCCGGCGAAGAACAGGGCGAGGGCGAGCTTGGCGAACTCGCCTGGCTGGAAGTTGACGGGGCCGATGCTCACCCAGATGCGCGCACCACCGAAGGTGCGGCCCACCCCGGGCACCAGTGGCAGCAGCAAGAGGACGGCGCCGAGCACGAAGAAGGTCCACGTGTAGCGGGCGAGGTCGCTGGCGCGCTGCACCACGAGCAGGGTGGCGATGTAGGCGGCGATCGCGATGAACGTCCACGTGGTCTGCAGGCCGGCGAGGCGGTCGTCGAGGCGGGTGATGACGACGTAGCCGAGACCATGCAGCAAGGCGACGAGGGGGAGCAGTGTGGCGTCGGCCCCGCGGGCGAGGATTCGTGTGGCGATCGAGGCGACGAGCAGCAGGGCGAGCAGCGCCACCAGGAACGGCACGATGATCGGCGGGATCTCGGCGTTCTTGCCGAGCGACGCGAGGGTGTAGGCGGCGGCCGTGATCACCCCGGCCATCACGACGAGGCCGAGTTCGGTGCTGCGCCGGGCAGCGGCGATCGGCGACGGTGTGCTCACGGTGTCGTGGTGGCCCCGGGAAGGGTGGTGCGGGCCACGGTCGTGCTGGTCGTGCTCGTGGTCGAGGTGGTCGACGTGGTGCTGCCGGTGGTCGTGCTCGTGGTGGTGGTCGGCGCTGGCCGGTCGTTGCCGGTGATGGCGACGGCCAGCAGGGTGATGATGACGGTGGCGACCACGGCAGCGGCGAGGAGACCGAGGAACAGCTTGCCGGTGAGCTGTCGTTTGGCCGGGTCGGGTGGCGGTAGCGCGGCCGCAACCGTCAACCCGTCGGCGGGCTCTGTGGCGGGTCCGGTGGCGGGCTCGGGGTCGGCGAGTGTGAGCGTGCCTGCACCGTCGGGCTCGGTGGCCTCGCCCAGGTGACGGTCGTCGATGTCACTCGTTCCGAGCTGCGCCGGGTCGAGGCCTTCGACGACGTCGAGCACGATCACGGTGACGTTGTCGCGGCCCCCGTTGGCCAGTGCCTCTGCGACGAGTGCCTCGGCGGCCAGCTGTGGTTCGGCGTTCGCCTGGATGATGCGCAGGATGTCGCGGTCGTCGACTTCGTCGACCAGGCCGTCGCTGCACAGCACGTACCGGTCGCCGCGCACGAGCGGCATGGTCCACGAGTCGACCCGCACGCTCGGCTCGATCCCGAGGGCCCGGGTGACGATGTTGCGGCGCGGGTGGTTGCGTGCCTCGGCCTCGGTGATGTGGCCGGTGGCGAGCAGCTCTTGCACGTAGCTGTGGTCGACCGTGGCGCGTATCAGCATGCCGTCGCGGCGCAGGTAGGTGCGGCTGTCACCGACGTTGACGAGTGCGAGTTGTTCGGGCAGGCCGTCGGCGGCGGGCAGGACCGCCATCGCCGTGAGGGTCGTGCCCATGCCGCGATGGGCCGACGAGGTGTGGGCGGCCTGGAAGATCGCTGCGTTCGCTTCGACGACTGCTGCGACCACCACGTCGGCGCTGGGTGCGCCGTGGTGCAATCGGTCGCGAAGGGTCGTGGCGGCGAGTTCGCTGGCGACTTCGCCCGCCTGGTGGCCGCCCATGCCGTCGGCGACGGCGAACACCATCGGCTCGGCGACGTAGGCGTCCTCGTTCGATTCGCGGACGCGCCCGGCATCGGTTGCGGCGCCCCATGCGAGCGAGGCCATCAGTTGGCCTCCCAGATGGTGGCGCCGATCTGGAGTCGGTCGCCTTTCACGATCGGGCGGGCACCCTCGACCCGTGCGCCGTTGAGGTAGGTCCCGTTGGTCGAGTTGAGATCTTCCACCCAGCTGACGTTGTCGCTGATGTACAGCCGCGCATGGATCTGCGAGACGAACGCATCGTCGGGGATGCTGACGGCGCACTGCGGCGAGCGACCGATGCGCATCTCGGTGTTGAGCAAGAACGTGGCCCCTCGCCGTTCGCGTGGTTCGAGCACCACGAGTCGGTTGATGCTGTGCTTGCTGGCTTTGCGGAGTTGCTTGGGGTCGGGTGCTGCCGCTGCGAGGGTGGCGTCGGCGGGATCGGGTGGCGCAGGTGTTCCGGTCGGCGGTGCCGTGACCGCATGACCCGGGCGTGGCCCGCGGACCTCGCTCCACACTGCCCACAGCACGCGCGCGAAGAAGAGATACAGCAACGCCAAGAAGGCGTACTTGAGGACATCGAGGACTTGGTCGGTCATGCCGAGGGCGACAACGCCTCGAACCGGAGTTGGGTGCCGCCGAGGGTGATCACGTCACCGTTGTGCAGCATGTGCGGGCCGTCGATGCGGGCGCCGTTCACCTTGGTGCCGTTGGTGCTGCCGAGATCGACGATCGTGAACGGGGCTCCCGGGCGGATTTCGGCATGGCGGCGGCTGACGTTGACATCGGCGACGGTGATGTCGCACTCGGGGAGGCGGCCGATGGTGGCCGGGCGCTGGCCGATGACGATCCGTTCGGTCGTGGCGGTGTTGACGATCGCGGCGCGCGGGGTGGGCGCAGGCGCCGGGATGGGCGCGGCTGCGGGGCGAGGGTCGACGGTGATGTCGGCTTCGGCGTCGTACACACGGACCGGCTCGAGCGGGACGATCGGCGGAAGCGGCGCCGCCATCTCGGGCAGGTGGGGCACAGGCACCATCGGCGGCGGCGGTGGCGGTGGGGGCGGAATGATCGACGGAGCCGGGGATGCCGATGCCCAGATCGCCGCATCGTCGATCGCGGCGACCGGAGGGGCGAGGGGGGCTGGTGGTGCGGGTTCTGGCTGAGCGCTCGGCGTGGCGGGCTGCGGCGGTTGCGCTGCCGCTGATGCTTCCGCCGGTGCGGGCTGTGCCTGCTTGACCACCTGCGAGGCGATGCCGAACCGGCCGGGCTTGAGCGATTCGTCGACGATCAGTTCGACGCGTACCGGGCCCACCAGGTGATAGCCCTCGTCGTGGGCGTAGCTGCTGGCCGCCTCGCGCAGTTCGTGCTTGAGCTCGTCTTCGAAGCTCGCGAAGCCGGCGTGGTCGCGTGGTGACAGGTGGAACACGAAGTCGTTGGGGACCACCCGTCGGCCCTTCACATCGACCGTGCGGTGGTCGTCGATCTCGCGCAGCAGACGCCGGCCGAGTTCCACGGGACGGATGGTGCTGCGCGAACGAGAGAACACAGACGTGACGATATTCTCCAGCGCGCTCTCCACCCCTCGCATGCCCATCGATTTTCCAGGGTAACTGTGCCGTACGTGCGGGTTGGGCGCGCCCCAGGTAGTTGCTAGTTTGACTGGGCTTACTCGGGCGAGTGGCGAAATGGCAGACGCGCTGGCTTCAGGTGCCAGTGTTCGAAAGGACGTGGGGGTTCAAGTCCCCCCTCGCCCACAAGGGGTTACGGACGTTTTTGCCGTGATCTGAGGACGAAATTGAGCGACCGTGATGGCGGTGCGCGTTTTGTGCGGTGCGGAGGGGTTGCACGGCAGCGATGTGTGCTGCGTGGCGTGCTAGGGCGATTGCCCGACGCGTCAGAGCTGACCCGGGGCGTGGTTGATCATGGAGCGATCGACCTCACGCGAGGGAGAGTCGGTTACTTCTTGCGTTTGTTTCGCGGGGGCGTTGACGGCTGCGCGGTCTTGTCTAGCTCTGCGAGGAGCTCGCGTCGGGAGGTTCGACGGGCGGCGCGGTTGCGGCGCGGAAGGAAGGTGACGCCGTTTATTGTCACAGCTTTCTGGTTGAAGCTCTTGATTCTTTCGAGGTTCTCGGCGGCGAGGATGAACGCGGTAAGCACGCTTTGAGCGGCGATTCCTCGGCAGCGGCGACGCCGGCTTTCTTCGAGTGCTCCACGGGCGGGGTCTTTGACGGTGCCGTTGTAGCCTTCGATGGTGTTCCGAAGCGTGGCGTAGCGACGGCGGTGTTCTGGTGATCCGTACTGGAGCTCCTGTCCGTATTTGGCGCCAACCTCGAGCGGGAACGTGATGGAGCCTGATGTGCAGATGGCACCTCCGACTTTCGCCTGATCGGTGATTCGGACTTGAACGGCTCCTGGCTTGGCTGGTCGTTTTGGTGTCAGGCTGATCGGACACGAGATCTGCGGGCTCGTGGTGGCCGATGTGCCAAGTGCTGGGCACTTTCGCCGGACCGATCCGTCCGGAAGGCGTTCTTTGACCAGGAGCAAGTAGGGGCGCCGGGCTTCAATTCGGGCGTCGCGGGTGGCTTTGTCGATGAGGCCTTTCTGGTAGTCGAGGGTGGCGTTGATGAGATGCTCGGGCATCGCCGGGCAATACCAGTTGCCGTCGACTTGGATCGCTCCGCCGTATGACTCTTTGAGACCCATCATGTCTTTCCGGAGATCCAACACGGGGCTGTACCCGAGCCGCCGAGCCTGGGCCTGGAACTTCTCGGGTTGCTCGTTGGTGTAGGCGCGGTCACCGGCGAGCCAACCTGCTGGGTGGCCTTGTCGTCGGATGGCGCGCAGGACGTTGATCGCGTTCGGGCCTGGCTGAACGCCGGGTTTGTGGAGCGTTGCGCCGAGGGCGAGGTTCGGATACGTGATCAGACCGTCGGGGTCCTCCGTTGCCATCGTGACGATCGTGGCTTCGTATCCCCAGAGACTCTTGACCGGCTTGCTTGTCTTGCTCCTCTTGCCAGCTGTATTGCTCGTTGTAGATGGGTCGTTGTCCGGTGGGTTGTCGGTAGCTGGATCTGAGTCTCGGGAGTCGCGTTCTCGTACGTACAGGCCGGCGTCGGGGTCTGCTGATTTGTACGGGAAGTTATCCGGAAAGCCCCGTGCGTGGGTTGGCACGGGCGTGGCGTCAACGCTGACGGATCCGTGCCAGGTTGCGGCCTGTTGTGGAGGTAGTGCGGTGAGCGATGCGGCAATGATTCGTGAGATCGCTGCGAGCAGTCGGTTCTCTCGCGCAGTGATCGTTGCTGCGTCGAGGGCCTTTGTCATCGCGGCGCTTTCGGCGACTTTGAGAACCCGGTTTTTCGGAAGAGGCGACGGGTCGATCTCGGCTATTAGCGCGCGCCAGAGACGACCAACCCGGGCGTACGCGGCTTGCCATTCGCGTTCGGTGTGCAGTGGTCGGGTGCCGAACTTGAGTGCCCATTCATCGGGTAGCTGGTTGTAGAGCAGTCGGGTGACCTGTCGAAGGTGCATCGGTTCGTGTTCGGTCGCGAGGAGGAACAACGCGACGAGCAACGCTTGAGGGGTGAGTTGTCGTTTGCGGCCGACGGTCCGTTTCAACAAGCGGTCGGCGATGGGTACCAAGCCGGTGGCTTCGACGAGTGCTGCCGCGTGTTCGACTGCTTCGCTCTTGTAGACGGTGGCGGCGTCGTTGCTCACCTTGATATACCGGGTGGGCCGTTTGCGTTGGGCGCTCACTGAGTTCTCCGGTTCTCACGGGCGCCCTGTTCCGGCCCGATGTCGGCCGCGGGCGCCCAACGGGATGGCAGTCGATGCTGCAGAACGCGTGCGATGTTTCGTATGGTCGGTGGTTCGTGGGCTGCGCCGAGGAGGAGCAGCGCGAACAACACCAACTCGGCAGTGGACCGCCGACCGTGTCTCAGACCCTGCTTCTGTAGCTGTTCGAGGATCATTGTCGGGCCGGGCTGTTGGAGGTGTTGGGCTGCGGCTTCGCACGCTTGGTCCGTGAACGTCGTTGTCGCAAGGTCCGTCGCCTGGTGGTGCCTTGTTCGGGTTTCTCTCCGCCGGGTGGTCATGAGATTCTCCGGTGTTTGATGCAGCGGGACGTACCGGTGTGTTGGCTGGGGTGATCGAGCGGTTCACCGCGTAGGAGCCTCGAGGCATCGTCCGCTGATGGTCCCCGGACGTACTTGAGGTAGCGGGCGAGCGCATCGAAGCCTTTGACTCCTGCCGCGTCGATGAGCGCTGTGAGCGGGGTTCGTGCCTCGATGTGACGCACGATCCAGGTGGCGCGGAGCCGTTGAACCGACAGCTTCAGGTTGCTGTGCGTGGAGCCTGCGTTGTTGATAAAGCCGTTGATGGCGTTCCTGGATGGTCCGCTGCGTTCGGGCCGGAACGCCAGTTTCGCAGGTGCGACGTCTGCGAGATGTTCAAGATTTCGTTCCCACTCGGCTCTGCAGACCACGATCCGCGGGTAGCGGCCTTCCACCTGCACGACCACAGCACCGTTGGTGATGAATCTGAGTTGCTCGACTCGGAGCGGGTTGATTTCCTCGGCCCGCAGTCCGCAGCCGGCGCCGAGGGCAATGAGTGTCGAGAGGTTGATCCGCATGTTCGGTGTTGATCGTCCCAGCGACCACCGCACGAGCTCACGAAGATCCTCGTCGCTATACGGCGGGACAGCGTTTTCCACGGCGATGCGTTCGTCCGGTGGACTATCGACACCGAGCACCGCGCGTCGGACGCTGTACAGCACGGTCCGATAGTTCGCTCGTGTTCCGGATGTTCGACCGGGCAGGCCGACCGTGATGAAACGGCCGATTGTGGCGGTGTCGAGCATCTCATCGGCGTCGACGTTGAGGCCCTGCTCGTAGCACCAGATCATCAAACGCGCAGTCACGGATTCCACGGTGGATCGCTTGTACGGTCCGCCGCTGTTCATGGTCAGCGCCACCCAGGAACGGTGGGTTGCAGCGACCGCGTTCCACTGGTGCGGTGTGCCAAATGACGGTGAATATGGAGTTTGTGCGGTCATTGGGCTGTCCAGGTGTGAGAGTCATAGAAATGCGGAAGGGTGTCGGACAGATCGCCGGACGCGAGCGGTCCACGGATTGGTGCTCACGGGTGCGAACGAACAGATCGAGACCGGAGGGCGCGCCAAACACGGCCACCTGCAAGGTGCACAGCACATGCCCTGACGGTCGCGGCGCCGACACAGGGGCGGCGACAGTGCTCACGCTCGTGCCGGTGCCTGCGGTCCGGACAGGGGCGCGGTCAGGCGCATTCCTGGACCGGGAGACGGCATCGCAGCCGTTCACATGGCGGTCAGGTGTATCTCCCGACGCGCAGGGTATGAAGTCACTGCGTTGCTCTCTTGACGGAGTTGTGGCGTAGCCGGCGCCGGACGTTGCAGACGGATGGCGCCGGTTTTCGCGTTCAGGCAGACGGTTACATGGCGGCCTCCAGGTCGTGTTTCATGGTGGCGTGACGGCTCTGGTAGCGGGCAGGCGCTGGTCTCAGACACTGCCCGCGCTCGGCAGCGCGTCGCAGGTTGTTCTGAACATTCGGATAGTCGAGACCGGTTGCCTGCATGGCCTCTTGAACCGACCACACCCTTGACGGGTCTTGGTCGAGCAGGTTCATCAACCTCGGCAGCGCGTTCACCCGTCGAGGTACCTTTCGGGTGTCCTGTTCAGTCGGGGACGGGTTCGAAGCCGCTGCGGCAAGAACCAGTGGTGTCGGCCGTGATTGCAGAGGCTCGGAAGCCTCGATGTCAATCGGAGGCTCTCCCGTGATGAGCCGCATCCTCGCCAGGAGCCATTCGAGGTGGTCCGCTACGAGGGCACGTTCCCGTTCAGCGTTTCGGACGACGGCCTCTTTCGCGGACAGCAGCGCGGACACTTCAGTGATGTCGTGTTCGAGTTGTGCTTTGAGTTCGGGAAGACTGTGTTCCACCCTGTTCCGCTACCCAAGGCCACCGCTGACAAACAGTTTGCGATTGATGCGAATGGCTGAATTCCAGGTGTGCCGGTTTGCTCCAAACAACCGTCGTTGTCGCTATGAACTCGGGCAGGAGCGCAGTCGGGGGACCCCGACAGCGCGCAGTCGGCGGGTCGCAGGCCCCGAGGCTGTTGGGATTCCGGCTAACGGCCATCCGTAGTGGCGAGCGTGTCGATGATCGCGGCGAGCACCGTCTCGCCGGGCCATCTCTGTCCTGCGCAGACCTCGCTCCACACGTCGCGACTGAAGCCGAACCGCTCACACGCGCGGCTCGACGTGACCGATCGTTCGCGTAAGCGACACACGAGGCGGTGCGTCTGCAGCGCGATGCGTTGAGACACCTCATCGCCCCCTGGCGGCAGTACGAGCTGTGCCGATGGAACACCGAACGTCCACGGGTTCTCGAAGTAGTCCCGGGGTTTGAGGTTTCGGCGCGTGTCGAGGTGGCGGTTACCGATACGTGGCATGACTCGAACGGTGACCACCACCTCGTCCACCGCACGCGATGTGCCGACCCGAAGACCGCCAGGAGTAGTCCGATTACGGGCCCTGCCTCTGGGCGGTCAGTTCGGATCAAAGACCACCCCAAGGTCCCGAGCTGGCTGGTCGACGAGAGGGACCCACGACACAGCCACCACTCCGCGGTATCGCAACGCCGTCCAGCCGTGCGTTGCGTCAGAATCGAACGGTGACACCTCATCGAGACGGTCCTGCGCTGACTGTCCTCCGAAATGGGCAACGACCCGCAACGCGTTGAAGCCATCGCACACCACATCGATGTCGCGGCTGATGTGATGGATGCGCAGCACCCCC
Organism: Actinomycetota bacterium; assembly: GCA_039796935.1. Classification (GTDB taxonomy): domain Bacteria; phylum Actinomycetota; class Acidimicrobiia; order Acidimicrobiales; family Ilumatobacteraceae; genus VFMC01. The sequence continues at coordinate 1,073 of JBDKIV010000099.1, read as the reverse complement.
TCAGTCGCCATGTTCGCCAACACCCGCTCCAACCGCGAACTGGGCCCCGTCCGTACCGCCGTCTGCGCACCAGCGTCACTGGTCGGCTCCGCCGAATCGACGCGTGCCATTCCGTCGTCCGGCTCCGTCGATTCGTCTGCAGCACTGCGATCGTTGGTTGAGTTGAAGGCGTCCGCGCCGCTGTCGGTGGTCGTGGGAGCGGCGGTCGTGTCACCGATTCCGCCGTCGTGCTCACTGCTGTTGGTGATGTCTTCTTTGCCCATTGGTGGATCCTGTCTGTCGTGCCGGGCCGGACCGCCCGGGATGGCAGACACAACCGTCTACCAACCGAAAGCACTGACATCGACCCCGGAATGTCCGCGTGCATACATGCCGACACCTCGGCATCAACCAGCGCATCGCATCCGCACCTCTATGGACTCCCAACAGCGGCGAGTCGTCCGAAGCGGGAGCGATTCGCCTGCTCCATAACGCTCCTTCCGAGCTCCACCTCCGGGCGATCTCCAAGGAAAAACGCCAAGAAGCCTCCCCGCAATGCGGAAGCACCGCACATCTCACCGGTGATCTACCGTTGTGAGAACCGGGACCGCACTCTGCGGACCCGGCTGCGGGCAACGGGCAGCGAGTGTCGAGGGTGGGACAACACGGTGATCACGGGTGAACTGAAATCAAAGATCGACGCCGTCTGGAACGACTTCTGGTCGGGCGGTATCTCCAACCCCCTCGAGGTGATGGAGCAGCTCACCTACCTGCTGTTCATCAAAGGACTGGACGAGCGCCAGACCCTTGCCGAGCGCAAGGCGCACCGGACCGCCAAACCGATCGAGAACCCGGTGTTCCCCGCTGGCACATTCACGCCCACCGGCGCCGCGAGCGGCAGGCCCTACGAAGATCTGCGCTGGAACCGGTTCAAGAACTTCGCCGCCGCCGACATGTTCGACGTCGTCAGCCGCTACGTGTTCCCGTTCCTCCAAGCCCGGGCCGCCGACTCCACCCATGCAGCCCACATGGAGGGTGCACGCCTCACCATCCCGACCCCGGCGCTGTTGCAGAAAGCAGTCGACGGACTCGAC
>JBDKIV010000098.1:0-9965 GCA_039796935.1 Actinomycetota bacterium | reverse complement strand
TGATCCTCGGTAGTCCCTGCACCGTCAGGTCTTTCAGCACCGCGCCGGGCTCGGACGCGAGCATCACGGCGAGATGGTCGTCGTCACGGAGTTGGCCGGTGGCGTACACGACCGTTCGCACGAGGAGGTCGTCGAGTTGGGCCACGCCCGAGAGATGTTCGCCGAGACCGACGAAGAACACCTCGAGTTCTCGGACGCGCAGCGCGTCGAACAACACGTCCTTGCCGCCCGGGAACATTCGGTACAGCGTCGCCCTCGACACGCCGGCCTCTGCGGCGATGTCGTCGATCGTGACCTTGCTCATGCCCCACCGCTCGTAGCACGCCTTGGTGGCGTCGAGGATGCGCAGTTCGGTTGGCGTCATGCAGGTGAGACGCTAAGACACAAATCGTCTCACCGTCAAGGCATCCGTCCGGGCGACACCGCTCGGTAGGCTCGCTCGCTCAGCGTGAACACCTGAAGGAGCACCACATCATGAAGAAGCGTCTCGTACTGGCCGCCCTCGCCGGCACGCTCGTCCTCGCCTCGTGCGGCGACGACACGTCCGACACTGCCGACACGACGGCACCGGCGAACTCCGAGGCCGCCCCGGCCACCGACGCCCCGACCGAGCCGGGCGGCGATGCCGCGTCCTGCGCCGCCGGAGCCACCGTTGCCGACGGTGTCCTCACGATCGCCACCGGCGAGCCCGCCTTCCCGCCCTACGTCGTCGACGATGCACCCGAGTCGGGCGAGGGTTTCGAAGCCGCCGTCGCACTGGCCGTGGCACGCGAGCTGGGCTTCGAAGGCGACGCCGTCACCTGGATCCGCACCGCATTCGACACGGCGATCGCGCCAGGTCCGAAGGACTTCGACTTCAACCTGCAGCAGTACACGATCACCGACGAGCGCAAGGAAGTCGTCGACTTCAGCAACGGGTACTACACGGCGCCGCAGGCAGTGTTCGGTCTTGCGACCTCGGCTGCAGCCTCGGCGGCGACACTCGCCGACCTGGCCGCGTTGAAGATCGGCGTCGCCGCCGGCACGACCAGCATCGCCTACGTCGAAGAGACCATCAAGCCCGACCAGGACATCTTCGTGTTCCCCGACAATGCCGCTGCCAAGACGGCACTCGAGAGCGGCCAGATCGATGCGATCGTCAGCGATCTCCCGACTGCGCTCTACATCACCGCGGTCGAGATCGAGGGCACCAAGGTGTTCGGCCAGATCGAGGGCAGCGGGACCGACGAGTTCGGCATGCTGCTGGCGAAGGACAGCCCGCTGACCACCTGCGTCAACCTGGCCCTCGACGCACTCGAGGCCTCGGGTGAACTCGACCAGATCACCACGACGTGGATGAGCGAGTACACCGAGGCACCGATCATCAGCGCCGCCTGACCGTCGACGGACATCACGTGGTGACGAGCACGCTGCGGACCGCACGGTCCGCCACGCCGACACGGCGACAACGCTACGAGCAGCGGCAACTGCGCCGCAGCGTGCTCACCGCCACCACCAGCACGATCGTCGCTGCCGGCGCTCTCGTGCTGGTCGTCTCTCGGCTCGAGAGTTGGCCGAGGGTCAGGTCGACCTTCTTCGACGGTGGAGTCGCCGTCGATTCGTTCGGGCCGATCGCGCGCGCCTTCTGGCTCGACGTGCGCATCTTCCTCGTGTGTGCACCATGCATCTTGTTGATCGGCCTCGTCGTGTCGCTCGCACGCAGCACCCGGTCGCCGGTGCTGTTCCCGGTTCGACTGCTCGCGACGCTGTACACCGATCTCACCCGCGGTGTCCCGGTGATCCTGTGGATCTACCTCATCGGCTTCGGGATGGTGGGGCTGATCAACTCGCGGAGCTTCTTCGGCGGGTACCTGTTCTGGGGCGGCATCGCGCTCGTCTGGACCTACTCGGCGTACGTGTCCGAGGTGTTCCGGGCAGGCATCGAGAGCGTTCACGAAAGTCAGCGAGCCGGGGCGAGATCGCTCGGGCTGTCGACGTGGCAGACGAACCGCCACGTCGTGCTACCCCAGGCCGTCCGGCGAGTGGTACCACCACTCGTCAACGACTTCGTCAGCCTTCAAAAGGACGTGGCGCTCATCAGCTTGCTCGGCCCGGTCGAGGCATTGCGCCGCGCCGACATCATCCAGGACCGCACCTTCAACTTCACGCCGTTCGTGGTTGCAGCCGTCATGTTCATCTGCGTCGCGATACCACTGACCAGGCTCGCCGATCACCTCCTCGCGAACGAACGGCGACGGATGAGCGGGACGGCCGTGCGATGACCCTGCTGTCCTATCGCAGCGTCCGGAAGTCCTTCGGCGATCGTGTCGTCCTCGACGGCATCGACCTCGACATGGACGCGGGCCAGGTCGTGTCGCTCATCGGCGCCTCCGGATCCGGCAAGTCGACCATGCTCCGCTGCACCAACCTGCTCGAGCCGATCGACGACGGAGCGATCGTGTTCGACGGCATCGACATCAGCGAGCCCGGATTGGCGCCCGATCCCGTTCGGCGCCGGATCGGCATGGTGTTCCAGAGCTTCAACCTGTTCCCCCACATGACCGTGCTCGACAACGTCACACTGGCACCTCGAAAGGTGCTCGGGCTCTCGCGACACGACGCCGAACAGCAGGCCGGCGCGATGCTCGAGCGCTTCGGGCTCGCCGACAAGGCGGGCGACTATCCGGATCGCTGCTCGGGCGGGCAACAGCAACGCGTCGCGATCGTCCGAGCGCTCCAGATGCAGCCCGACGTGATGCTCCTCGACGAGATCACCTCGGCGCTCGACCCCGAGCTCGTCGGCGAGGTGCTCGAGGTCGTTCGCGGGCTGCGCAACTCGGGAATGACGATGCTGCTGGCAACGCACGAGATGTCCTTCGCACGCGAGATCTCCGACACCGTCTGCTTCCTGAAGGACGGCCGGATCTGCGAGCAGGGGCCTCCCGAGCAGATGTTCACGTCTCCCGAGCGATCCGAGACCCGTGACTTCCTGTCGCGGGTGATCGCCTCAGGTCGACTCTGACGAAGCCCTCGGGGTCACGAGGAGGCCACACCGCACACGACCCTGCGGTGCAGGCAGTTGCGGACCTCGCGCTCGAGACGATCCGGATCCCAGGCATTGAAGAAGTCGGCATGGGCACTGTGCAGTCCTCCCGACGCCAGCTCGAGACCGTCGAGGTCACCCGACACGGGATACTCGACGCTGAACTGCAGCTGAGGGATCGGGACCGGATGGGTTGCCGGGCACGCACCCGTGCTGCTGTAGGACACGTGCGAGACGAGGTCGGCGCTCGCGAGGTCCTCGCCGTTCCAACAGTCAGGAAAAGTGACGACGAGACGCACGTTGATGCTGTCTGGACAGGTGGGTGGCGCCGGCTCTCGACGGCTGCCGGTACCGCACGTCCAAGCAACCACCTCGAGCGGCTGGGGCTCGACGGCTGCTGCCGACCCCGCGACCATCTCGAGACCGAACGGATACGGCACCACGGTGGTCGGGTCGACGCCGGGACCCGCCCGGTAGTAGGCAACGCTGCGGATCGGGTCGACGGACACGCCGTCGCGCAGCAGCGCCGGAGCCCAGTACGCAGCCGTGTCACCGGGTTGATCACAACTGGTACCACCCGCAGCCAGCGACTCGGCGGTGCTGTACGCGTCGACGTCGGTGGCCCCGAAAAACACGTGCAGATGACTCGCGCCGGGACGGCCGGGCAGAACGATGGGGTCGTCCGGGGCCGCATGCGTGAACGCGCACTCGACGACGAACTGGGCCACGGCCCCCTGCGGCCCTGCGATCAGGCGATCCGGAACACCGTTCGCCGTATCGAGGTGGTCATGGTCGTGGCCGGCCGGATGGGACCCTCCCGACGCATCGTCCAGCACGCCGACGGTTCCCGACGACGCCGACACGGCGGGTGCCGCGTCACGCTGCGAGGCCCGGGGATCATCGGCGCCGGGCGAGCACGCCGAGGCGAGCAACCCGGCGCAGACCGTCAGCGATGCGATGCGGCACCCGGTGAACAGCCGACGCGACAGCACGCAGCGGTCAGGGCTTCGCCGGAACGGCGATCGCTGCCAGGTCGACGGCGAACGGGACATCGACCGCCGGAGCGGCAGGAGCGGTCGCCGCGTCCGGCATCTCGGCCAGGACGGGAGGGTCGGGAAGCGGAGCCGTCTTGTAGTCGACCGACGGAGGACGGGTCGGAGCCTCAGCGAGCCAGGACACCACGTTCAGCCCGCCCTTGGTCCACCCGTCCCCGGTGACAACCGGTGCGCCACATGCGGCGAGTGACTCCAGGTCGAGCGGCGCCGAGGTCGTGAAGGTGTTCGACGCCCAGCAGTTGCCGAACGACGCGAGGTCCCCACCGGCCGAGTCGACCGCGATGTCGGCCACGCGACTCTCGGAGATGACGTTTCCGATCACCCGATTCTCTTGCGAGTCCCACAGCAGCGCCCCGGTCGGCGTCGCCGGGGCAGCCGCCTTCTGCGTCGCGCAGTCGGCATCCCACTCGTCCTTCGTCGGCAGGTCGTCGTTGGGATCCTCCTCGAGGAACGGCACCAGACCGATACCGGTCTTGTCGTGGTCGAAGACCAGGTTGCGCTCGATCGTGTTGCGGATTCCTCCCGCCGAGAGGATCCCGTTGCCCATCGCCAGCAGCGCCACATCGATGGCGGGGGTGTCGGGTTGATTGTTCGAGTGGACGACGTTGCCGACGATGACCGTGTCGCGCTGGGGGTAGCAGAGCTCGTAACTGCCGCTGTTGGGCACGATGCCGGCGCGGTTGAACCGGAACACCGAGTTGACGATCAGCAGATTCCCACCCGAGTTCGTCCCCGAGTACCCGAGCCCGTTGTGCTCGCTGATCACGTTGTCGATCACCGCGTCGCACGGGAAGCACTGGCCGATGTAGAACCCGGCATCTGGGCTGCCACTCGCATAACTGTTGTCGAGTTGGCCCTTGATCGAGTCGAACGCGTACACCCCGTAGTCGCCGTTGCGGATCGCCGTGAGGTACGAACCCCGGTACCCGATCGAGCCCGTCCAGAAGAATCCGTTCTTCGTGTAGTTGCGGGCCGTCATGTTCTCGATGGCCACACCGGCGGCACCGACCACGCGAATGCCGTTGTCGAGCTCGAACTCGCCGTCGAGGATCGTCTCGTTGCGTGACAGGCCACGGATCGTCAACTCGTCGGTGGTCACGTCGACCGCCTCGTTGTAGATGCCGGGAGCAATCAGTACGAGGTCGCCGGGAACGGCCGCATCGACCGCGGCCTGGATCGTCGGGAACTCACCGGGGACCTCGAGCACACCGTCGACCGCCTCCGTCGTCGACGGCGCGACCGTGTCGACGGACTCGGCAGCCGTGGTCGTCGCGACCGCGGTCACGTCGACCTCGGTCGGTGCCGGCGAGTCGGCTGTCGACTCATCGCCATTTCCGCTCGAACACGATGCGACCGCCAACGCGGCAGCACCCAACAACACCATCCAACGCCTCACTACGGCCTCCCCCGTCGGGTCAGTCGGTCACCGTGACGGTTCCGACCATGCCCTTGCCATTGACTCCGTGGATCGTACACACGTAGGCGTACAACCCGGGGACATCGAACACGTGGCGGTACTCGTCACCGGGCTCGAAGTCCTCCTCGCCGACTCCCCAGCCCCCGATCGAGTCCGGTTCCGGAATCACGTTGTGGACGTTCCGGCCGACGTTGACGAACACGACCTCGGTGCCTGCCGCGATCGTGATGTCCTGGGCGCGGAAGGAGTTGTCGAGCGACTGCACCTCGACGCTGAGACCGTTCGGCGCGACCGGCTCGGCGGCGTCACCGCTGGCCGGAGTGCTGGCGTCGCTCGACGGCGAGACCGAGGCGGACGATGTCGACGGCGGTGAGGTCGACACCGTGGGATCGGAACCGCCACAGGAGACGACCGACAGGGCCGCCAACGCGACGAGGGCACCAGAGAACGAACGCATCTGGCGGAACCTAGCAATCACGGCATAGCGTGCGAGCAATGGTCGGCACTCCCCTCCCTCCGCCGGGTTCGGTCGTGCCGGCCCCCGACGTCAGCGCGTCGCCGTCACGGCGACGGCTCGTGCTCATCCTGTCCGGGCTGCTCTTCACCGTCGGGACGATCGGGTCGAACATCGGGCCGGCATGGGTCGACGAGCACCCGGCACTCGTGCTCGTGATGTCGTCTCGCAACCGCAATCTCCTGGGCTCGGTACCGTTCATCGACCCCCTCCCCTATGCCGTCATCGGCTTCGTGCGAATCGCGATCGCGGCTGTCTCGCTCTACTACCTCGGCATGCTGTACGGCAGCAAGGCCATCGAGTGGACCGAAGGTCAGGTCGGCGAACTGCCCGCCGTGTACGGCTGGTTCCAGCGTGCCGTCGACCGCGCCGGTTGGCTCATGCTCGTCCTGATGCCCGGCAGCAACCTCGTCTGCCTGATGGCCGGCCACCGCCGGATGCGGCTGCGCACGTTCGTCATCGCGATCGTCGTCGGGATCGTCGGCAAACTGGTGACGCTCTGGATCGGCGGACGGGTCTTCGAGGATCAGATCCGCTGGTTCCTCGACGTGATCGACGACTACCAGTGGTACATCGTCGGAGCACTGTTCGCGATCTCGTTCGTCCAGTCGGTCGGCAAGATGCGAACGAGCGTGCCCGAGATCGTCGACGAGATCGAGACGCCTGACGGCGTGATCGAACCGCACGGTGTCGCACGCGACGACGATCGCTGATAGACACCGGGTCCTATGGCTCAGACAGCACTCGGCGGCACACCCGTCAACACCTCCGGCGATCTTCCCGAAGTCGGTTCGTCGCTCTCGTTCACCCTCACCCGCGGCAACCTCACCGAGGTGACGCCGGCCGACTACGCCGGCAAGCGAGTGATCCTCAACATCTTCCCGAGCGTCGACACCCCCACCTGCGCGACCAGCGTCCGCACCTTCAACGAGCGGGCAGCAAGCCTCGACAACACGGTGGTGCTCTGCGTGTCGGCCGACCTTCCGTTCGCCCAGGGTCGCTTCTGCGGCGCCGAGGGCCTCTCGAACGTCGAGACGGCGTCGTCGTTCCGGTCGGACTTCGGTTCGGCGCTCGGCCTCGAACTGGTCGACGGGGTGTTGAAGGGCCTTCTGGCACGCGCCGTCCTCGTGATCGACGAAGCGGGCACGGTCACCCACTCACAGCTCGTTCCCGAGATCGCTCTCGAGCCCGATTACGACGCAGCGATCGCTGCGCTCGGCTGACCCGTACTCGTCCGTCCGTCATCCGTCCGACCGGTTCGGCAGCTGCCGGATCGGTCGGACGGGCGGCGCACCCGACTACACGCCGAGGAAGTGTTCCAGTCCCAGCGTCAGACCGGGATGATCGGCGATGTGCCGGCAGGCGAGCACCACGCCCGGCATGTAGCTCGAGCGGTCGTAGCTGTCCTGGCGAAGCGTCAAGGTCTGCCCTGGCGCCCCGAGGATCACCTCTTGGTGGGCGACCATTCCCCGCATCCGCACGGAGTGGACACGGATCCCCGCTGCGCCGAGTCCTCCGCGAGCGCCGCTGACCACCTCGTGTCGTGTGGGGTCCGGAGCCCAGTCCGCCGACGCAGCAGCCATTCGATCGACCGTTGCCATCGCGGTTCCTGACGGTGCATCGATCTTCTGGTCGTGGTGGAGTTCGATCACTTCGGCCGTGTCGAACCATGGCGCGGCAAGCTCGGCGAATCGCATCATCAGCACCGCGCTGACCGCGAAGTTGGGAGCGATGATGCAGTTGCTCCCCGAGAACGCCGAACGGAACGTCGCCATGTCGGCTTCGTCGAAACCCGTGGTGCCGACCACCGCATGGATGCCATGCATCGCGAGCCACGGAAGCGCCACTCGCGCTGCATCCGCCACGGTGAAGTCGACGGCCACCTGCACCCCGGCATCTGCCAACGCTCGAAGATCGGGCTGGATCGGAACACCCTCGATCGTGACGCCACCAGCCCCGCGATCGACCGCAGCCACCAGTTCGAGGCCCTCGGCTGCAGCCACTGCCCGACAGACCTCACGACCCATCCGGCCGATGGCCCCGATCACTCCCACGCGTACCGCATCCGTCATGGTCGACGACGGTAGTCGCGCCGCCATGGGGTTCGGCATTCTGCTCGCCGACGACGCCTGACCGTACCGAGGGGTTCAACGTCGGTGCCGGTCGGGGATGCTCGCTGCATGAACATCATCGACAAAGCGAAGGACAGGGCGGCGCAGCTGACGCACCAGGCAAAGGAGAAGGTCGACGATCTGAAGGACAGCCGACGCGCCGAGGCCCTCTACGGCGAACTCGGCAGGATCGCCTTTCGCCAGCACATCACCCGACCTGAGGTCGGCGACACGGCGAGGGCGTCGGCCCTGGTCGCCGAACTGAGAGCACTCGAGACCGGCCACCCCGAGACAGCAGACGCTGCACACGTGTCGAGTCCGCCCCCGCCTTCGCCCGGCTGAGCGACGCCGCCGATCAACGTGTCGGCCCGACCGTCACGACGATCGGCTCGGTCGACATGACCCGGTCGATCACTCGACGTGCTGCGTCTTGGTCGACCGCTGCCCACCGGGCCACCTGCTCGTCGACCGGGATGATCGCTCCGCGGGTGCACAGCAACCCGCCGTTGCGAGCCATTTTCGATCCCGTGTCCTCCAAGCCGAGCACGTACGAACCCGTGAGGTAGCCGCGGGCCACATCGAGTTCGTCGGCCGTGACACCGCCCGATCGCAACTCGTCGAGCGCCGCCATCACCAACGCCACCACCTCGTCGGCGTGTCGCGGCTGGGCGGCTGCGCTGATGGTGAACGACCCCGTGTCGGCGTAGGACGCGACCGAGGAGTAGACCGAGTACACCAGACCTCGGCGCTCGCGGATCTCGTCGAACAGACGACTGCTCAACCCGCCACCCAACACATGGTTGACCACGTCGAGCGCCTCGCGGTCGGGATCGGTCCGCTCGAGCCCGAACCCGCCGATCACCATCTGCACCTGCTCGGTGTCGTCGTCGATCGACACGCTGCCGAGCGATTCGACCGGCGGAGTACGTACCGGAGGGGTGCCTGCCGGGCGAACTGCGGAGAACGCACGCTCGATCTCGTCGAGCACGATGTCGTGTTCGAGCGGCCCTGCGACGGACACCACCATCGAGTTCGCCGTGTAGTGCCGCTCGAAGAAGTCGCGCACATCGTCGGCTCCGATCGATGTCACGGTTGCCCGAGAACCAGCGGTGTCGCGCCCGAGGGGATGACCAGCGAAGAGACGCTCACCGAAGACCCGGACCGCCACGTCGTCGGGGCTGTCGTCATCCATCGCCAGTTCCTCGACGATGACCTGCCGCTCGGTCTCGACGTCGTCGTCACGCAGCGCCGGTGACGTGACGACGTCACCGAGCAGATCGAAGCCGATCGAGGCATGTGCCGCCGGGAGCCGGCAGTAGTACGCCGTGTACTCCTTCGTCGTGAAGGCGTTGATGTCACCGCCGTTTCGGTCGATCGTCCGCGAAATGTCGCTCGCGCTCCGTCGCTCGGTGCCCTTGAACAGCAGGTGTTCGAGGAAGTGACTCACCCCGGCCGTCGCATCGGGCTCGTCTCGCGCCCCGATGCCGACCCAGACACCCGTGGCCACCGACAGCGCGCCAGGCACGCGTTCGGTGGCCACGGTGAGTCCCGAAGGCAGTTGGGTGATCCGGAGATCAGTCAAACTGATCAGCGGTGACGACGGCCGCCACGACCACGGCCGCCACGATCTCCGCGGTCGCCGCCACGATCGGCGTTGCGGTCGTTGCCACCGGCTTCGCCGCCCGGGCCGAGATCGCCCAGCGAGCCGGCGAGTTCGGCATCGAATGCATCGTCGAACGACACCGTCTCGGTGGCGACCGCGGACGACGAGCCCGACGGTGCGGCATCGCCGCCCTCCGAGCCGTCACCGGCACCCGACCATGCCGCCGAAGGGGTCAGGCTGACC
>JBDKIV010000097.1:0-2859 GCA_039796935.1 Actinomycetota bacterium | reverse complement strand
AACGCCGGCGTTCTTCGCCGCCGCCCCGCCCCGCGGCAGGTCGGAGCCATCGAGCAGGACCACCTCGGGCGAACGCTCCTGCATGCTGCGGACCACATCGACGGTCCCGTCGGTCGAGCCATTGTCGACCACGACGATCTCGAGCGGGAGACCATCCCGCTGGGCGAGGACCGCCGTCAGTTGCTGACCGAGCGTCGTCGCTGCGTCGAGCACCGGGATGACGACCGACATCCCCCGTGCTGTCTCGCGAGGGTCGTCTTCTGCCAGCGTCGCCGAAGGAATCGGTGGTGGATCGATCAAGGGAAACTAGCCTACGGCCGGTGGTGAACGGCACCGATTCATCGTCGGCCACTCCGATGCTGCGTGCCAGCGTGGTCGTACCGGTCCGCAACAGCGAGTCGGCACTCACCGCGCAACTCGACGCCCTGGCCCGCCAGACGATCGTCGGCACGCTCGAGATCATCGTCGTCGACGACGCGTCGACCGACCGCACGCCGGCCGTGGCCAGTGGCTGGATCATCGATCACGCCGAGATCGCCGTGCGGCTCGTCCGGCGCGCCAGCCGAGGGGGCCCGAACGCCGCCCGCAATGACGGGATCCGGCTGGCGACGACGCCCAACATCGTGCTCTGCGACGGTGACGACGTCGTCGCCCCCGACTGGGCCGAGCACCTCCTCGGCGCGCTCGAGGCATCGAACCAGCCAACCCTCGTGTCGGGTCGCTGTGTGTCGTTGCACCCCGACGACACACTCAGCGACCACACCACCATCGGCGCGGTCACCCACGACGGGACGCCCTACATGCTGGGCGGAAACGGGGGATTCAGCCGCACGCTCGCCCACGACATCGGCGGGTTCGACGAGCAGATCCTCGAAGGTGGCAGCGAGGTCGACTTCGGGTTCCGTGCCATCGACCACGGAGCGACCGTGCGCTACGTCGCGCAGGCCGTCGTCGGCTACCGAGAACCCATCACGACAGCAGGGCTGTTCCGGCGCGAGTTCCGCCGCAGCCGGGGCGCCGCCTACATCGGCCTTCGGCACCCAACCCGATCGAGCGCCAACAGCCTCGCCGGCGTGTTCGTGCTTCCGTGGAAGAAGGCCGCCTTCGCCGTCTGGCAGGCCGTCACCGGCACCGGGCGACAGCACGCCGTCGCCAAGGCGTTCGGCCGCGCCCTCGGCATGACATGGTGGGGCGCACGACTGCGCTGGCGAACACCGCCGCAGATCCTCGGCCTCGCCGACGACTGACGGGAAGCGACCGGCGTGGCCCGGTCAACCCCGCTCAACCCCGCTCGGCCGTCAACGTCACCCTGCCCGGACGTTCGACCGGGTCGCCACCCACCAGCACCCCGTCGACCAGCACCGACACCGGGAACGGCGACGTCATCGCAGGGGTGGTGAGGTCGAGCCGGTAGTCGTCTGCCGGAAGCGGGCCGACCATCGAGGCCGTGATGGTCGTGCGCTGGCCCGCCGCCAACTCGATGAAGAACGAACTGGTCGTATACCCCAGTTCGGCGTTCGAGCCCCACGACGCCGGCGACCCGTCGATCAACAAGCCTGTGAGCGGGTAGGCCGAGTGCACGGTCACATAACTCCGGTTGGTGCCGGGCGGTAGCTCGAGCCCGTTGCCGATCAGGTACTTGGGCAGACCCTCGGGCGGTGCCGTGTTGTGGGCAGAGATGGTGAGGGTGGACACCGTCTGATCACCCGACGTGTCGACCCGGTACTCGGCCTCGCTCACCAAGAAGGTGTCGATCTTGGACGGCGAGGCGTTGAAGAAGCCGATGTGCAGGGCATCGCCGTCACCCAAGGCCGGCAGCCCGCCGTCCACGCCCATCCGCTCGAACAACGCCTGCTCGGTGGGGTCGGCCGCCCAACCCATCAGGTTGCGCTGCTCGACGTTGGGGCGCAGCCGGTTGACCAGATCGGTGGGCGGTGGCAGCGCCCCGGCGAACACCCGGTCGATGGTGGTGCGGGCCAGTACCTCGAGCAGGTCGATGCGCTCGGCGGTGTCTTCGTACAGGTACTGGTCGAACAACAGGAACGACACCGCGTCGTCACCCGACACCGTCACGCCCACCTCGTCGATGGTCACCGGGCCCGTCATCTTCATCACCTCGGCCAGCGCGAAGACGTCCATCATGAACACCCCGTCGAGGTCGCGTCCGCCACTTTGCGGGTAGAGCTCGGCAATGGCCGCAGCGCCCGCGGGAAAGTGCGGCGAGACGGTGATGTTGGACCACGCCTCGGGCCAGACCTGACGCTCGGCCAGATCGCGGAACAAGAAGTCGGCGTAGGTGTCGGCGAACTCTTGCGACACGCCGCGCAGGGTCCGTGGATCGGAGCCGCCCTCGCGCAGGTCGGAGGTACGACCGAACTCGGCCAGCGAGAGATCACCCTGATCGACCGTGATCTCGGCGAAGTTGCCCATGAACCCGCCCAGCCCGCGAGCCTCGGCCGGGGTCGTGAAGCCGATGAAGTACGACCGAGGGCCATCGGCACCCAACATCGCCGGGGCGGCGGCGATGGCCTCGGCTGCGGTCTCGAGCAGGTCGGCCTGGCGCACCACCTCGGGCAGTTCGTCGTCGAGGCGATCGCCGATCTCTGGGTACAGCCACGGGCTGCGGGTGTTCTCCATCACCTCGCGCAACGCCGTGATGGAGAACGACAGATTCGTGAGTGGGGCATCGAGCGCCCGGAATGCATCGAGATCGATACGACCGTCCACGATCTCGTAGTTGTTCTCGCCGACCACATCGGTGACCGTCGAGATCTGGCCGGCCACAGCGGAGCCGGCGCTCACCAGGTCGACGGCACCGTCGCGGTGCTGCGCCAAGACCGGTACCAGGCGAGCCGGCAC
>JBDKIV010000096.1:0-11398 GCA_039796935.1 Actinomycetota bacterium | reverse complement strand
CAGCGCTGCTTCCCGGAGTCGTCTGAGGTCGTGCGCCGCCTACCGAGCCCCGCCGATCAGTGCTCGGGCCGGTAGTTGGCGCGTGCTTCGGTGATCTCGCGCCATGCCGCCTCGCGGCCGGCGATCCCTGAAGTGGACGAGTCCTTGCCCGGCTCGAGCGCCTTGTAGACCTCGAAGAAGTGCTGGATCTCCTCGACCAACTGAGGAGTCAGGTCGGACAGGTCGTGTACATCGTTCCAGCGCGGCTCGCGCGGTGGCACGCAGATGATCTTGGCGTCCTCACCGGCCTCGTCGCGCATGTACAGCACCCCGAGCGGCCGGGCCTGCACCCAGACCCCGGGATAGACGGGATCCTCGAGCAGGACGAGTGCATCGAGCGGGTCCCCGTCACCGCCCAGCGTGTCGGGGATGAAGCCGTAGTCGGCGGGGTAGGTGGTGGCCGTGAACAGACGACGGTCGAGGAAGACCCGGCCGGTCGCGTGGTCGATCTCGTACTTGTTGCGGCTGCCGCGAGGAATCTCGATCACCACGTGGATGCAGTCGTCGGGGAGTTCATTGGCCATGCCCCTCATGGTGACACGAACACGTGCGGTCCGAGCAACGGGTGTGGCTCCGCGCCTGTGGCACGGTTCACATGGTCGTCACAGAGCGGTCACGCGCCGGTGCGCGCCGACGGGTACCGTCGCCTCCGTGGAGACCTTCATCGTCCGAGTCTGGCTTCCCGACCGCCCCGGCGCGCTCGGTCAGGTCGCGAGCCGGATCGGTGCCGTCCGGGGTGACGTCGTCGGGATCGACATCCTCGAGCGGGGCGGTGGGCGAGCGGTCGACGAACTCGTCGTCACCGTTCCCGGTAGCGAGGTCCTCGACCTGCTCGTCGCCGAGATCTGTCAGGTGGACGGCGTGGCGGTCGAGGAGATCCGGCCCGTGGTGCGCCCGCACGCCGACATCGGCGTGATGGTGCTCGAGGTCGCAGCCGAACTGGTCGAGTCGCCGGCTGCCGATCGGCTCGCCGTGCTGTGTGCGCGTCTTGGCGAGCTCGTCGACGCCACCTGGGTCGTTGCGCTCGATCACGACACCGAGGAGGTGCTCGCAGCCACGGGGGAGCGACCCGATTCGGCGTGGTTGTCGGCGTTCCTCCAGGGCAGCCGTCATCTGACCGACGACCATGCCGGCGCGCCGAGCGATGTGGCGTGGGGTCGTCTGCCGGTCCCCTCTCGGCCCGGGGAGACCTCGTTGGGGGTGACCGTGGCGGTCGGCCGCGCCGGTCGGGCGATCCATGCCCGAGAGCGTCAGCAGATCGGACTGTTCTGCCGGCTCGTCTCGGCGCTCGCCGAGCCGGCGCTGTGCTGAGTCGGTCAGCCGGTCTCCCACGACCGAGATCTGTCGACGGCCCGGAGCCACTGCGTGTGCAACTGCTCGGCTGTGACGGCTGAAGCGCCGCCAGCCGGGGCGAACTCGGCGTCGAGTTCCCACCGGGCCGACACGGCATCGAGCGATCCCCAGACACCCTCGGCCAATCCGGCCAGCATCGCTGCGCCGAGGGCCGTCGACTCGGATTCGCGTGATCGTCGAACGGTGACACCCAACTGGTCGGCTTGCACCTGCATCAGGAGGTCGTCGACCGAGGCGCCGCCGTCGACCCGCAGGTCGCTGATCGGTGTGCCGCTTGCCGTGACCATCGCCTGAACGACATCGCGGGTCTGGAGCGCCATCGACTCGATCGTCGCTCGAGCGATGTGTGCTCGCGTCGTACCACGGGTGATCCCGAGCATGGTTCCCCGGGCGTACGGATCCCACCAGGGACTGCCGAGGCCGGTGAACGCCGGCACGAGCATCACCCCGCCGCTGTCGCTGACGCTGGCTGCGAGTGGACCGATGTCGCTCGCACGTTCGATGACACCGAGTCCGTCGCGGAGCCACTGCACGGCTGCGCCCGTCACGAAGATGGCGCCCTCGAGTGCATACGTCGGAGTTCGGTCGGCGAGGACCCATGCCACAGTGGTCAGCATCCCTTCGGCCACCGGTGGGATGTCGCTACCGACGTTCATGAGGACGAAACTGCCGGTGCCGTAGGTGTTCTTCGTCATGCCCGGCTCGACACAGGCCTGACCGAACAGCGCAGCTTGCTGGTCACCGGCGACACCCGAGATGGGGATGCCCGCCGGGATTCGCCCGCTCTCGACGGTCAGGCCGAACCGGCCGCTCGATGGCCGCACGTCGGGCAGGCAGGCGGTCGGCACGCCGAGCAGATCGCACAAGTCGTCCGACCACGCCATGTCGCGGATGTCGAACAGCATCGTCCGACTGGCGTTCGACGCGTCGGTGGCATGAACCGATCCGCCGGTGAGGTTCCAGATGATCCACGAGTCGATCGTGCCGACAGCCAGATCGGGGCCCCGAGGGATGTCCCGATGGCGGAGCAGCCACTCGATCTTGGTCCCCGAGAAGTAGGGGTCGAGCACGAGCCCGGTTCGTTCTCGCACCGTCGTGAGCGCGCCGGCGGCTTCGAGTTCGGCGCATCGATCGGCGGTGCGCCGGTCCTGCCAGACGACAGCGGTTCCGTAGGGTCGTCCGGTCGAGCGACTCCATGCCAGGACGGTCTCGCGCTGGTTGGTGATGCCGATGGCCGCGACGCTGGTGCCTGCCGCCTCGGCCCGGTCGATCACGTCGACCAAGGTCGACCGAACGGCATCCCAGATCTCGACGGGATCGTGCTCGACCCAGCCGGGGTGCGGGTAGTGCTGGGTGAACTCCCGGTACGAGGACCAAGCCAGCGTCGGGTCGGTCGAGAATGCCCGGCTGCGAACCCCGGTCGTGCCGGCATCGATCGCGATGACGCACGACCCGGTTGCCGTCCCCGTCGCAGCCCCAGCCATGCCCCGAAACCATAGCGAACGCGTGAGGTCTCGCCCGGCAGGACCGGGTGAGACCTCACGCATTCGGGGTTGGTCAGCGGCGGCGTTTGGTGCCGGGTCTCTGGGTGCCGGTCGAGGTGCGCTTGGTGGGCGCAGGTCTTGGCCGTGCCGTCGGAGCGGACGTGTCTGTGCCGGCCGAGCGAGGCGTCCGGCTCGAGGATTCGTTCCGCAGGTCGCGCAAGGTCTTGCGCTGGTACCCGAACTTCGCGAGGAGCGCTCCGAGAGCAACGAAGATCGGGCCGCTGGCGAACAGGCCGGCGAACAGACCCGGTGTCAGGCGATCTCGATAGATGACCAGCAGCACGACGGTCATGATCCCGACGTAGGTCACCCAGTCGCGCACGAGTCGAGCCCACGGAACCGGACGAGAAGAATTCCATGACATCGGTCCGCATCTTACGAGCCATCGGGGCGGAGTCGATTCGATTCGACCCGGCCTCGCGTAGCCTGGGGCCATGCGTGTGGGCATCCTGACCGGCGGCGGCGATTGTCCCGGCCTGAACGCGGTCATCCGGGCCGTCGTCCGAAAGGGTGAGCAGTTCTACGGCGACGAAGTCGTCGGGTTCCTCGACGCATGGGACGGGGTGATGGAGCAGCGCTACCTCGAACTCGACGTGGCCTCACTTCGCGGCATGCTGCCCCGCGGCGGAACACTGCTCGGTACCCGTCGCGGCAGTCCGTTCGATCATGCCGACGGTGTCGACAGGGTGAGAGCGTCCTTTCGTGATCTCGAGATCGATGCGCTCGTCGTCATCGGAGGGAACGGCTCGCTCAGCGTTGCCGACAAACTCGTGACCGAGGAGGGACTGCCGATCGTCGGTGTGCCGAAGACGATCGACAACGATGTGGAGGGAACCGACCTCACGTTCGGGTTCAACACGGCGGTGCAGGTCGCCACCGATGCGATCGACCGACTGCACACGACGGCCGAGAGCCACGACCGCGTGATCGTCGTCGAGGTGATGGGTCGACATGCGGGCTGGATCGCCACGCACGCCGGCATCGCCGGGGGAGCGACCGTCATCTTGGTTCCCGAGCAGCCCTTCGACATCGACGAGGTGTGCGCAGTGCTTCGCCGCCGGCACGATCGCGGACGGTACGCGTCGATCGTCGTGGTCGCAGAAGGGGCCGAGCCTGCCCTCGACCATGCGCCCGAGCAGACGAGGGTGAGGGATCAGTTCGGCCACGTCCGCCTCGGCGGCATCGCCGACACGGTCGCCCATGCGATTGCCGAACGCACCGGGTTCGACGCCCGCGTCGTGATGCTGGGTCACATCCAGCGCGGGGGAACACCGACGGCGTTCGATCGTGTCCTGGCCACGCGCTTCGGCATCGCGGCGATCGACGCGGTCCACGCCCGGGCCTGGGGGTCGATGACGGCCTTGCGCGGGACCGAGATCGAGTTGGTGCCGTTGTCGGTGGCGGGAGGTCGAACCCGGACGCTCGATCTCGATCTGTACCGTGAGGTGGCGTCGGTCTTCTTCGGGTGACTCCCGTCAGTCGCCAGGAGTCGCCGGATAGTCGGGCTGGCTGGTTCGTTCGAGACCGGGATAGTCGAAGCTGCTGAGGGGCAGGTCGCTCAGGTCACCGGTTCCGTCCGGCCACGCTCGTGGCTCGCCGCCGATCGTGACGCTCACCCCCTCGACCCCGTCGAGCGAGTCGAACGTGCAGACGATCTGCGCGAGAGCGAGCACGAGCGAGGTGCCGGCGAGTTCGCCGAGTTCCGGGCTGACGTCGACGACCACGACGTTGCCGACGCGCCGTACGTCGGAGACGGTGAGCTCCGGCGGGATGGCGGTTCGAAGTCCGGCGGTCGTCTCGTCGATGTTCGGACCGGCGAGCAGCGCAGTCGCTGCGGCGTCGACGTCGTCGTCGAGATCGCGAGTGACGGACTGGATCCGTGCAGCCTGTCCACTGCCGCCACCCGTGACGAGGTAGATGCGTCCGCTTCCACCGGCGGCCGTCGGTACCTGTCCGCTCGACTCGGTGATCGCGCCGTCCGCTTCGGTGGCGATGTCACGCGGCGCGTCGTCGACGGCGATCGCGCAGCCCGTCGACAGAGCGACCAGCATGACGAAGGCCGTGGCGGTGAAGCGTCTCATTCGACGATCTCCTCGGCCGGTAGCTCGAGGACGAAACGGGCCCCTTGCTCTGCGTCGCGTCGATCCTCGACCCACACCCGTCCGCCGTGCATCCGGATGTGCTCGTCGACGAGTGCCAGACCGAGGCCTGCGCCGTCGCTCCCCGAACGCCGACCCGCTACACCACCGCGTGCGAACCGCTCGAAGACGAGCTCGCGTTCGTCCACGGGCACACCCGGGCCGTGATCCTCGATCGCGATCCAGACGTGACCGATGGGGTCACTGTCGAACTCGGCGACGGTGACGCTGATCTCGGCGGTGCCTCCGCCGTGGAGACGTGCGTTGTCGATGAGGTTGGCGACGACTCGGGCGAGCCGGCGGCGGTCTCCTTCCATCACCAGGTGCTCGGCTCGTTCGCTCACCTCGACCGGCGTGTCCGGCATGCTCGACACCGCGACGGCCTGGCGGACGAACTCGGCAACCACGAGTTCGTCCCGGTTCAGTCGGATGGCTCCTGCGTCGAAGCGGGAGATCTCGAGGAGATCTTCGACGAGCCCCTGGAATCGTGCGACGTCGCTGACCAGCAGGTCGAGGGCCACCTGGGCACGTTCGGGCATGTCGTCACGGCGGCCCTGCATCACTTCGACGCTGGCAGCGAGTGTCATCAGCGGTGAGCGGAGTTCGTGACTGACGTCGCTGGCGAAGCGGGCGTCACGCTCGACCCGCAGTTGCAGGGCAGATGCCATGTCGTTGAAGGAGTCGGCCAACACGCGGAGATCGTGGTCGTCGCTGGGTTCGAGTCGGGTGTCGAGACGTCCTCCGGCGATGAGCTGTGCTGCCTGGGCTGCTTCGCTGAGCGGGCGTACTGCGCGGCTGGCGACGAACCAGCCGAGGACGACACCGAACATCGACGTGATCATGGCCCCGAAGAGCAGTGAGAGCGCCACGCTGTCGAGTGTCTCGTCGACGTCGTCGAGGGCGACCGATTCGAAGTACGAGGCTCCGGCGTCGAGGAGCGGGACGCCGACGACGATGGCCGTGGTGTCGTCGTCGAGCCGAACGGTCATCCGTGAAGCGACCCGGTCGTCGACGACACGGGCGAGCAGCGCGGTCGGGATGTCGTCTTCGGTGAACAGCGGCGAGCCTGCTCGCCAGTCGCCTGCGTACAGGATGGCGATCCGTTCGACCCCCTGCTCTTGGAGTCGGCTGATCGCTCCGGAGGCGTCAGCGGGCAGAGCCCCGAGTTCGGCATCGGCCGTGGCTGCGTGTCGGGATGCGTCATCCACGGCGACGTTGTCGCGCTGCGTGACGAGGCTGCTGCGGGTGAAGCTGTACGCCGCACCGGCCAAGAAGGCGGCGAGCAGGAGCGAGCCCAGCGAGAACATGAGCAGCACCCGGGTGCGAAGCCCGGGCCGACCGGGGTGCAGGCGCCCGATGCTCGCTCGCACCCGCTCGGACCTCGAGGCGGTGCGAGCTGGATCGTCGATGGGAGCGGCGGCTTCCGTGAGGGTCACGACTGCAAGCGGTACCCGAGGCCACGCACGGTGACCACATGACGAGGGTTGGCCGGGTCGGCCTCGACCTTCGTCCGCAGTCGGCGCACGTGCACGTCGACCAGTCGCCCGTCACCGAAGTAGTCGTATCCCCACACCTTGTCGAGGAGGCTTTCACGGCTGAAGACGCGGCCCGGGTTCTGAGCCAACTCGCACAGGAGTCGGAACTCGGTCTTCGTGAGTTTGACCTCGGCGCCGTCACGGAGGACCTTGCCCTCGTCGGGAACGAGCTCGAGATTGCCGAACACCAGCTTTGCGTGCCCGGGCACGATCGGCCGGATGCGGCGCAGGAGCGCCCGGATTCGTGCCGAGAGTTCTTTCGGGGCGAACGGCTTCGTCATGTAGTCGTCTGCTCCGGCCTCGAGGCCGGCGACGACGTCGTGGGTGTCGGCACGCGCGGTCACCATGACGATCGGCACGGCGCTCGAGCGGCGAAGCGTGCGGCACAGTTCGAACCCGTCGATGCCTGGGAGCATGATGTCGATCAGCACGACATCGGGTGCAGAGCGGGTGAACAGCTCGATCGCCTCTTCGCCGCTCCCTGCTTCGTCGACCGTCCAACCCTCGTCCTCGAGCGCCAGCTTGACGGCAGAGCGGATGCGCTCGTCATCTTCGACTGCCAGGATCCGCGTACCCACCCTCACATCATGGCAGGACTCAGGCCGTCGTGTGCGGCTCGGCTGCGTCGACGACGAGCGGTCGGAGTGCGTCGAACAACTCGGGATTGGCGGCGAGGACGCCTCTGCCCGACGGCGGTCCACCGACGAGATCCCCGGTCCGGCAGCCCGCTTCGGCCGCGATGAGGCCACCGGCGGCGTAGTCCCACGGATGGAGACCTTCCTCGAAATAGGCATCGAGTCGGCCCGCGGCCACGTAGCAGAGATCGACCGACGCTGCTCCCATGCGGCGGATGTCGCGCACATGGGGCAGGAGCCGTGCGACGCGCACGCCCTGGGCGGCGCGGCGATCGGGCCGGTAGGCGAACCCTGTGGCGAGCAGTGCCAGTGCGGGGTCCGAGACGGCGCCGCACCGTATCGATCGGCCGTTGAGTGTGGCGCCCTCGCCCCGGGCGGCAGCGAAGAGTTCGTCGAGGACCGGGATGTAGACCGCTCCGACGAGGCCGCCGTGGTCGTCGGCCGCGCCGATCGACACCGCCCAGAGCGGCAGGTCGTACAGGAAGTTGGTGGTGCCGTCGATCGGGTCGATGATCCAGGTGATCCCCGACGACCCGGTGATGTCGCTGCCCTCTTCGCCGACCAGACCGTCAGTCGGCCGAGCGGTTCGGAGTCGCTCGACGACGAGCGCCTCGGTCGCTCGGTCGTACTCGGTGACCATGTCGGTCAGGGTCGTCTTCGAGTCGGTCAGCGGCACACCCTGGGCTCGCCCAGCGGCGGCGAGTGCACCGGCTTCGCGTGCGACGCTGCAGGCGAGTTCGAGCAACGCTCCGAGGGATCCGCTCACCGTTGGATGCTCTGCTCGCGTCGCTCGACCTCGCGCCATTCACCGAGGGCGCGAAGGACGAGCACCGCCACGATGCTCATCCCTCCGGCTGCGAGGACAGCCCCGACGAGGGTGCCGATGCCGAGCGGGACCCCGCAATCGCCGTCGCACTGGATGTCGACGAGGAGATACCCGATCAGCCCACCGACGGCCCCGCCGAGGAGGATCGCCGTGAAGGCGGCGGCTCGGGCTGCAGGGGAGGGGAGCGCCGAGAGCGGGCGTTGTTCGGTGTCGGCCACGTGGGACAATCTACGAGGTCGCCCCGGGGTTCGGAGTAGCCTGCCCGATCATGCGTGTCACGGTGGTGGTGCCCACCTACAACGAGGCCGACAACATCGAGACACTCATCCGGGCGGTTCGTTCCGAGCTGCCTACCGCCGATGTCCTGGTGGTCGATGACGGTAGCCCCGACGGCACCGCGGATCGTGCCGAGCGCCTCGGCGCCGAGCTCGGTCTGGTGCGGGTCGTGCGACGCACGTCGAAGGACGGGCTGGGGGCTGCCTACCGCGCCGGTCTGCGCGAGGCGATCCGGGCGGGTGCCGAGATCTGCGTGCAGATGGATGCCGACCTGTCCCACGATCCGACCGCCCTTCCTGCCCTGGTGGCGATCGTCGAGCACGGCGCCGATGTGGCGATCGGGAGTCGCTATGTGCCGGGTGGGATCACGCTCAACTGGCCCCGGGCGCGTCGCTGGGTCTCGCGTTGGGGCAACCGGTACGCGGCGGGCGTGCTGGGCCTGGCGATCAACGATGTGACGGCCGGGTACCGCGCCTACCGCTCGGAGGCGCTCGAACGGATGTCCTTCGACACGGTGGCAGCCGAGGGCTACGGGTTCCAGGTCGAGATGACCTACCGGATCGTTCGTCTCGGCGGTCGAGTGGTCGAGTTCCCGATCACGTTCCGGGACCGGACCGAGGGGGAGTCCAAGTTCACCGGTTCGATCGTCCGCGAGGCGACGCTGCTGGTGTTGAGACTGTGGGCGGCGGACTTCGGGGGCCGTCGTCGCCGCCGCGCACTCGGCGGCTGACGGCGAACGTGTGTTCTGTCTCCGGGTGACTGTGGCACACTGTGCCTCGTGAGGCCGTGGACTGTCGCCGGAGCGTTGATCCGTCAGGATGACGGGCTGGTGCTGGTCGCCAATCGTCGTCGTGACCAGAGTGTCGACTGGACGCCTCCGGGCGGTGTCATCGACGAGGGTGAGTCGATCGCCGATGGCCTGGTTCGCGAGGTCCGGGAAGAGACCGGTCTCGTGGTCGACCGGCTGCTCCGGTGCGCCTACCGGGTCGAGGTGGCTGCGCCCGGGCTCGGCTGGATCATGCAGGTCGAGACCTGGGAGGCGAGCGTCATCGGTGAGGTCCACGATGACATGGCCCTCGACGACCCGGACGGCATCGTCGAGTCGTGCCGGGTGGTGCCCCGGGGCGAGGTGCCCGGAGTGCTCGTGGCGAGCCCTCAGTGGATCCAGGTCCCGATCGGCGAATGGCTGGTCGATGCGTGGCAACGCGAGTCGTCGTCGACGGCCGAGTTCGGGTTCCATGTCGAGGGAACCGACCGCCAGAACATGCAGGTGCACCGGGTTCGATGAGCGCACCCGACGCCGATCGGAGTCAGTCGGGTCGCGCCGGCGACCGGACGATCCTGCACGTCGACATGGACGCCTTCTACGTGGGCGTCGAACTGCGACGCAGGCCGGAGTTGCGGGGGCGGCCCGTCGTGGTGGGTGGCACCGGGTCGCGTGGCGTGGTCGCGGCTGCATCGTACGAAGCTCGTCGTTTCGGCGTGTTCTCGGCGATGCCGTCGGTGACGGCACGCCGTCGCTGCCCGGATGCGGTGTTCCTGCCCGGCGATCACGACCTGTACGCACAGGTCAGCCGCGAGGTGCACGAGATCTTCCATCGTGTGACGCCGCTCGTCGAGCCGCTCGCGCTCGACGAGGCATTTCTCGACGTCACCGGTTCGATCCGGCTCTTCGGCTCGGCGCAGGCGATCGCCGAGCGGGTCCGGGCCGAGATCGCCGACGAACTCGCGCTGGCCTGCTCGGTCGGTGGGGCGTCGTCGAAGTTCGTGGCCAAGTTGGCGTCGAAGGCGGCCAAGCCGCGGGTCACGCCCGACGCAGTCCTTCCCGGAGCAGGCGTGTTGCTGATCGAACCGGGCAAGGAACTCGACTTCCTGCACCCGCTCCCGGTGTCTGCGCTGTGGGGTGTCGGGCCGGCGACCCTCGAGCGCCTCGAGCGTTTCGGGGTCCGAACGGTGGCCGATCTCGCAGCGCTCGACGTGGCGACGCTCAGCGCAGCGCTGGGCAAAGCCCACGGACGGCACCTGCACGACCTCGCCTGGGGCCGCGATGCCCGGCCGGTCGAGGTGGGCCGTGACGTCAAGTCGATCGGCCACGAGGAGACCTTCGCCGTCGATCGTCACTCCCACGACGAACTGCTCCGCGAGGCGGTTCGGCTTGCCGATGCCGTTGCGGCCCGCCTCCGCTCGTCGGGTTCGGGGGCCCGTACGATCGGTCTCAAGGTCCGGTTCGCCGACTTCTCGACCGTCACGCGCTCGCACACCGTGCCGGCGCCGGTGGTGACGGCTCGGGCGATCCTCGCCGCCGTCGAACCCATGCTCCGTCGACTCGATGTCTCGAACGGGGTCCGGTTGCTCGGAATCAGCGTGAGCGGCTTCGGTGAACCGGTCGAGCAGCTGAGTCTCGACGACCTTCTGTCGGGCGAGGTGTCGTCCGAGCAGGACTGGGAGGCGGCCTCCGAGACGATCGATGCGATCCGTGCCAGATTCGGTTCGGGGTCGATCGGTCCGGCGAGCGCGGTGTCGGGTGACGGTCTGCGCCTCGTCCGACCTGGTGCGCAGCAGTGGGGACCTGACCGCGCCTGACGGGTCGGCCCCCTCGCGTTGTCAGCACGCGCGAGACATGGAAGAATGACGGCTCGGCCCACGAGGAGATTCCATGCCGCTCTCCGAAGACGAACAACGCATCTTGCGCGAGATCGAGGAACAGCTCCACCGCGACCCGAACTTCGCGAGAGAGCTGTCGCCGACATCGTCCGGGTCGCGTCGGTCGCTCCTGCTCGCCGTGTTCGGCGGCGTGCTCCTGGTGGCAGTGTGCGTGCTGCTGCTGGCGGTCAGCCCGTACTTGGCGTTCGCGGCGTTCCTCGGTGCAGTCGCCACCGTGGTCGTGGCCGAGCGGCACGTGCGTGCGCTCGGCGACCAGGCGATGCGTCAGGTGGCCGCGCTGCGCCGGAGCGCCGGCATGCGCCGCGACTCGAGCGACTGAGCCGGGGTCGGTTTCAGCGCCGACGCGAGCGCTGGCCGAACCCGTCGCCCACGAGCCGGCGACGGGTGA
>JBDKIV010000095.1:0-25804 GCA_039796935.1 Actinomycetota bacterium | reverse complement strand
CGAGCCTCGACGCAATCAGGACGGGTACTTCTCGGACGCGCCGTAACGGTTCGGTCCCCGCGTCCCGTCGGTGGCCGCCCACACGAGCAGGATGATCGCACCGACGATCGGGATGAGCGCGAGCAGCAGGAACCATCCCGACTTGTCGATGTCGTGCAGTCGTCGGACACCGACCGCGATCCCGGGCACCAGCACGGCGAGGCCGTACAGCACGGAGATCACGGCGAACAGACCCGAGGCTTCGCCGAGGATCGACAGCACGATGTTGATGACGATGTTCGCGAGCGCGAACCACCAGAACTCCGCTCGGCGCGCCCTGCCGTCGAACGTGGCGTAGCGCTCGAGCACCACGACCTTCCAATACTTGACCAGATCCACTGTTCCTCCCAGCGTGTCGATCTCCCCCCGGGCGACAACGTACTCGCTGGTAGCAGCCCCCTCGACCAACTCGGGCGGCGGTTTTCGGCACCCTGGTAGGCTCGCTCGCACATGGCCCGGCCGCAGTCATCTCCTCTGTCGATGCGGGTGCTCGGATTCCCTGTCCACATCCGTCCCGGGTTCATCGTCTTCCTCGGGCTCGTCATCGTCGTGAACGGCGGCGAACTCGGACTGTGGATCGCCGGCTCGGCGGCGGTCCTCACGCTCGTGCACGAACTCGGCCATGCAGTTGCCGCGCGGGCAACCGGCGCTCGGGCCGAGATCGCGCTCGACTTCCTCGCCGGTTATGCGTCGTTCGTGCCGACCCGGCCACTACGCAGGTGGGAGCGAGCGGGTATCTCGATCGCCGGTCCTGCGGTCCAGATCGGTGTCGGTGTCGCCGTCCTCGCAGCGATGGGCGTCGATCCGCTGCACGCTCCGTCGTATGCGCGCAGCGAGGCTGCGCTCGCCATCTGGTGGACGGGACCGGTGATGGGTGCGCTCAACCTGTTCCCCGTGCTGCCCCTCGACGGCGGCAACATCGTCCTAGCCGGTCTCGACCGACTGATCCCGGGCCGGTCGAGATCGGTCATGCTCTGGTTCAGCATCGTCGTCACCGCTGCCACCGCGCTCGTGCTGTTCGCCACACCCGACACCGGCGGGTTGGCGGTGTTCGCCGTGCTACCGCTCGTGTTGCAGGTCCAGATGCTCGCCGGCGCACGCGGTGACGGTCGCAGCCGGGCGGCGAGGGCAGCGGCCGAGGCCGAGGCCGAGGCATGGCAGAGCGGGCGTGTCGAGCAGATGCCACCGGGGATGATCCCATCTCCGTGGTTCCGCGCCGTGCAGCAACTGCGGCACGGCCACCCCGACGTCGCGCGGCAGGTCATGCTCGCCGACTTCGCCGAGACCGGCCCCATCGACTGGTGGCCGCCCGAACACGCATCGCCGAGCGAACTCGCGGCCGTCGCCGACCTGCTCCCGCGGCCGCTGCCCCTCGGGCGTTCGCACAGCGAGCACGTGCTGGCGAACGTCCTGCTGCGCATCGGACAGCCCGACGAGGCCGCTCGCTACGCGGCGCAGAGCTTCGGTCGGCACCGATCGACGTCGATGGCGGCGACGGTCGCTCGCTCTGCAGCCGCACTCGGCGACACCGAGACCGCCCTGGCATGGCTCCGCGCAGCCCACGAGGCCGACACCGACCCGGGCGGTCTGGTCGCGACCCTGGACGGCGCTCCCGAGTTCGTCGCCCTCCGCAACGATCCGCGGTTCGGGCAGTTGCGAGCCATGCTCGCCGAGTGACCGACGTGCGCCGGTTCAGCCGGACAGCGCGTCGCGTGCCGAACGCTTGACGAAGGCGAGCGCACGGCTGCCCGCCACCGAGGTGACCTGACCGACCTCGACGCCGTCGAGCGTCACCGGATCACCGACCTGCGTACCGGGGGCGACGTCGACCACCTTCAGCAGGCGCGGCGCCGTCGCACCACGGCTGTCCATGCGCTCGACCAGCTCCTGGCCCGGGTAACAACCCTTGGTGAAACTCACGGCAACGGTCGTCAGTCCGGTCTCGGCGGGGATCGTCCGACCCGACTCGATCTCGCTCGGCATCGCTGGCCAGGACGCCTCGATCCGGGCGGCGAGCAGATCGTCCGGCGTGCCCTCCGCAACACCCGCCGGCGGCACCACGTCGGGACCGAGCAGGTCGACGCCGCCACCCCAGGCGGCGAGACCGTCGATGGCGTCGACGGCACCGGCCGCATCGCCGCGCACCGCGATGCAACGCCAGTCGAGTCGCTCGATGTCGGCCCTCACCCGGATCTTGAACCGCTGCAGCCGGAGCACGAGTGCGTCTCCAGCGCCGGCGTCGGTGTCGAGGACGAACGTGTCGTCTGCCGTTCGCCAGACGCGCGCCAGCGCGTCGATCCGACCGGCCGGCTCGAGCACGAACGACCAGAGCGAGTCTCCGACACCCAGTGGCCTGAGGTCGTTCGACAACTGCGACTGCAGGTAGGTGAACGCGTCAGGTCCCGACACCTGCAGCACGTCCCGTTCGACTTCGGTCCAGAACATGCTCCCAGTGTCGCAGGGCGACCCGGGCACGGCACATCGGGCGCGACACATCGGGCGCGACACATCAGGCGTGGCACACTGGTCTCGTGGCCGACATCGAACGCCTGACCGCCACGGCGTCCAGAGGGATGCGCCGAACGCTGGGCCGACTCGACCGCCTTGCGCTCGCGACGATCCTGGTGACGCTCGTCGTGGGTGTCGCCACCTTCGTCACCGGCTGGTGGGCCTTCGACGGGAGCGTCGGATGGACGGTCGTCGGTGGAGTCATCTGCATCGCGCCGTTCGCGGCGGCGATCGCCGCCTGGTTGCTCGTCCGATCGACCATCAGGCTCGCCGGCAACCTGGTCGACGACCTCCGCCGTTTCTTCGCGTCGTCGAGCTCGGCGAGCGGGGTCCTCATCGATCACGACTCGGGGGTGGCGCTCGGGTCGCAGGCTCGCAGCTTCGGGGCACTCCGCAGTGAGCTCTTCGCTCGCCGCCACGAACTGCCTGCACTCTTCGTCACCGTTCGGACCATCACGCGGGTCCCGGGCCTCGCTGCGCTCGCCGTCCTGGGCACAGCCCTGATCGGGGCGCTCGGCACGATCCTGCTCGTCGCGACGTTGGTCTGACCGACCAGCGATTCGGCCACTCGCCGGCCCGACGCGCGTCAGGCAGTCGTTCCCCGCTCGCGGCGTCGGGTCGTCATCACCCGCGCCGCTGGTACTGCGGCGAGCAGCGCCGCTGCCTTGTTGCGGCACTCGAGGTCCTCGTCGTCGGGCACGCTGTCGGCGACGATGCCGGCACCGGCCTGGAACGACGCTCCGTGCGGGCCGGCGAACATCGTCCGGATCGCGATCGCCGTGTCGAGGTTGCCGCTGAAGTCGACGTACCCGACCACACCCGCATACGGGCCGCGCTTCACCGGTTCGAGCGAATCGATGATCTCCATCGCCCGAACCTTCGGGGCGCCGCTCACCGTGCCGGCCGGAAGCGTCGCCCGAAGCACGTCGATCGGTGTCTTGCCGTCGACCAACTCGCCGCTCACCTGTGACGTCAGGTGCATCACGTGGCTGTATCGCTCGAGCGTCATCAGCTCGTCGACCTGCACCGTGCCGAAACGCGCCACGCGACCCACGTCGTTGCGGGCGAGGTCGACCAGCATGATGTGCTCGGCGACCTCCTTCGGGTTCTCCTTCAGTTCGCCCGCCATGCGGCGGTCGTCCTCGTCGTCACGACCGCGGCGACGCGTGCCCGCGATCGGTCGGCTCACCACCTTGCGTCCGAGCACCTGCACCATCGGCTCGGGCGAACTGCCGGCGATGGTGATCTCCGGATGGCGGAGGAAGTACATGTACGGACTCGGATTCACCTGGCGCAGCACACGGTAGAAATCGAACGGATCGGCATCGAGCTGGATGTCGTACCGCTGGGCCAGGACCACCTGGAAGATGTCGCCGGCGAGAATGTGCTCTTTCGCCACCTCGACCGCGCGCTGATACATGCCACCACCCATGCTGCTGCGCACCTCGGGTGTCGTCGCACCGGCCTGCGGAGGGGGCACCGGCACATAGCTGAGCGGACGAGCCAGGTCGTCGACGGCCCGCTCGACCCGCCGGCAGGCTGCGTCGTACGCAGCATCGAGCTGCTCGCCGTCGAGGCCGAGGACCGGCACGCTCTCGATGAGATACACACGCTGGCGCCAGTGGTCGAACGCTGCGAGCGAACCGATGACGCTCATGATCGCATCGGGCAGGCCACGATCGTCGTGTGGGGCGTCGGGGAGTCGCTCGACCTCACGCACGATGTCGTAGCCGAGGTAGCCCATGACGCCGCTCTGCAGCGGAGGCAGGTCGGGGATGATCGGCGCCCGATAGTGGGCGACCAGCGCATCGAGTGCAGCGAGCATGCCGCGGTCGGTCGGCACGTGCGCACTCAGGTCGCCGCTGACGGTGATCTCTCCACCCCGCAGGACCAGGGTCGCGACCGGGTCACGGCCGACGAAGCTGAACCGGCTCCAGCGCTCGCCGTGCTCGACGGACTCGAGCAGGAACCCGGTGCCCTCACCGACGAGCTTCGCGAACGCCGCCACCGGCGTCTCGAGATCGGCGAGCAGCTCGGTCCACACCGGGACCACCGTGTGCTCGGCGGCGAGCGAGCGGAACTCGTCGCGCGTCGGCCGCATCATCAACTCGTTCACGAGGCACCGAACCGGCGGTGGAAGCAGGTCCGAGCTCCCGTGTGGCAGGCGCCTGCACCGTCCTGGATCACCTTGAACAGCAAGACGTCGGCATCGCAGTCGTAGTAGGCCTCTTGCACGTACTGCCCGTCACCGCTGGTGTCTCCCTTGCGCCACACCTCTCGGCGGCTCCGACTCCAGTAGACCATCCGTCCTTCGTCGAGCGTGAGCCGAAGTGTCTCGGCGTTCATCCACGCCACCATCAGTACCTCTCCGGTCTCGACATCTTGAGCAATCGCCGGTACCAACCCTGCGGCGTCGTACCTGACGCCGGCGAGCTGCTCGGGAGTGGCTTCGATCTTCACGCCAGTGGGCATGGACGCCATGCTACGAGCCGGGGGCCACGCGCTCCCAGGGAGTTCCGCCGCGGCAGTCGCAGCAGCCGCCGGCGCCGCACCGGCGACCAGGGCGCGGTCAGAGGTACAGACCGGTGCTCGCTTCGATGCGCTTCGCGGCGACGGCGTGGATGTCGCGTTCGCGCAACATGATGTAGTCGGCACCGCCCACCTCGACCTCGTACCGGTCGTCGGGACTGAACAGCACCTGATCGCCGACCTCTGCGGTACGCACGTTCTGGCCGAGCGCGACCACCTCGGCCCAGACCAGACGCTTCGAGATCTGCGCAGTGGCGGGAATGAGGATGCCGCCGGTCGAACGACGCTCGCCATCGCGCTCGGGGATCCGGACGAGCACCCGGTCGTTGAGCATCTTGATCGGGAGCTTGTCGTCGACGGCCACCTCGGCAGGGTACCGTGCGCCCCGTGGCGGTCGAAACGCACCAGATCACCCTGCACACGCTCGACGGACTGCAGTTGTCCGCCGACCTGGCGGCGCCGGTCGGCGCCCCGGCCGGCACCGGCGTCGCGATCTGCCACCCGCACCCGCGCTTCGGTGGCGACCGACACAACGCCGTCGTCGATGCGCTCTTCCGACGATTCGGCGAACTCGGCCTCGCCGTCGTACGGTTCGACTTCCGCGGTGTCGGTTCCTCCGAGGGCGAACACGGCGACGGTGTCGACGAGCGACTCGACGCAGCAGCCGCGATCGATGCGCTCGCCGCGGTGACCGACGGACCGATCTGGCTGGCCGGGTACTCCTTCGGCGCCGCCGTCGCCCTCGACGTGACGGTGCCCCGACTCGAGGGCTGGCTCGCCGTTGCACCACCGCTCGCCGTGATGCGTACCGACCGACTGGCCGGATCCGACCACCGGCGCAAGGCGCTCCTCGTCGCGGGCCACGACCAGTTCAGCGGGCCTGACGCCACGGCGGCGGCCTGCTCCGAGTGGCGCAGCACCGAGTCGACGGTGCTCCCGACGGCAGATCACTTCTTCGCCGGGCATCTCGGACAGGTGTGCGACTGGGCGACGGCAACCCTCGGGCTCACCGCCCCCGGGTGACGCGGGCGGCGACGACACGATGAACGGTCAGGCGACTGCTGCGTCGATGCGGTCGAGGACCTCGGGCGTCAGGAGCGGCAGCACCTCGATGGCAGCGAAGTTCTCGACCACCTGACTCGGCCGGCTCGCGCCGGTGATCACCGTCGAGACATGCGGGTTGGCCGCGCACCAGGCGATGGCCAGCTGCGCCATCGAGCACCCGAGGTCGTCGGCGATCGGCCGCAGCCGCTCGACCTTGTCGAGCGACGCCTGGTCGCTCAGCCGATCGGCCAACCACTCGTACCCGGGCACGGCGCCACGGGAATCCTCGGGGATGCCGGCGCGGTACTTGCCGGTGAGCAATCCACTCGCCAGCGGACTCCAGATGGTCGTTCCGAGGCCGATGTCGTCGTACAGCCGTGCGTACTCCTGCTCGACACGGCGACGGGCGAGCAGGTTGTACTGCGGCTGCTCCATGACCGGCTTGTGCAGGTGATGACGCTCGGCGATCTCCCAGGCCGCCCGGATCTCGTCGGCGCTCCATTCGCTCGTCCCCCAGTAGAGGACCTTGCCCTGGCTGATCATGTCGCTCATCGCCCAGACCGTTTCTTCGATCGGCGTGTGCGGGTCGGGACGATGGCAGAACACCAGATCGATGAACTCGAGCTGCATCCGCTCGAGCGACCGGTCGATCGCCTGCATGAGGTACTTGCGGTTGAGCGTGTTCTGCATGTTCGGGACACGCCCGTGAATGCCCCAGTAGAACTTGGTGCTGACGACGTACGAGTGCCGCGCCCAGCCGAGCTCTCGGAACACACGCCCCATGATCGCTTCGCTCTCCCCCGCCGCGTACGCCTCGGCGTTGTCGAAGAAGTTGCAGCCGGCGTCGAAGGCACCCTGCATGCACTCGAGCGCAACGTCGTCCTTCATCTGGTTGTCGAAGGTGACCCACGACCCGAACGACAGAACGGAGACCTGAAGGCCGCTCCGGCCGAGACGGCGGTACTGCATGCGTTGTCTGCTCATGCTCGCGACCCTAGCTCCGCACGGAGTCGGACGAGACGAGCGATCGCGTCGGTGCCCACACCGCAGCAACCGCCCACCAGGCGGACACCCGACGCGATCCAGTCGGGTAGGTACTCGGCGAAGCGCACGTCACCCTGACCGAGCCAACACTCGCGGTCGGCGTCCCAGTGCGCACCGTGGTTGGGATACGCCACCAACGGCAGGGACGTGACCTGGCGTGCCGCGCGGAGCAGAGCACCGACCGCGTCAGGCGCCGTGCAGTTCACACCGATCGCCGCCAACGACGGCGACGACTCGAACGCAGCGACGGCCTGCTCGAACGGCTCGCCGGCGCTGGTGGTTCCGTCAGGCCGACACGACATGGTCAACCACGAGGCGAGCTCGCTGCAGCGTGACACCTCGTCGAGGATGATCTCGGCCTCCACACGGCCAGGGATCGTCTCGATCGCGAGGAGGTCGGGCCCGGTGTCGACGAGCACCTCGAGCCGGCGCCGGTGGAATCGGCGCACCTCGTCCCACGACGCCTCGTACCGGCCGTGGTACTCGCTGCCATCGCCGAGGGTGGCACCGAAGGGACCGACCGACGCCGCGACGATCCGAGCCCCCGACCGTCGCGCCAACTCGGTGGTGCTGCGAAGGGCCGCGACCGCTCGGGCGCGGTCGGCCCCTGCTCGCTCGAAGCCGGCCACGCTGGCCTGATAGCTCGCGGTGATGGCCACCTCGGCACCTGCCTCGACGAAACGGCGATGCGCGGCGACGATCACCTCGGGCTGGTCGAGGACGAGTTGCGCCGTCCACAGCAGGCCTGACGAGTGATGGCCCAGCTCTTCGAGAACGGTCGACAACCCACCATCGATCACCGTGAACGGCGCACCCAACTCGAACGGAAGGACCCGGGACGTTCCGTCGAAGACGTTCATCCGACGGGCCGGACGTCGATCCCCGCCGAGGCCATGGCTGCCTTCGCCTCGGCGATCGTGTGCTGCCCGAAGTGGAAGATGCTCGCCGCGAGAACGCCGGTGGCGCCCCCCTCGATCACCCCGTGGGCGAGATGCTCGAGCGTGCCCACGCCACCGCTCGCGATGACGGGCACCGAGACCGCATCGGTGACGGCCCGGGTGAGCTCGAGATCGAAGCCCTCCTTGGTGCCGTCTCGATCCATCGATGTGAGCAGGATCTCACCGGCGCCGAGTTGCACGGCACGTCGCGCCCACTCGACGGCATCGATCCCCGTGGGCGTGCGTCCACCGTGGAGGTAGACCTCGAAGCCCGAACCAGCGCCCGCTCGCTGGTTCTGTCGCTTGGCGTCGATGGCGCACACCACGCACTGCGATCCGAACTCGGCGGCGATCTCGGTGATCAGTTCCGAGCGCTGCACGGCAGCAGTGTTGACGCTCACCTTGTCGGCACCGGCACGCAACATGGTCCGAGCATCGGCGACCGAGCGGATGCCGCCCCCGACGGTGAATGGGATGAACACCTGCTCGGCGGTCCGGCGAACGACGTCGACCATCGTGTCGCGACCGTCCGACGATGCCGTGATGTCGAGGAACACCAACTCGTCGGCACCCTCCCGGTCGTATCGCTGGGCGAGTTCGACCGGATCACCGGCGTCGCGGAGACCCACGAAGTTCACCCCCTTGACCACTCGCCCGGCGGTGACATCGAGGCACGGGATGACGCGAGCGACCCTCACCTGCTCGCTCCCCGGAGCGCGGCGACGGCGTCGGCGACGGTGAAACGACCCTCGTAGATCGCCTTTCCCGTGATGACCCCGGCGATCCCCGGCACCGCAGCGCACGCCAGCACGTCGGCGAGCGTCGCCACGCCCCCGCTGGCGACCACCGGGATGTGCGTCGCCTCGGCGGCGCGCCGTAGCCCGTCGACGTCGGGGCCCTGCAGCATGCCGTCGCGACCGATGTCGGTGATCACGAACGCCGAGGCGCTCGGGAACCAGTGCAGCGCCTCGTCGAGCAGCACGCCGCTCGCTGCGGTCCAGCCGTGCACGGCCAGCTCTCCGCCACGGTGGTCGAGCCCTACCGCCACGGGCACCGCCCGCGAGGCCTCGTCGACCAACTGGGGGTCACGAACGGCAGCCGAGCCCATCACGACCCGGGCGACACCGGCATCGGCGAGCACTTCGGCGTCGGCCACGGTCCGAACCCCACCGCCGGTCTGCACGCGAGCCGCTCCCGAGACCGCCCTCGCGATCGCCGCCACGACATGGCGGTTCTGTGGCGAACCCGAGCGTGCAGCGTCGAGATCGACCACATGGATCCACGTGGCGCCCTGCTCGACGAACCCGGCAGCGACGGCGACAGGGTCGTCGCCGTACTTGGTCTCGTGGTCGTAGTCGCCCTGTTGCAGACGAACGACGCTGCCGCCGCGGATGTCGATGGCCGGATACAGCTCGGTCATGCTCATGTGCGTACCCCCTCGCCGATGCGAACGAAGTTCGCCAGCATCTGCAGGCCGGATCGCCCGGACTTCTCGGGATGGAACTGCGTGGCGAACACGTTGCCCGCACGAAATGCCGCGTTCACCGGGTGGCCGTACTCGCACGTCGCAGCGACGACGTCGCCATCGTCCGGAACACCATGGAGCGAATGGACGAAGTACATCCAGGGTGACTCGTCGAGACCCGCGAACATCGGGTCGCGGCGATGGCCTGGGGTGAGGTCGAGGCGGTTCCACTGCATCTGCGGGCGAGGCAGGTCGGCGGTCAGCCAGCGCACCCGGCCGGCGATCACACCCAGACCCTCGGCCTCCGGCGTCTCGTCGCTGCCCCCGAACAACATCTGCATCCCGACGCAGATGCCGAGGAACGGTCGACCCGACTCGATCGCATCGCGGATGCTGTGTTCGAGACCCGTGGCGCGGAGCGCATCCATGCAGGCACCGAACGCACCGACACCGGGAAGCACCACGGCGTCGGCGGCCGCCACCTCGGCGGCGTCGGCCGTCAGGCGCGCATCGGCACCACAGTGCTCGAGCGCCTTCTGCGCCGAACGCAGGTTCCCGATCCCATAGTCGAGCACCGCGATCCGTGCGGTCACAGAACACCCTTGGTGGACGGCAAGGCAGAACCCTCGACCCGCACCGCATCGCGGAGGCAGCGCCCCAAACCCTTGAACGTCGCCTCGATGATGTGGTGCACGTTGCGGCCACGCACGAGCGACACGTGGAGCGTGATCCCCGCCGCCGTGGCGAACGACGAGATCGCATGCTCGGCCAACTGCGGGTCGAACGCGGGTTGGCCGAGCGGCAAGCACTCGGGCATCTCGACCTCCCACGCCACGAAGGGCCGTCCCGACAGGTCGAGCGCGATGTCGACCAGTGCCTCGTCGAGCGGGAAGCGACCGCTCGCGAAGCGGCGGACGCCGACCTTGTCGGCGAGCGCCTCGCGCAGCGCCTCACCCAGGGCGATCGCAACGTCCTCGACCGTGTGGTGGGTGTCGATGTGGAGGTCACCCTCGGCCCGGATGCTCAGGTCGAATCCGCCGTGCTTGCCGACCTGTTCGAGCATGTGGTCGTAGAACGGGATCCCCGTCGAGGCGCTCGCTTCACCGGAACCGTCGAGGTCGATCGTCAGCTCGATCGAGGTCTCCTTGGTGACACGACGACGGGTGGCTGTGCGGCTCATGCGAGTACCTCCGAGAGAGCAGCGAGGAATGCATCGTCCTCGGCGGTCGTTCCGATCGTCACCCTCAGGCAGTCGTCGAGGCGCGGCCAACCCGAACAGTCCCGCACCAGCACACTCCGGTCGACGAGACCCTGCCACACCGCTCGGCCCGATCGACGGCGCGGACGGAACAGCACGAAGTTCGCCCCGCTCGGAAACACGTCGACCGGCATGGACCGCAGTGCCGCCACCAGACGCTCGCGCTCGGCCACGAGTTCGGCCACGCGGTGCTCCATGTCGCCGACGAAACCCAACGCGAGTCGACCGGCGATCTGCTTGGCGGCATCGAGGTGGTAGGGCAGGACGACCTTGTCGAGTTCGGCCACCAGCCAGGTGGGGCCGACGAGGTACCCGAGACGCGCCCCCGCCATCGACCAGGTCTTCGAGAAGGTACGACTGACCACGAGCGGGGTGTCGTCGTCGACGAGCGGCAACGCCGACCAGTCGGCGAACTGCCCGTAGGCCTCGTCGACGACGAGGAGGCCGGGAGTCGGCAGCGTGGCGACGGCACCGAGCACGGCTCGGATGTTCTCCTCGGGCTCGACCAGACCGGTGGGGTTGTTCGGCGAGCACAGGAACGTGACCACGGGCCGGTGCTCGGCAACGGCGGCACGGGCCACTCCGGGGTCGAGTTCGAACGTCGGCGAACGATCGACCTCGATCACCGTTGCACCGGTGATCCTCGCGATGTGCGCGTGCAGTTGATACGTCGGCTCGAACGTCAACACCGTGCGGCCCGGCCCCGCATACGTCAGCAGGAGCGTCTGGAGCACCTCGTTCGAACCGTTCGCGACGAAGACGTTGCCCGGCGCGACCCCGTGCAGACGAGCGATCTCGGCGCGCAGCGCTCGGGCGGACCGGTCGGGGTACCGGTGCCACTCGACTCGCGAGAGCTCGTCGGCGAAGGCTTCCCGCCAGGCGGCGGGCGGTTCGACCGGGGATTCGTTGGTGTTCAACCTGACCGCGACGTCGACCTGAGGCGAGTGGTACCCCTCGAGGGCGCGCAGATCGTCTCGGACCGGTACGGGCTTCACGCGGGTCAACGCTACCGACAGGCACCGACTGCACGAAGCCGGTTTCTCGTCGATGGCACCGCGTGCGGTCCCGTGCGCGGCCCGTGTGCGCCATCACGACCGATCGGCGACAGACTCCTGACATGACATCCTCCGCTCACGCCGAACTGTCGGCGATCGCCGACCAACTCGAGCGCTACCGAGAGCGGGTGGTCGCATTGGTGCCGGGCCTGCGAGGTGGCAACCACGACGACGTCATCGCCGCACTGTTCGAGGCGGAACGCTCGCTCCGGTCTGCCGGGCGCGCCGTCGACCGGGCCGAGCGACTCCTCGGCTGAACCAGCGGTGGCACGACGTCCGGCGACGAAACCCGTTGCGACGCACCCTCGCCGTCGGGCCTCAGCGCTTGCGAATCCTCGGCAGCGTCGATGACGGGCACAGGTCCTCGAGCGAGCAATCGGCGCAGCGCGGCGACTTGGCGTCGCAGACTCGCCGTCCGTGCAGGATCAGCCGCAGGCTGAACGGCCCGCGCTCGGCGGGCGGCAGGAAGCCGTTCAACTCGAGCTCGACCTTCACGGGGTCGTCCTCCGTGGTCAGGCCGAGTCGCCGGCTGAGGCGACCGACGTGGGTGTCGACCGGAAGCCCTGGCAGGCCGAACGCCACGCTGCGCACCACGTTGGCGGTCTTACGACCGACACCGGGCAGCGTGACGAGTGCGTCCAGATCGGTGGGCACCTCGCCACCGAAGCGTTCGACCAGCGCCTCGGCCATGCCGACGATGTTGCGCGCCTTGGTCTGGAAGAAGCCGGTCGAGCGCACGATCTCCTCGACCTCGCCGACATTCGCCCCCGCCAATGACGCCGCATCGGGATACCGGGCGAACAATGCCGGCGTCACCATGTTCACCCGGGCATCGGTCGTCTGGGCAGACAGGATGGTCGCCGTCAGCAACTCGAAGGGATTCGAGTGGTCCAACTCGCAGAGCGCCTCGGGATAGGCCTCGGCGAGACGCTGCATCACGGCTCGAGCTCGTCCTTTGGGGGTACGTGGAGCGCCCATCGGGGCCACGTTACGGCCTGCAGGGGTAGCCTCGGGCCTGTGATCGACTTCGAGGTGTGTGACGAGCTCGCCGCCGACCGTCGGCGCGAGGTGATCGACCTGGTCGAGCGGGTGACGACCCGACTCGGGCACCGTCCTCTGTCCGATCACCTCTGGCTCGATCTGCTCCACGGGGATCGACCCTGCATCGGCGGAGTACTGGCGCTCGAAGCCGACCGCGTGGTGGGGTACGCCCAGCTCTCACCGAGCGCCGGCGGCTGGGTCGCCGGCGCAGCGGTCGAGCAGCGATCGGCGAGCACGAGTCGCGGGCTGGTGGCGGGCATCGTCGATCTGGTGGGCCGTCGAGGTGGCGGAGCAGTCCACTGGTGGGTCCTCGGCGACGACGCACTCTCGGACACGGTTGCGATCGAGGCCGGCATGGCACCCGAGCGCGCCGTGCATCAGATGGTCGTCGGCCTACCCCTGGCCGACGCTCGTCGCGCCCCCGTCGACGTCGACGTTCGGACGTTCCGGGTCGGCAGCGACGAGGCGGCGTGGCTCGAGGTGAACAACGCTGCGTTCGCGGGCCACGGCGAACAGGGCGGCTGGGACGTCGCCATCCTCGGCCAGCGCGAACGAGAGCCGTGGTTCGACCCGGCCGGCTTCCTCCTGCACGAGCGAGACGGCCGCCTCGCTGCGTTCTGCTGGACCAAGCTCCACCACGACAGCGAGCCTGTCGTCGGCGAGATCTACGTGATCGCGGTGCATCCCGACTTCCACGGGCTCGGGCTCGGCAGGGCGCTCACGCTCGCCGGCCTCGACTCGATCGAGCGTCGCGGGGTGGGCACCGGCATGTTGTTCGTCGACACGACCAACCACACCGCGATCGAGTTGTACCGCTCACTCGGCTTCACGGTCCTGCGCACCGACCATGCATTCATCCTGGAGGTTCCAGCCGGGGTGAGCACACCGACCAAGGAGACCTCGCCGTGACCGATCTGCTTCCCACATGGAGCGTCGCCGACGTCCACGAGTCGTTCGACTCGCGCAGTTTCGTCGACGAGATGGAACGAATGGGGGCCGATGTCGTTCGCCTCCGAGCCCTGTTCGACGACCACGGCGTCCGCGCCGTCCAGCCCCGAGCGGCCACCGCCGACGACGCCACCGCCTGCGCAGCGGTGATCGACGCCTACAACACGACGGTCCGCCGGATCGATCAGCTCGCTGCGTACGTGTACGCGACCGTCGCCACCGACACCCGCGACGAACGAGCCCAGGCCCTGCTGTCCGAGATCGAGGTGGCCGAGGCCGGTGTGCGGCCACTGGTCGCCCGGCTCGCCGATTGGGTCTCGGCGCTCGGCCCGGACGACCTCGCGGCGCTGCATCCGACCGTCGCCGACCACGTCGGGCCGCTCCTGCGCCTCGCCGAGCGGTCGGCACACCAGATGTCCGAGGCCGAGGAGGGCCTGTACGCCGAGCTCGGCACGACCGGCGCGTCGGCCTGGGCCCGGCTGCACGAAGAGGTCACCTCGCAACTCACCGCCGAGGTCCACCTGCCCACTGGCACACGACGTCTGCCGATGCCTGCCGTCCGCGGTCTCGCCACCGACCCCGACCCGGCCGTGCGCCGCGCCGCGTACGACGCCGAGCTCGAGGCCTGGCCACAGGTGGCCACGGCAGCAGCAGCGGCGCTCAACGCCATCAAGGGCGAGGCGAACATCGTCAATCGCCGACGGTCGTGGTCGTCCCCGCTCGAGGCGTCGTTGTTCGCCAACAGCGTGTCGCGGCCGACGTTCGACGCCATGCAGTCGGCCATCATCGCATCGCTCCCCCACTTCCGGGCGTGGATGCGCTCCAAGGCACGCCTGCACGGGCACGCACCCGGCTCGGGTCTGCCGTGGTGGGACCTCATGGCGCCGCTCCCCAGCGCGGCAGGACGGATCGGTTGGGACGAGGGCATCGCACTCGTCCGCGAGTCGTTCGCCACGTTCAGCCCTCGGCTCGCAGGTCTGGTCGACCGAGCCCTGGCCGAACGTTGGATCGATGCCGAACCGCGAGACGGAAAGGTCGGCGGCGCGTTCTGCATGGACTTCGTCGACGACCGATCGCTGGTCCTGCTCAACTGGTCGGGCTCGGCCGACGCGACCCAGACCACCGCCCACGAACTCGGGCACGCTTATCACAACACCCAACTCGCCCACCGGACGCCGCTCCAGCGGCGCCTCCCGATGGCCCTCGCCGAGACGGCCAGCATCTTCTGCGAGACCTTGGTGGTCGAAGCCGGGTTGCAGCACCTCGAGGGGCCGGACCGACTCGCCCTCCTCGACGTCGATCTGCAGGGTTCGACCCAGGTGGTCGTCGACATCCATTCGAGGTGGCTGTTCGAGACCGAAGTGTTCGCTCGTCGCCAACGTCGCACGCTCGGGGTGAGCGAGCTGAACGAGCTGATGCTCGAATCGCAGGCCGCGGCCTACGGGGACGGGCTCGACCAGTCGAGCGCTCATCGCTCGATGTGGGTCGTGAAGGGCCACTACTACGGCAGCCACTTCTACAACTGGCCGTACACCTACGGCCTCCTCTTCGGCCTCGGTCTCTTCGCCCGGTACCGGGTCGACCCCGATCGGTTCCGCGACGGCTACGACGACCTCCTCTCCCGTGCGGGGATGAACACCGCCGAGGAACTCGGCGCAGCGTTCGGCATCGACGTGACCGACGAGGCGTTCTGGGTCGCGAGTCTCGATGTGGTCCGCGACCGGATCGCCCAGTACCAGGCCCTCGCGGGCGCACCGATCGAACCGTGAACGTCGAATCGTGAACGACGCTGCGAACCGGTCCACGCGCTTCGGTGTCAGCCGTGACGAGCTGACCGCGCTGCTCGCCGGTCAGCCGCGCTACCGGATCGACCAGGTGTGGAGCGGGCTCTACGAGCAGCTCGCCTCGCCGTCGGAGATGACGTCGCTCCCCAAGGCGCTCCGCGAAGCACTCGAGACGGCGCTCCCGTTGGCCCTGACCGAGGAGGTCCGACGGGTCAGCGACGACGGGGACACGGTCAAGTACCTGTGGCGGTTGCACGACGGCAACCCCATCGAGACGGTGCTGATGCTGTACCCCGACCGGGTCACCGTCTGCGTCAGCAGTCAGGCAGGTTGCGCCATGGGATGCGGATTCTGCGCCACCGGCCAGGCGGGCTTCACCCGCCATCTCACCACGGGCGAGATCGTCGAACAGGTCGCACGAGCATCTCGCGAGGCGCGTGACATGGGGCGCAGGCTCGCCAACGTCGTGTTCATGGGGATGGGCGAGCCGCTCGCGAACGAAGGAAACGTCTGGGCCGCGATCGAACGGATCCACGGCGACCTCGGGCTCTCGGCGAGGCACCTCACCGTCTCGACGATCGGCATCGTGCCGGGCATCCGCAGCCTCGCCGGGAGACCGCTGCCGGTGAACCTCGCCGTCTCGCTGCACGCCGCCAACGACGAGTCACGTGACGCCCTGATCCCGATGAACCGCCGCTACCCGCTCGAGCAACTGATGAGCGCATGTTCCGACTACCTGGCCGTGAAGGGCCGGCGGATCAGCTTCGAATGGGCCCTCATCGACGGCGTCAACGACCGGCGATCCGATGCCGACGAACTCGCCGCTCTGTGCCGACGGTTCCGCATCCCCGCTCACGTCAACCTCATCCCGCTCAACCCCACGCCTGGCTGGCCGACGACGGGCAGTTCGGCCACCCAGGTTCGCGAGTTCCGGCAGTGGCTCGACGACCGCGGCGTCAACGCAACGGTCCGGCGCAACCGCGGCACGGACATCGACGCAGCCTGCGGCCAGCTCGCCGCGGGTCGCCCGGTCGCCGTTGCGTCGCCGCGCCGCGCGGCTCGCTGACCGCCGGGCCGCAACCCGGTTTCAGGCGCCGAGGTACTTCGGGTTCGCCACGGCGAGCTTGTCGCGAACGCTCGCCCACACCAGATCTCGAACCTCGGGGCCTCGGTCGTCCAGCTCGCCCGAGCGAATCCGTGCTGCCAGCTCGGCATCGTCGACGCAACCGAGCTGCGACAGCCGGGCGACATGAGCCGAGTCCAGCTCGGCACCGACGGCCAGTTCTCGCTCGACCATGGACAACACGTTCACGGCGACCCGGCTGTGGAACTGGAGCCGGCCCTGCGTCGCCGGGATGACATCTCGCTCGAGCCACTCGCGCACGGACTCGACGAGCTGTGCAGCGGTCGGCACATCGTGGGGTTTCACCAGTGACCCTCCAGAGCCAGGAACAGATCATGCTCGTTCTCGCACACACGGCGACCGATCGCGGCGAGCTCGTGGCTGCGCGAGTGGCCGGCCAGGTGGGTGTTCGCCTGAAGGATGCACATGATCCCCCATTTGAGCGTCCCGAGCACCTCCCACCACCGGACGGCATCCGGATCGACGGGCGCCCCGCCGGCCGCTTCGTACGCCTCGAACAACTGCTCGTAGTGCCCCACGCCGGCCACCGGCAGGCGAGACCCGAACCGCCACGCCTTGACGCACAACCACCCGAGATCCTCCATCGGGTCCCCGACGTGCGCGAGTTCCCAATCGAGCACGGCGCGCAGGCCCTCGGACCCGACGATGA
Source organism: Actinomycetota bacterium (assembly GCA_039796935.1). GTDB lineage: Bacteria > Actinomycetota > Acidimicrobiia > Acidimicrobiales > Ilumatobacteraceae > VFMC01. Next base: position 8,358 of record JBDKIV010000095.1, on the reverse strand, counting down.
CGTTGCCGAGGCGGAAGTCCCCGTGCACGATGGTTCGACCGGTCTCGGCCGGCCGATGCGCGTCGAGCCAGCGGAACGCCAACTCGAACGCAGGGTGCGGCTGGCCGAGCGCATCGAGCATCTCTCGGTACTGGCTGACCTGATCGGTCTCGGACAGGCCCGGCACGGCGTCGGCGGGCAGCGTGTGCAGCCGGGCGAGAGCCCGGCCCAGGTCGCCCGTCAGCACCTCGCGGGCGGCGGTGAACTCGTCGTCGCGGAGGATCTTGCGGGCGATCGTCTCTCCCTCGACCGCCGCAGAGACCATGAACGATGCACCGAGCGGGGTCGAACCCGACTCTGCTGCGATCAACTCGGCGACGGGGACACCGACGAGCGCAGCAGCACGGACGGCGGCGGCTTCCGTCGACATGTTCCGCGAGTCACCACCGCGCTGGCGCTGCAGGATCAGGTCGCGCCCGCCGGCGCGGAACCGGTACGTCTCACGTGAGGCTCCACCCGACAGCCGGGTCACCTCGGACACGTCCTCCGTACCGAGGACGCGGCGCAGTCCATCGACGATCTCCTCGATTCCCATCGCCCGAGAGCCTTGCCGAAACAGGCCTGTCGTCCCCAACCGGAGGCCGGTGCCGATCGGGCGTCAGCAGAAGGCGCGCACCGTCGGGTACGGGTTGACGGCGCTCGCACCACCGGGATGGATCTCGAAATGCAGGTGCGGCACGCTGAACTTGGCATTGCCGGTGTCGCCCAGGTAACCGATGACCGTTCCGGCCGTCACCTGCCCCATCGTTGCCCACGCGTCGAGGTGTGCGTAGTAGTAGCGGGTCCCGTCGGCTCCGTTGAGCCAGACACTGTTGCCACCGAGTCGGTTGATCTTCGACTGGGCGACGCCGTCGACGACGGCGACGATCGGCAGCCCTCGCTCACCGATCATGTCGACGCCCTGGTGCGAGCGACCACCGCTGCGCGGCGCGCCCCAGGTGTCACCGAAGAACACCGTCCCCTGGACCGGGCACAACCACCCGGCAGCTCCGAGCACGCCCGGATCTGCGCCGGGTCGACCGCCTGCGCCGGTCTGCCCGGTCAAACCGCCACCGGCGCCGCCCCTCGACACGGACCCGGCGGTGCTGTCGTCGATGTCGCCGTCGCCGATCGCCGAGCCGGCGGCAAGTGCGGCGGGCGTGTTGACGGCTCGTTGCTGCTCGGCGGCCGCCTCGAGCGCAGCGGCGCTCGAGCGGCGACGTTCGGCCAACTCTGCCTCGAGAGCCCGCCGGACGGCCTCGTCCTCGAGTCGGTCCGCCTCGACGGACTTCAGCGTCTCGATCTGGGCCAGTGCCTCTCGGCGGCGACGCTGCAGTTCGTCCCGGGCCGCTCTCGCGTCCGCACGCGCACGGTCGAGGTCGGCCTGCGCGTCGACGAGATCCGACCGGAGTTGGTCGAACTGGTCGAAACCGTCGGCCGAGTTCTCGTTGGCCACGTCGAGCAGCAACCTGCGCCGGGCCTGGTCGCCCGCCGCCCGGAATCCTGTGAGCAACGGCAGCGACATGCTCCCCGAGCGGGTGAATCGGTTGACCGCCACGAGTTCGACGGTGCGCTGGAGCTCGTCGATCCGGCCCTCGAGCGACTCGACCTCGACCTCGAGCGCACGTTGCTCGATCTCGATCGTGTCGAGCAACGACTCGGCGTCGAAGAGCGCATCCGCGGCCTCGTTGGCCTGTTCGCGGGCATCGGCGATCTCGCGAGCCGCCTCGTCCGCGGCGGCATCTGCCCGAGCGAGGCCAGGCGTCATCATCGACACGAGAAGTGCCACGGACGCGACGAGAGCACGAAATGGGCGCATGGGCGTGTCTGACTCTACCGGGCGTCGTTGTCGGATGAGCCTCGAGCAGTTCCCGACGACGTAGCGTCCGATGCCATGGCAGGTCCGGTGTTGGCGTTGGAGGGTGTGTCGTTCGTGCGCGACCAGCGTGTGATCCTCGCTCCGCTCGAGTGGACGGTCGAGGCTCACCAACGGTGGCTCGTGCTCGGCGCCAACGGATCGGGAAAGACGACCCTGGTCCGCATCGCCGCCCTCTACGAACACCCGTCGTCGGGTTCGGTCGAGGTACTTGGTGGCCGCCTCGGCGAGGTCGATGTACGAACCCTCCGGCGACGGATCGGATACTCGTCGGCGGCCATGGCCGCTCAGATCCGTCCAGAGCTGTCCGGCATCGAGGTCGTCATGACCGCGAAGTACGCCGCGCTCGAACCCTGGTGGCACCGCTACGACGACGCAGACCGGGCACGCGCACTGGAATGCCTCGCCCGCATGGGGGTCGAGCAGTTCGCCGACCGTCCGCTCTCGACGCTCTCGTCGGGCGAGCAGCAACGAGTACTGCTCGCCCGCACGCTGATGAACGACCCCGGTCTGGTGCTGCTGGACGAACCTAGCGCCCGGTTGGATCTCGGTGGGCGAGAACAACTCGTCGGCGCACTCGCCGACCTGACGACGGACCCGGCAGCCGCACCGCTGGTGCTGGTCACGCACCACCTCGACGAGGTTCCCGAGGGGATGACCCACATCCTGATGCTCCGTCACGGGCACGTGATCGCCCGGGGACGATTGGACGACACCCTCACCGCCGAGCACCTGAGCGACTGCTTCGAGATGCCGCTGCAACTCGAACAGCGAGACGATGGACGTTGGTTCGCCTGGTCGCCGCGCCTCAGTCGGAGGCGTTAGCCATCGCCAAGAGTTGCGCTCGGCCGGCGACGATCTGTTCGCCCAGCACGCGCTCCATCACGCCGCCGGTCCAGAGCGCACCTCCGTAGTGCAGGTGCATCTCGAGTCGGCAGCCGGCATCGACGGGGACGACGACGGCATCGAGCACCCAGGGAGAGTGCTCTCGCCCGTCACGCTCCACCCGCTCGAAGCGGACGTGATGCCCCGCACGATCGTGCACGGTGCGGACCATGCGCAGTCGCTTCGACCGGGCGAACGGGCCCAGCCGTGCGCGGAGCTCGACCTTCCACGCCAACCGACCCTCGTCGGAGCCGTCGCTGTCGACCTGGTGGGTCAGGGGCATCCACGCCGGGTACTCGTCGAGCGCCTCGACGAGCGCGAAGAGCGCTGACGGCGAGCACGGAGCGTCGAGCGATGCTGTCACATCCATGCCGGCTCGGCTCCCTCGGTCACGGCTCGCGCTCAGCGACTCGGGCGAGTCGGGCGACCGCCGGTGAATGCTCGTGACAGCAATGGCCCTCGCGCATCGAGGACCCCGTCGACGTCGTCGGCGGTGTCGAACCGAGGAATCCACGAGGTCGCGTCCGGCTCGACGACGACCGCGTCCTGTGTCTCGGGGTCGCTCGCGTCATGGGTGTGAGCAACCGCCGGGGCCGCCGGAACGGCTGGAGGATCGAGGCGCAACTGATGAACGGTTGCGTCTCCGACCGGGCCCTTGGCCGAGGTTCGCCGACGAGGCCGACGTTGCGCCCCGGTCGCATCACCGGGTGCCCGGAACAGACGCGGTACGGGATCGCGTCGATCGTCGAGCACCCAACCGAGAGGAACCACCATGGCGTCGGCGTGGCGGCGGCACAGTGCGCCGGCCCGGTTGACATCGTCGTCGCGTCGGTCGAGCCACACCGTCCGGGCCACCCGGTCGAAGCCGTAGGCGACGTCCGCGACCGCCGAACATCCTGGCCGTTCGCACAATCGGGGCATCGGCTCCACGGTAGCCGCGCGCTGGAGACCTCGCACGGCTCATCCTCGGCCTGAAGACACGACGAACCCGGCACGAGGTGCCGGGTTCGTTGCGCTGGGTGGGCGATGAGGGGCTCGAACCCCCGACCTCTACGGTGTGAACGTAGCGCTCTAGCCGACTGAGCTAATCGCCCAGGCCCGTTGAAGTTACCAGGGGCGCCGGGCCGCACCAACCCCTCGGCCGTCAGCCGACGGTCTCCGCCGGCACGTCTGCGGGGGCGACTCGTACGACGCACGCCGTGCCCATACCCTGACGGTCCCGAACTGCCTCGGTGTCGGCCGGACACGTCTGGTCGAACGGGATGAGGACCTCGACCAGCGCATCGTGCGGACCCGAGCACGACACCTCATCGGCGTCCAGAGCGATCGCCACGCAGTCCCCCGCCCGAAGAATCCCGTCCGGAGCGCCAGGCTCGGCTGGTTCGGTGAGCGCAGACCCGACGAGCACCGCAGCAACACCGAGCACCGCCATGGTGGCGAGGAAACGCCACGGGAAACGCGATGGCACGCCGGTGACGACCGCCTGAGTCGTCTGCGACACCGCGGCGTCCGCCGGCCGCGCCCCGCCTCGGTCCGATGCCGAGGCGGACCGACCGGCAGCGGCTCCGGTCGCATCGGCTCCGGTCGCGCGAAGCAGATCGTCGTACGCGCGTCGCCGCGCCGGGTCGCCGAGCACGCGCCACGCCTCGTTCACCTGCGCCATCCGGTCGGCCGACGCCGTGCCGTGTCGGTCGGGGTGCGCCGCCCGAGCGGCGCTCCGGTACGCCTCGCGTATCTCGACCGCGTTCGCCGTGCGAGGTACCCCGAGCCGCTCGTAATGGTTCATCCCACCTGTTCCTACCAGAGCGGTCGGTCGATGCGCGAGCGCAGGGGCTCAGTACTGCAGGTCGGGATCGACCAGTCCGAGCAGCGGTTCGCCATGGGTGTAGCGGCGCACGTTGGCGGTGATCCGCTCGGCGAGGAGGGGCACCGCCATGTCCCAGGTCGAACCGACGTGCGGCGTGATGATGCACCGGGGTGCCGACCAGAGCGGGTGGTCGTCGGGCAGGGGCTCGGGGTCGGTCACGTCGAGCGCAGCGCCGCCGATCTCGCCGTGCTCGAGCGCCCACACCAGGTCGTCGGTGACGATGTGACGGCCCCGAGCGACATTGACCACCCAGGCGTGGCGCTCCATCAACTCGAACTCGTTGCGCGACAGCATCCCTTCGGTCTCGGCGGTGAGTGCCAGTGCAACCACGACCAGATCGGCACCGACGAGCGCATCGATGTAACGATCTGCCTCGACGACCTCATCCACCCCGTCCATCTCTTGGACGCGGTTCCTGACGACGGTCACCCGGCAGTCGAACGGCCGGAGCAGACCGATGAGCGCCTCGGTGATACCGCCTCCGCCGAGAATCGTCACATTCGCCCCGAACAGATTCGAGCCGGCGGGCTGTCCCCACGACGACGCCCGCGCGTACTGGCCGATCCCGCGCATCCCGGCCAGCGCGAGCGCCAACGCCATTTCGGCGACGGGCTGGGCGTACACGCCCTTGCCGCAGGTCCAGACCCGGTCGTCGTCCACCAGGTCGACGAAATGCTCGACCCCGGCCCAGGGCAGCTGCACCCAGCCGATCGCAGGGTGATCCTCGACGGTGCGCTGCAACAGCGCAGCGTCGTAGGGAGAGCTCCACACCAGGGCCTCGGCCTCGTCGACACCGACGATCTGCCCACCACCGGCCACGATCGCGTCGCTCATCCACGATGGTGATCCCTCGGGCCCGAGAGCGACACGAGGGGGACCCTCGTCGCCTCGACGGGCACGGCCGGAGCGATAGCTGGTACTTGGAGGCATGGTGGCAAGAGGCTAGCCGAGGGCGCCTCGTGGCGGTGGCTGCGGGCTACGAGTTGCCGGTCAGCGTCGCAGCGATCTTGGTCGTGTCGTCCCCGCTGCGGCGCAGCACCAACGCTGCGATCAGCAGCGACAGGAGCGTGACCCCGATGAGCAGCGTCGCCATCGCAGCGATCTCCGGGCGCCGTACCGTGCGCGCCAACCCGAACACATAGGTCGGGAAGGTGTTGGTGCCCGGCGCCTTGACGAAGTCGCTGATGATGACGTTGTCGAGAGCAAAGGTGAACGCGAGGAGACCCCCGGCCAGGATCGCCGGTGCGATCAGCGGGAGTGTGATCTGGCGGAACGCCGCGAACGGTGTCGCGAAGAGATCGGCCGCAGCCTGCTCGAGGCTCTCGTCCATCCCGCTCATCCGTGCCCGCACGATGAGGGTGACCACCGCGGCCGAGAAGATCGACTGACCGATCCACAGCGGGAAGAGGCCCTGCTGGAACACCGACCCCAAGGCGACGAACTGCAGTTGCATCCCGGTTGCGTCGACGATCTCGGGCGTGGTCAGCACCAGGAGGGCAACGGCCATGAACCCCACGGTCCATCGACCCGGGCGGCGGGCGAGGGCGATTCCGGCGAGTGTCCCGAGCACGACGGCGACCAGCGCAGCCACGACGGCGGCACCGAGCGACGAGCGAACCGCCCCGGTGAGCTGCCCGTTGTTCCACATCTCGCCGTACCACTTGGTCGAGAAGTTGCTCCACACCTCCATCGACTTGTTCTCGTTGAAGGAGTGGGCGACGATGAACACCAGCGGGAGGTACAAGAACACCAGCACCATCGCCGACCACAGCCACGCCAGCGCGGTGCTCGCGCGGTCGCCGAGCGCGGAGTACAGACCGATGGCCCCGATGACGGCACCTGCTGCCAGGACCGTGATGACGACGCCGCCGACCGAGACACCGAAGAGGTAGCAACCGATGGCGAGCACGACGCCGGCCCACAGGACGGCACCGAGCGCCGACGAGCGCCGAGCGGCAGCCCGGATGAGCGTTCCGATCAGCAGCCCGACACCGAGCACGAACAGGATCGACGCCACGAGGACCACGGCGACCGCCGCTCCGAGTGGCGGGTTCTGGGCCTGGAGGAACTGTGTGGCGACGAGGTTGCCGGGCATGTTCCCGTCGGCACCACCGAGCAGGTTGGCGGTGATGTAATCGCCGGCGAGGGGCACGAACACCAGCACCACGCCGGCGATCACCCCCGGTCGGGCCAAGGGCAGCGTCACCTGGAGGAAGGTTCGGATCCGCCCGGCGAAGAGGTCCTTGCTGGCCTCGCGCAGCGCCGGGTCGAGCCGGTCGAGCGCCACGAACAGCGGGAAGATCATCAGCGGCAGGTAGTTGTAGACCACGCCGATCTGCACACCCCACCGTGTGTCGAGCAACTGCAGGCCCCGATCGATCACCCCCCAGTCGACGAGGGTGTTCGAAATGAGTCCCTTCGGCGCGAGCACGATGCGCCACGCAAGGGTGCGCATGAGGAAGTTCGTGAAGAAGGGCACGGCGAGCAGGCCGAGGACGATCCCCTTACCGACACGCACCTTGACGGCCAGGAGGTACGCGATCGGGAAGGCGATGACGAGACAGAGCACCGTGCCGAGCACGGTGGTCCGCATCCCCTGGACCAGCACCTTCGTGAAGAGACCGTCGATGCCGCCGGCCAACGCCTCGCGATAGTTGTCGAGCGTCAACTCGTCGTAGCTCACCCGACCCGGGGTGTTCGGGACCTTCGAGCCGAAGCTGGCAACGATGACCAGCACGACCGGCACCGCGAAGAACAGCACCCACCACACCCACACCGGGAGCGCGAGCGCGAAGCGGGGGAGCCTCCCCCGCCGATTCGACACGGCGACTGTCGTGCTGGTCATGGCACCTGCTCAGGCGCCGGCCTGAGCCTTCACCTTGTTGTAGATGTCGACGACGGCCTCCTGGTTGCCGAGCGAACCCGAGCGCATCCGCGACACCTCTTCGTCCGAGAAGTACACGAGATCGAGGTACGGGGTGTCGGCGGGCAGCGCCTCGCGCGAACCGACCACGCCCGTGTTGTACCCGTGGTACGCGATGTCGGTCGCCGAGTTGGCCGGATCGAGGATGAAGTTGATGAAGTTGTAGGCCGCATCGGCGTTCTCGGCACCCTCGAGGATGCACCAGTTGTCCATCCACAGTTCGGTCTCGGGTGCCCCGATCCCCCAGACGTAGTTGTCCGGCTGGTCGACGCTCAACAGACCCTGGCGAGCGTCACCGTTCCACACCATCGACAGCGCATAGTTGCCCTGCACGAGGTTGATGCCCGGGTACGAGTCGAAGGCCTTGACGTGCTGCGCGAACTCGTCGACGAGGAACGACTCGCAGGCAGCCAACTCGGCGGCATCGGTCGTGTTCCAGTCGAGGCCGTTCGCCCAGAAGTACATGCCGCACAGGTTGACCGGGGTGTCGAGGATCGACACCTGTCCGCTGGCTTCGTTCATCGCGACGTCGATGAAGTCGGCCCACGTGGAGATCTCGCGAGTGATGATCGTCTTGTCGTAGATCCAGCCGGTGGTGCCCCAGTTCTTGCAGACGGAGTACGTGTTGCCCGGGTCCCAGTCCTGGTTCGCGTAGGCGGGGTCGAGATTCGCGAAGTTGGGGATGCGTGACAGATCGAGCTTCGCGAGGAGACCCTCCTGCGCCATCTGCGGGATGTACACACCCGTGGGGCAGACCATGTCGAAGCCGCCGTTGCCTCCCGACGAGAC
>JBDKIV010000094.1:0-15865 GCA_039796935.1 Actinomycetota bacterium | reverse complement strand
CGACCTGAACGAAGCCTCCGATGCAGGGCTGGTGCTCGCATTGGCACGGTTCGAGCAGGCCGCGCTGGCCGAGGTGTACCGGCGACATGCGGGGGCGGTGTTCGGGCTCGCCAAACGGCTGCTGAGCGATCAGGCCAAAGCCGAGGAGATCGTCCAAGAGGTGTTCCTGCGTCTGTGGAACACGCCCGAGAAGTTCGATCCCGGCCGGGGGTCGCTGCGCAGCTATCTGCTGGCACAGGCGCACAGCCGTGCGGTCGATGTGCTCCGGTCCGATGTCGCACGACGTCGCCGAGAAGAGCGGGATGTGCGAGAAGCCGCCGAGTCGGGTTACGACCTCGACAGAACGGTGTGGGACATGGCGCTGGCCGACCATGTTCGAGAGGCGTTGCGTCGACTCCATCCGTCCGAGCGACTCGTGCTCGAGTTGGCGTACTTCGGTGGACGTACCTACCGGGAGGTGGCGGCCGACATCGGCGAGCCGGAGGGAACCGTGAAGAGCCGGATCAGGTCGGGACTCAAGCGGTTGCGCGCCGAACTGGCGACTGCCGGCGTGACAGTGGGTGACCTGTGAGCGCTGACGAGATGTACCTCGACGAACTGTTGGGCGCCTATGCACTCGACGCCGTCGATGCCGACGAACGACGTGCGATCGAGCAGTACCTCGCGGTCAATCCCCGTGCGCGCCAAGAGGTCGCCGATCACCGCGAGGTGGCGACGATGCTCGCTTGGACCAGCATGGATGCGCCGGACGGGTTGTGGGACCGGATCGCCTCGGAACTCGACGAGGTGGCGCCCCCGCCCCGTGGCGAGCTGGCGTCGGTCCTGGCGCTCGGTCAGCACCGCCAGCGGCGAGGGTCGTCGTCGGCGCCGCGGTGGTGGACCGGAACGGCTGCAGCGGCTGCAGCGGCGGTGGCCGGTCTCTTGATCGGCGGACTGGTGGTCGGGAGCGTGTTGGGTGGCCGTGACGATGGGGCTCCGTCGTTGCTCGCCGCCGTCGAACAGGCCCGGGCGGACCGCGACTCGTCGGTCACCGAGCTCGCCCGTGCCGACGGCGCGGTCGGGGCCGAGGTGATCATCGATCAGGACGGCCACGGCTATCTGCTCGGTGCGGCGCTGCCTGAACTGCCGAGCGACCAGACGTACCAACTCTGGGGTGTGATCGGCGATCAGGTGATCTCGTTGGGTGTGCTCGGCCGCAATCCCGAGATCGAGCTGTTCAGCGCCAGCGAGCCGGTGTCTCGACTGGTCGTGACGATCGAGCCGGCCGGCGGTGTGGTGTCGAACGGCAATCCCGACGGGGCCTACGCCGGCAGCGTCATCTGACGGGCTGACGGGCTGACGGGCCGCTGCTGCCCCTGGGCGAGCGGCGTCAGCGGCCGAGTTCGACGATCCGCCGCTCGACGTCAGCGAGGAACGCTGCGCGGTCGCCTTGACTCATCCGATCGACGCCGTAGCAGGCGATCCATCGGGTTCGGCAGCGCCGATTGCAGAGCACCCGGATCGAGCGTGTGACGATGCGCTTTCCGCTCTCGCCTTCGAGCATGTTGATCCGCTTCGGTGAGCCGTGCGTCGTGACGGCGACGATGCGACGCACGTTGTGCAGCAGCGGCCGCAGGCGATTCGCGCCCTCCGGTAACTCCCATGCGACACCGGGAACGAGGACTCGATCGAGCCATCCCTTGAGCATGGCCGGCTGGCCCGCCCACCAGGTCGGGTACACGAGGACGAGGGTGTCGCACCAGCGCAGGTCCTCTGCGTAGCGAGCAATGTCGGGGCGCTGGTCCGGCTGTTCGCGATGGTCGATCAGATGCACCGAGCGATCGTGGGGCGACAGCTCAGGGACGAAACCTTCGGCGTACAGGTCGGCGACGCGGCTCTCGTGCCCGCCGGCGGCGAGACCTGCGAGCACACGCTGCAGCGCTGCGCCGCAGAGCGTGTCGTGACGCGGATGGCAGAACACCACGTACGCCTTCACCAGGTGGCCGCCGCTCGTTCGACTCGTGCGAGGAACTGATCTCGGCGTGCGGCCGTCGTGGTGTCCATCGCGTAGAGCGCCAGCCACGAGGTGCGCGTCCGCCAGCCCGTGCTCATCCGGAGCGCCCGTGTGATCGTGCGTCGGCCGTTGTCGTTGATGCCCTTCACGTAGGCCCACGGCGATCCGTAGGTCGAGATCCCCACCAGCCTGCGGATGTTGGTGAGGCCGGGCCGGACGCGTCGAGCGTCGTCGAGGACGAACCCGACACCGGGCACCATGGTCCGCTCGAGCCAGCCCTTCAGCACCGCTGGCAACGAGCTCCACCAGGTGGGGTAGACGACCACCAGCAGTTCGGCTCGTCGAAGGTCGTCGATGTGCGACTGCACCGTTGGGTCGAGCACCGGCTGGTCGGTCTCGTACGCCCGGTGTTCGTCCGCCGACATGGCGGCGCGAAAGCCCTCTGCACAGAGGTCACGCACGATCACCTGGTGACCGCCGAGCTCGAGACCGCGGACGGCGCGCTCGGCAATTGCATGGCTGAAGCTCTCGGGATTCGGGTTCGCGATGATCACGAGCGCCTGCATCGACGTCGACCGTAGTGGCTGCGACTACCGTCGGCGACATGCGTGTCATTCGGTGCAATGCGTTCGGTCCGCTCTCCGACCTCGAACAGGCCGAGGTCGACAGTCCCGAGTGTTGGCCGGGCGCGGTCCGCATCGACGTGACAGCGGCCGGGGTGAACTTCGTCGATGCCTTGTTCGTCCAGGGCCTGTACCAGATCAAGCCTCCGCTGCCGTTCGTGCCGGGCAACGAGATCGCCGGAGTCGTCAACGCGGTGGGCGAGGGGGTGTCGGGCTTCGCGGTCGGTGACCGTGTGTTCGCCAACGTCGGTCTCGGTGGGTTCGCCAGCGAGGTGATGGTCGATGCTCGGCGGGTTGCACACACCCCTGCGGTGCTCACCGACGCTCAGGCGGCCACCTTCACGCAGAGTTACTCGACGGCGTGGTTCGCATTGGTCCATCGAGCCCGGGTTCGGGCCGGCCAGTCGATGCTCGTGCTCGGGGCAGGTAGTGGGGTCGGGCTCGCAGCCGTCGACGTCGGCCGCTCACTCGGCATGACGGTGTTCGCCGCAGCGTCGACCGACGACAAGCGCAGCGCTGCAGCCGAGCGAGGCGCTGTGGCGGTGATCGATTCGAGTTCGGACGACGTGAAGGTTCGAGCGAAGGAACTGGCCGCCGAGTTCACGGGCGATCCGAACGGTGTGGACGTGGTCTACGACCCGGTCGGGGGGTCACAGGGCGAGCAGGCGCTCCGGGCGCTTCGTGACGACGGACAGTTCCTCGTCATCGGGTTCGCGTCGGGTGCGATTCCTCAGCTGCCGGCCAATCAGGTGTTGTTGCGCAACCGGCGTGTCACGGGTGTCGACTGGGGAGCGTGGGCCGGTCGTCATCCTGCCGACAACGCGGCCATGCTCGATGCGATCGTGGCGGCGGTCGAGGCCGGAGCGCTCCATCCGGCCGAACCGGTCCGGTATCCGTTGTCGGATGCATCGCGGGCGCTCCAGGACCAACTCGACAGGAAGATCACCGGCAAGACCGTGCTCGTGCCCTGAGCACACATGCCGAACGTCCTCGTTTCGTGTTTCGCTCGGCCCGAGAGTGGTCACCATTGGGTGATTGCGCCGTGCAGCCAGAGTGAGCATGCTCGGTGCTGGCATCGAAGCTGCGGTGCCAGGGTTGTACGTGGTGGGCACAGGGAACGGAGACGGAATGAATTTCTCGAGATGTACCGTGGTCGAGGCGGCCGATACCGCCATCATCACGCTCGTCGGCGACCTCGACGCACCGGAGATCGACTCGGTCGATGCGGATGTGCGGCGGCTGTGTGATCGCCCGCCCGGTCGGGTCGTGCTCGACCTCGGCGCCGTCAGCTTCATCGGTTCCCGTGGACTCAGCATGATGCTGTCGGTTCGAGAGGCGGTGCTCGCGGCAGGGGGCGAGGTGGTCGTCACCGAGATCTCCCGGCCCGCGCAGCGACTGCTGGAGATCACCGGCACGGATCAACTCTTCGAGCCGGCGCCGCCCGTGGGAGCAGGCTGAACGCTGTTGGTCCGCAGCGTTCTCATCCACCACGGCACCGGCCGGAACGATCGTCCGGCCGGGCGCCTCGTGGTGCCTCCCCTGGGACTCGAACCCAGAACCTGCGGATTAAGAGTCCGTTGCTCTGCCATTGAGCTAGAGAGGCATTGAGGGGCGGCAGTGTACGCAAGCGCACCACCGCCCCACAACGTCGGGCACATTGCCCCTGGGGTGACCGACGGGACTCGAACCCGCGACAGCCAGTACCACAAACTGGAGCTCTACCAACTGAGCTACGGCCACCATGAAGAGGGCTTAGTTTGCCAGATGGAGCGAAAAGTTCCACCCCCGATTCTTCGGGCTGCGCATCGTGTGGTCTCGGCGGTGCCGCGGGTGCCCGGAGCGCTGCGAGCTACACTCTGCGGAACGTGATCCGATAAAGGAACCTCATGAGCGCAACGGAGTCCCTCCGCCAGGCACAACTCGTCGATCGGGCCCGACGCATAACGGCCCGAGAACTACAGACATACATCGAGCGAACAGCAGGCTCCATGCGAGCGACCGAACGAGCACGCAAGGTGCTGCCGCTCGGGGTGCCGTCGAGCTTCCAGGCGTACGACCCGCACCCGATCGTGGTCCGCCGGGCTCAAGAGGCCTGGATGGAAGATGTCGACGGCAATCGGTACATCGACTACGACATGGGCTTCGGCGCACTGTTCTCCGGGCACGCCCACCCTCTCGTGCGCGCCGCCATCGAACGCCAGCTCGACGACGGCACGTTGTTCGTCACCCCGTGCGAGACCAACGCTGATGTCGCCGAACTCCTGGCACAGCGCTACGGGTTGCCCATGTGGCGCTTCACCAACTCCGGCACCGAGGCGACGATGGACGCGATCCGGGTCGCGCGAGGCGTGACGGGGCGCGACAAGATCGTCAAGGTCGAGGGTGGCTACCACGGTCATCACGACGAAGTCATGATCTCGATGAAGCCGCCCATCGACCAGGCCGGGCCGGTCGATGCGATTCGTCCCATCCCCGCCACGGCAGGCATCACCCAGGCCGTTCTCGGTGACACGATCGTCATCGCGTACAACGACGCCGAGGCCCTCGAGCGGGTGCTCGCCAACGGCGATGTCGCGGCGTTCATCGTCGAGCCGGTCATGGAGAACATCGGCATCTGCATGCCGCGGCCGGGGTATCTGCAATCGGTCCGTGAGATCACCCGGCGTCACGGCACCATGCTCATCTTCGACGAGGTCAAGACCGGCATCACGGCGGGATGGAGCGGGGCGACCGGAGCACTCGGCGTCCAGCCGGACCTCGTCTGTCTCGCCAAGAGCATCGGCGGCGGGCTGCCCCTCGGTGCATTCGGTGGCACTCGTGAGTGCATGGATCAGATCACCTCGGGTCGGGTGCTCCATCTCGGCACCTACAACGGCAACCCCCTGTGCATGGCCGCTGCGAAGGCGGTGCTCGCCGACATCTGCACCCCGGAGACCACGCAGGTCGTGATCGATCGGAATGCCCGCCTCGTCGATGCCTGCCAGTCGATCATCGACTCGGCCGGCCTGCCGGCGCACACGGTCCAGTTCGGTGCGAAGGGATGCGTCACGTGGTCGTACGACCCGATCGCCAACTATCGCGATTACAAGGCGACCGACTTCGACCTCGCCTTCGCCCAGTGGATGCACGGCATCAACCGTGGCGTGCTGCTCCCTCCCGGCCTCGACGAGCAGTGGCTGGTCTCGGTGCTGCACACCGAGGCCGATGCCATGCACTACGCCTCGGTGTTCGAGGAGTTCGTCGCCGAACTCGTCGCCTGATCGATCAGCTCCAGGTGCGCTCGTCGCGGTAGCGGTAGGTGCTGACGGGCGTGCTCCACCGGCGGCGGTGGCCGAGCCGGGACGCCAGCGCGAACAGGCCGAGACCGAGGCCTGCCAGCAGCAGCGCCAGGCCGAGCACGATCGGCATGGTGCCGGCAGCGAGACTCGAGGGGATTCGCGCCCACGGGTTGTCGGACAGCAGCGGTGGGACGAAGGCCGGCACCAGCCAGCCGAACGCCACGGTGAGACCGGCGAGGACCATCAGCCCGATCCCGAGGCTGCGTACCAGCGCTGGCCGCTCGGGATGCGCGAGCAGGCAGAGCAACAACAGCACGATCGCCGTCAGACCGCTGATCGGCACGAGCCAGTCGAGGACGTCGTCGGCAGCGGCGAGTGCCGCGACCCGGGGGACGTCGATGGTGACGGCCGGCAAGACCGCGGCTCGTTCGTCGCGGGTCACCTCGACGAGTTGGGCGGGCGTGATCTGGACGGGCAGGTCGGATTGCCCGACGAGGCGTGCGTGGCTGTCGCGCAGCACCTGGGCGAGTATCTCCGAGCCGGCGGTCGTGCTTGCGACGAGTTCGATGTTGCTGTTGATGACCGCCGCCTGACCGGCGTCTCCACCGCTCATCTGGGCCACGGTCGCCGTGGCGACGGTTCGAATCAGCTCGGCGCGCACGACATCGTCATCGAGGACCACATCGGCTGAGTCGAACGTGTTCGCCGGCGAGAACGCTGTGCGTTCCAAGAGAAAACCACTGATCGAGACGCATGCGCACGCGAATGCGATTCCGAACAGAACACCCGCGAGTGAGCGACGCACGCCGCCATTGTGGCGCACCCGAGCGGTATCTCCGCATCGGGCCGTAACGTGACCCTGTGGCCCGACCGACCGCCTCCGCCCAGCAGCGATTCACCACGATGGCCGGTCGAGCGCTCGTGTTGCACTGCCCGTGGTGCGCAAACCGTCGCACCTTCGTGAAGGGGTGGTTCCGTCGCCACGACCGATGCCGAACGTGCGGGATGAAGTGGCGTCGAGAGGTCGGCTTCGAGCTCGGAGCTCTCACGGTCAACACCATCGTCACCTTCGGCTCGCTCACCGTGGCGATGGCGATCGGTTTCGTGATGACTGCGCCGAACATCCCGGTGTTGCCCTTCGTGGCGGGTCTGTTCGCCATGGCACTCGTGGTCCCGGTGCTGATCTACCCCTTCACCTACACGCTGTGGCTGGCGTTCGACCTGGCCGTGCACCCTCCCGAGCAGGCGGAACTCGACGACGCACTGCTCGCCGTCGCCGCGATGGCGTCCGGTACTTGATCGAACGGCTGTTCGTAACTACACTCCTGTCGTTCGCCGAGAGCGGACCCATCCGAACCGTGTCACACCCCGTTCGTATGGTCGTCACCATCGGCCGAGCTGATCGGCCCACCGGCCCCCAGGCACGACTCAAGGCACGAAATGGAGCACACATGAGCAACAGCAACGACCGCGACAAGGCACTCGAGATGGCACTCGCCCAGATCGACAAGCAGTTCGGCAAGGGTTCGGTCATGCGAATGGGCGAGAAAGGTTCGATGGCGATCGGTGTGGTGCCGACGGGTGCGCTGGCGCTCGACCTCGCACTCGGTGTCGGCGGTCTGCCGCGCGGCCGCGTCGTCGAGATCTTCGGACCTGAGTCATCGGGTAAGTCGACGCTGGCGATGCACGTGGTGGCCGAGGCCCAGCGAAATGGCGGTATCTGCGCCTACGTCGATGCCGAGCACGCCATGGACCCGATCTATGCCAAGGCGATCGGCGTCGACATCGACCAACTGCTGATCTCCCAGCCCGACACGGGCGAGCAGGCGCTCGAGATCGCGGACATGCTGGTTCGTTCCGGTGCGATCGATGTGCTGGTCATCGACTCGGTCGCCGCGTTGACGCCACGCGCCGAGATCGAGGGTGAGATGGGCGACAGCCATGTCGGTCTGCAGGCCCGTCTGATGAGCCAGGCACTGCGAAAGCTGACCGCCAACCTCAACAAGACCAACACGATCGCCATCTTCATCAACCAACTCCGCGAGAAGATCGGTGTGATGTTCGGTTCTCCCGAGACGACGCCGGGCGGTCGGGCGCTCAAGTTCTACTCGTCGGTACGTCTCGACATCCGCCGCATCGAGAGCATCAAGGACGGCACCGAGGTCACGGGTTCACGGACCCGCGTGAAGGTCGTCAAGAACAAGGTGGCGCCGCCGTTCAAGCAGGCCGAGTTCGACATCATGTACGGCAAGGGCATCAGCCGTGAAGGGTCGCTCCTCGACCTGTCGGTCGAGATGTCCATCGTGAAGAAGTCGGGAGCGTGGTTCACCTACGAGGGTGAACAGCTCGGCCAGGGTCGTGAGAACGCGAAGAACTACCTGTCCGAGCACCCCGAGGTGATGATGGAGATCTCCGAGCGTGTCCGCAAGATGGCCGGCATCGGTGACGAGTTCACCCCCGCCGATGATCAACCGATCGAGCTCGATCACTGAGTGAACACCGGCGTCTGTGACGGCACCGACCCCGTCGGGGGGTGCCGTCACAGATAGCCTGCATCGGCGTGAACCGCACTTATGTCGTGCGCACCTACGGGTGCCAGATGAACGAACACGACTCCGAGCGAATCGCTGGCCTCTTCGATGCCGAGGGCATGGTGGCCGTCGATGACGAATCCGATGCGGATGTCGTGGTGCTGAACACCTGCTGTATCCGAGAGAACGCCGACAACAAGTTGTACGGCAATCTCGGCCATCTCAAGCAGTGGAAGTCGCAGCGCGAAGGGCGACAGATCGTCGTCTCCGGGTGCCTCGCACAGAAAGATCGCGAACAGGTCCGAAACCGGGCGCCCTGGACCGATGTGGTGCTCGGTACCCACAACGTGCACCGAGCGGCCGAACTGCTCGAGCATGCGTCGCAGTCCGGCCCGGTCACCGAGATCCTCGACGAAGCGGTGATCGATGATCATGCGCTGTTTCCGTCCGCGCTGCCTGCCCGACGTGAGACCTCGTACAACGCCTGGGTGACGATTCAGATCGGTTGTGACAACTCGTGCGCGTTCTGCATCGTGCCCAGCGTGCGCGGGGCCGAGATCAGCCGGCCGTTCGACGATGTCGTGGCAGAGGTGGCCGATCTGGCGCTGTCCGGTGTCACCGAGGTGACGCTCCTCGGGCAGAACGTCAACAGCTATGGCCGTGACCTCCAGGTCGTCGCACGGCGAAACGGCGATACCGAGGCGAGCCTGCGGCCGCTGTTCGCCGACCTGCTGAGTGCTGTGGCCAACGTCGACGGTATCCGTCGGGTCCGCTTCACCAGTCCTCATCCGAAGGACATGCGGCCCGAGACGTTCTCGGCGATGGGTGCGTCCGGCGCCGTCTGCGAACACCTTCACTACCCCTTGCAGAGTGGTTCGGATCGGGTGCTCGCGCTGATGCACCGGGGCTACACCGCACAGCGCTATCTCGACAAACTCGACCAAGCCCGGCGAACCGTGCCCGACCTCGCCGTCTCGACCGACATCATCGTCGGATTCCCGGGTGAGACCGACGACGATTTCGAGCGGACGCTCGAGGTGGCTGCGGCCGCCCAGTACGACTACGCGTACACCTTCCAGTTCTCGCCCAGGGATGGCACCGAGGCGGCAGGGATGGTCGATCAGTTCGTCGCCCCGGCCGTGGTGGCCGAGCGGTTCGAGCGTTTGCGCATCGTGGTCGAGCGCGCCGCCATCGCCAAGCACCGTGACCGGATCGGTCGGGTCGAAGAGGTGTTGGTCGAGGGGCCGAGTCGCAAGGATCCGTTGCAGTTGTCGGGGCGCACCCGGCAGAACAAGCTCGTCCATTTCCGGCCGCCGACACCGGTGCGTACGGGCTCGTACGCCACGGTGCTCGTCACCGGTGCAGCTCCGCACCACCTGACGGGCGAGTTCGTCGAGTTGATCAGCGAGCCGACGCACAAGCGGCGAATCGCCGTTGCCGCCGGATGACATGACCATGACCGGCGGCTCGCTGCGCAGCGCCGGTCGTGTCGTCGTGCTTGGTCCCACGGCCAGCGGCAAGAGCGACGTTGCGATGGCCCTTGCAGCATCCGGTCGAATCGGCCCGGTCGAGGTCGTTGCCGTCGACGCCATGCAGGTGTACCGGGGGATGGACATCGGGACTGCGAAGCCGACGCTCGCAGACCGCGCTGCCGTGCCACATCATGGCCTCGACCTGGTCGAGCCGAGCGACGAGTTCACGGTCGCCGAGTTCGTCCGGGCCGCCGAGCAAGCACTCGACGAGATCGCAGCGAGGGGCGCTCGCGCCATCATGGTCGGAGGAACGGGGCTCTACCTCAGAGCGCTGACCGATCCGATGGAGATTCCCGGGCGTTGGCCCGAGGTTCGCGCAACGCTCGAGGCGCGCCTGCTCACCGAGCCGGTTGCTGTCCTCCACGCCGAGCTCGAAGTCCTCGACCCTGCTGCCGCAGCGCGGATGGACCCCGGCAACGCACGGCGCGTGGTGCGCGCCCTCGAGGTCTGCCTCGGGGGCGGCCGTCGATTCAGCTCGTACGGCCCGGGACTCGACGCGTATCCGCCGATCGAGACGACGCAGGTGGGCCTTCGCTGGCCGAGACCGCTCCTCGCGGCCCGGATCGAACGTCGAGTCCACCAGATGATGTCGGCCGGGCTGCTCGCGGAGGTCGAGGCACTGGCCGAGCGACTTCCCGGGTGGTCCCGGACCGCCCGACAGGCGCTCGGTTACAAGGAGTTGCTCGATCACCTCGACGGGCTCTCCAGCCTCGACGAAGCCATCGAGGTGATCATCCGCCGCACTCGCCAGTTCGCGGTCCGTCAAGAGCGGTGGTTCCGCAGGGACCCACGAATACAGTGGTTGGAGCTCCATGATGATCCGGTGGCCGAGGTGGTCCCCGTCGTCGAGCAGCTGGTCACCGTATGAGGCTGCATCTCACCAAACACCACGGGTTGGGCAACGACTTCTTCGTCGTGCTCGGCTCGCCGGCAGCCGATCGTCCGGCTCTGGCTCGGACTTTGTGTGACCGTCGCCGCGGGATCGGCGCCGATGGGCTGCTGATCGCCACCGACGAAGCTGGGTACACCGCTCGCATGACCCTGTACAACGCGGACGGATCGATCGGGGCGATGAGCGGCAACGGGATCCGGTGTTTCGCTCAAGCAATCGCGATGCGTGACGGGTCGCTCGCCGACCAGTACATCCTCACCGATTCCGGCCCGCGCACGGTCGAACTGCGTGCAACCGACCGGGATGACACCATCGAAGCAAGCGTCGACATGGGTGAGGTGGCAACCATCGATGCCCCGCCTCGGTGGGACGACCTCGGTTGCGAGCCGGGCCGCCCCGTGGCTCATCTGAGCCTGGGTAACCCGCATTCGGTGGTCGGTACCGACGACGTTCAGGCAGTCGACCTGCTGGCCATCGGGCGACAGGTGCCCGACACGAACCTCGAGATCGTCGAGCCCACCGAGCAGCCTCGGACGATCCGCATGCGCGTGCACGAGCGCGGAGCGGGCATCACCGAAGCGTGCGGCACCGGAGCCTGCGCGAGTGCGTGGGCGGCGCGGACGTGGGGTTTCGTCCCTGCGCAATCGTCCGAGGTGATCGTCGAGATGGACGGCGGTCGAGCAACGGTCGTGTTCGATCGGCCCACTCCGGGCCGGGTGACCCTACGCGGCCCGTCGGTGTTCATCGCTCGTCTCGCCGTCGATCTGGCTGACGGGGACGTGACGTGACCGACGCCTACAACCAGGCGCTCGGGGCCACGCTCATCGAGCGGACCAAGCGAGAGCGCATCGTGTTGGTCGGGGTCACGCTCTCGGGGCAGACCGAAGCCGAGACCGAGGCCGGCCTCGACGAGTTGTCCCTCCTGATCGACACGGCCGGTGCTGACGAGGCGGGACGGATCGTGCAGCGTCGGGACAAGCCCGACCACACCTGGTTCATCGGCAAGGGCAAGGTCGAAGAACTGCGCCAGTTGTGCCTCGAGGTCGACGCCGACACGGTGGTGTTCGACAACGAGTTGAGCCCGGCGCAGCAGTTCAACCTCGAGAAACTGCTCGGTCGGACGGCGCTCGACCGGACCGCTGTCATTCTCGACATCTTCGCTCAGAATGCGCACACGCTCGAGGGCAAGGCCCAAGTCGAGTTGGCGCTGCTCCGGTATCGCTTGCCGCGCCTGCGGCGAGGCGCCAAGGGCAACCTCTCGCAGCAGAGCGGCGGTATCGGCACCCGTACGCGTGGCAAGGGCGAGACGAAGCTCGAGACCGATCGCCGAACGCTGATGCGGCGGATCACGCGGCTCGAGCACGACCTGGCCGATCTGCGCGAGACGCGGCAACTCCAGCGTAAGAGCAGGCACCGCAGCGGTCTGGCTGCGGTGACGATCGTCGGGTACACCAATGCCGGAAAGAGCACGTTGCTCAACCGGCTCACCCGTGCGGGTGTGCTCGTGGAAGACCGGCTCTTCGCCACGCTCGACCCGACGACGCGTCGCCTGTCGCTGCCCGGTGGAGAGCCGGTGCTGCTGACCGACACGGTCGGCTTCGTGCGACGACTTCCTCATGGCCTGATCGAGTCGTTCAAGAGCACCCTCGAGGTCGCCAGCATGGCGGACTTCCTGGTCCATGTCGTCGATGCGAGTGTCGATGACCCCGAGGGGCAGATCGCCGCCGTCCACGAGGTACTCGCCGAGATCGGAGCCGACTCGGTGCCGGAGCTGATCGTCTTCAACAAGGCCGATCTCGCGGCCGATGCGGTCGGAGACCTGGTTGCCGATCATGAGGGATCGCTGGCCGTCAGCGCAGTCACCGGCGAGGGGATCGACGAGTTCCTGTCGACATTGGCCGACCGGCTGAGGGCCATCTCGGCTCCGACCGAACTCCTCATCCCCTACGAGCGGGGCGACGTGTTGGCATCGGTGCACCGGGAGGGTGAGGTGGTCTCGACCTCGCACGAGGAAGACGGCATCCGGGTGAGGGCTCGTCTCGACGATGCGTCGGCCGGTCGGCTTGCCGAGTACGTGGTTCGGGGCCGCGCCGAGGAGGCGGCTAAGAAGAGGGAGCCATGAACGGTTTCGTCCCCCCGCCATATCCCTACGACCGTCTCGATCGCCTCGCGGCAGTGTGCGCCGAACACGAGGGCGGTGCGGTCGACCTGTCGATCGGGACGCCGTGTGATCCTCCTCCGCAGGCAGTCGTCGCAGCGCTGTCGAGTTCGAACTCCGAGCGTGGGTACCCCCCGAGCATCGGCACCCTCGATCTGCGTCGGTCGATCTGTGGGTGGTTGGATCGACGCTTCGGTATCGACGTCGGGCCCGACGACGTCGCAGCCTGTGTCGGCACCAAGGAGTTCGTCGCATCGACGCCGCACTATCTGCGCTTGCGGACCCCGTCGCGTGACACGGTGCTCTACCCGGCTGTCGCCTACCCGACCTACGAGATGGGGGCGATCCTCGCCAACTGTCGCCCCGTTGCGGTCCCGTCACGCCCCGACGGACGTCTCGATCTGGATGCCATCGACCCGGCCGACGCGGCGCGTGCGTTGCTGCTCTGGGTGAACAGTCCGTCCAACCCGACCGGAGCACTCGACGATCTCGACGCGGCCGCGGCGTGGGGTCGAAGCCATGGCGTGCCGGTGTTCAGCGACGAGTGCTACGTCGAGTTCACCTGGGATGGTCGTCGGCGCACCATCCTCGAGTCGGGTGTCGACGGTGTCGTCGCGGTGCACTCGCTCTCGAAGCGCTCGAATCTGGCCGGCTTGCGTGTCGGCTTCTACGTGGGCGATCGTGACCTGGTCACCTACCTGAAGGAGGTCCGCAAGCACGTCGGAATGCTCGTGCCGGGTCCTGCTCAGGCCGCTGCCGTGGCTGCGCTGGCCGACGACGATCACGTGACCCTGCAGCGTGACCGCTATCTGCGCCGCCTCGACCGGACTGCCCGTGTGCTGTCGGCCTGGTCGGGGATCGAGATCAGTCGTCCACAGGGCGGCTTCTACCTCTGGTTCGACGCGGTCGATGGATGGGCGTTCGCCGAGCGACTGGCGCGCGAGGGCGGCGCGCTCGTCAGCCCGGGTGATTTCTATGGTGCTGGAGGAGCCAACAACGTGCGGGTGGCCGTGGTGCAGCCCGACGAACGATTGGACCTGATGGCACAACGGCTCGGGCAGCCGTGACGGTGCCGCCTCCGCCCCCGCCCCCGCCTCCGCCACGGTCTTCGCCTCCGTCAGCGGCGCCGTCGCCTGTGGCCCGTGGCGCTCGACGGACCGGTCTTCTGATCGCCGGCACCGTCGTCCTGGTGGCTGCGTTGGTGTCGGCGGTCACCTGTGCGATCGTGGCCCGGGTCGCCCAGAACGCCGCGGTGGCGGACCTCGCCCGGGCAGCCAGCGGATGCACCACGACGATCGATGTGGTCGAACCCGGTACCTACGCGGTCTTTCTCGAGTCACGCGGTCGTCTGAGGGGCCTGAGTGGCGGCTGCCCATTCCCCGAGGGACGGTTCCGCTCGTTCGCAACGTCGGCCGATGTCGAACTGTCGGTGACCGGTGACGACGACGGCACAGCCAGTGTTCGACGTGTCTCCGGAAACGGGTACGACCTCGGTGATCGAGTCGGTGCCAGGATCGCCAGCCTCGACGTCAGCACGCCGGGTCGGCTGGAGTTGACGGTTACGTCTGGCGACGAACGAGCAGTCGTCGCGATCGGCATCGATCCGTCCGACGTTGCTCGGCCATGGCTCGTTGGCGCTGGGGCCGTCCTGATCGTCGGGGTCCTCGTGGGAGGCCTGTTGTTGGCGGTCGGTCTTCGTCGACGACCGGTGCCATCGATCACGGCGATCGGTGACACCGGTGTGTCGAACTCGGGCCCATGGGGGCCGCCGCGCCTCTGACGACGCGCCTCGTCAGAGGCGGCGCATCACCGTGACGACCTTGCCGAACACCCGGACCTCGGACGGCGAGAACACCATTGGCTCGAGTCGCTCGTTGGCCGGGATGAGCGTGATGGTCTTTCCGGTGCGACGGTACGTCTTGACCGTCGCCTCCTCGCCCGGGATACCAGCGACCACGATCTCTCCGTTTTCGGCAGTGGTCTGCGATCGGCACACGATGAAGTCACCGTCCATGATGCCGACCCCGATCATCGAATCGCCTCGAACGCGAAGCATGAACAGTTCGCCAGTGCCGGTGAAGTCCTCCGGCAGCGGGAACAGCTCTTCCACGTTCTCCTGCGCCAGGACGTCGGTTCCGGCTGCGACATCGCCGACGAGTGGTACGTGGCGGACGGGGCGTCGTTCGATCGCAGCGCCCGAGGACGGGTCGTAGCGCACCTCGAGAGCGCGGGGCTTGGTCGGGTCTCGCCGGATGTACCCCATTCGTTCGAGCGAGGCCAGGTGACTGTGCACGGTGGAGGGCGAGGTCAGCCCGACCGCCTCGCCGATCTCGCGCACGCTCGGCGGATACCCGCGCTCGCGCATGCTGGTCTCGATCGTGTCGAGGATGCCCCGCTGTCGGTCGGTGAGTGATGCCGTCGGATCTGCCATGCCGACGAGCCTAGGTGCTCGGTCGCACTCGGTCAAACATCTGTTCGTGCAACATTTGTTCGCTCCGGGGTTGACGAACGAACAACTGTTCGTGCAGACTGCGAACGGCTGTTCGAGGTACGCACGTTCGAAAGGCGACGCCATGTCCATGCAGATCATCACGTCCGATCACACATCGTTCGCCGTCCGGGTGCCTCGCAGCATCGCTGCACCTCGCCCCACGGCATCCACCTATCGCCGGCGTCGGCTCGGTGTCGGGGTGTTCGTGGCGTCACTCGTGGCAACGTTCGTGATGTGGGCAGCGCCGAGCTCGGCCGACCCGGTGGGTGTCGGTGGTTCGGGGCAGAGCTCGTTGTACACGGTGCAGTCGGGTGACACCCTGTGGAACATCGCGCAGCGTCTGTATCCGTCGTCCGACGTCACGCTG
>JBDKIV010000093.1:0-2797 GCA_039796935.1 Actinomycetota bacterium | reverse complement strand
CAATGTGTCGATCACGGTGGAGCTTGGTAAGCCGATTGCGATGGATGAGGGGCTGCGTTTCGCGATTCGCGAGGGTGGTCGTACCGTGGGCGCCGGCCGCGTCACCAAGATCACCAAGTGACCCATCGGAGGTCCTGATGCCCAAGAATGACAAGCGGGTGAAGATCACCCTCGAGTGCACCGAGTGCAAGCGACGCAACTACATCACGATGAAGTCGAAGATCAACGATCGCGAACGACTCGAGATGAAGAAGTACTGCTCGCACGACCGGCGGCACACGACCCACAAAGAGACGCGATAACCCGGTCTGCCTCCCGCGGAGGCACCCTCGGGGCGGGCTGATAGCGTTGGCTCGCCCTCAGAGGGCAGTAGCTCAGTTGGTAGAGCATCGGTCTCCAAAACCGACGGTCGGGGGTTCGAGTCCCTCCTGCCCTGCCCAGATCCGACGTGCCCGGCACGAATGAAAGGCACATCCTCGAGATGTCACTCGACGACCTGAATCGTGAGCAGAAGCGCTCACTCAAGCGAATGGGAGCCCTCACCGAGCAGGGCACTCCCACTCGCGCCCAGCCTCAGGCTCGTCGGTCCTCCGAGGACCGAGTCGGTCCTGCGCAGTACCTGCGAGAAGTGCGCGACGAGATGCGCAAGGTGGCCTGGCCGAAGTGGCCCGAGGTTCGCCGATTCTCGATCATCGTGCTCGTCA
This sequence comes from Actinomycetota bacterium, assembly GCA_039796935.1. Classification (GTDB taxonomy): domain Bacteria; phylum Actinomycetota; class Acidimicrobiia; order Acidimicrobiales; family Ilumatobacteraceae; genus VFMC01. Next base: position 2,093 of record JBDKIV010000093.1, on the reverse strand, counting down.
CGGTGGTCATCTACACCGCCTACGTCGGCGGCCTCGACTCGCTCTTCGGAGTCCTCTCCACCTGGTTGTACGACTGACATGACTGACGATCTCAACACCGAACCCGCAGATCTCGACGAGACCGTCGACGTTGCGTTCGACCTCACCGGCGACGCTGTCGCTCACGAGGACGACGCCGACGGCGAGGTCGTCGACGACCCGTGGACCCGACCGGGCTCGTGGTACGTCGTGCACACCCAGAGCGGGTACGAGAAGAAGGTGCGCGCCAACCTCGACGCTCGCATCCAGTCGATGAACATGGAGGACCGCATCTTCGAGGTGGTCATCCCGATGGAAGAGGTCGAGGAGTTCAAGAACGGCCGGAAGCAGACCGTTCAGAAGAAGGTGTTCCCGGGCTACATCCTCGTTCGTTGCTCGATGGACGACGAGAGCTGGTACTGCATCCGCAACACGCCCGGGGTCACCGGGTTCGTCGGCCAGAGCAGGCACGGTCAAAAGCCGACACCGTTGTCGCGTCGCGAGGTGCAGACCTTCCTCGCCGCCAAAGGTGACGGGACGGGCGGTATGCCGAGCCGCAAGAAGCCCAAGCTCGACTACGACGTCGGCGAGAGCGTGCGTGTCAAGGAGGGCCCGTTCGCGGATTTCCTCGGCACGATCGCCGAGATCAATGCCGATCACATGAAGCTGAAGGTGTCGGTCAACATCTTCGGCCGCGAGACCCTGGTCGAAATGGATTTCAGCCAGGTCGCAAAGCTCTGACCCGCCGCTGCCGGCCCATGTGCCGGCCAGATCGATAGCCCACGTCGCTAGCAAGGAACACAGTCATGGCAAAGAAAAAGGTCGCTGCGATCATCAAGATCCAGATCCCGGCAGGCAAGGCCACCCCGGCGCCGCCGGTCGGTACCGCACTCGGCCCGCACGGTGTCGGCATCATGGACTTCGTCAAGCAGTACAACGCTGCGACGGAGAGCCAGGTCGGGACCATCATCCCGGTCGAGATCACCGTGTTCGAGGACCGCACGTTCTCGTTCGTGCTGAAGACCCCGCCGACGCCGGTGCTGCTGCGCCAGAAGGCCGGCCTGCCCAAGGGTTCGAGCACCCCGGGCAAGGCAGTGGTCGGGTCGGTCACCGAGGCCGACATCGAAGAGGTCGCGAAGATCAAGATGCCCGACCTCAATGCCTACGACCTCGAGGCTGCGAAAGAGCAGGTGCGCGGCACCGCTCGCTCCATGGGCCTCAAGGTCAACGCCTGAGTCGCTCGCGACTCGCCACGTTCAACATCCATCGCTCGTCCGGGATCACCTCGCCCGGCGGCGCACCACCCCGAGGGAGACATCCATGTCCGGCAAGAAGTACGCAGATGCTGCAAAGACGTTCGATCGTGACGCGCAGTTCACCCCGACCGAGGCGCTCGCCAAGGTGAAGGCGCTCGCGAAGGCGACCTTCGACGAGACCGTCGACATGGCGGTTCGTCTGGGCGTCGACCCGCGCAAAGCCGACCAGATGGTGCGTGGCACCGTGGCGCTGCCGAGTGGTACCGGTAAAGACGTCCGCGTCGCGGTGTTCGCCGCCGGCGAAGCGGCCGAGGCGGCGCGCGCCGCAGGTGCCGAACTCGTCGGTGCCGACGATCTCGCCGCAGAGATCGAAAAGGGCAACATGGACTTCGACGTGGCCATCGCCACGCCCGACCTGATGCCGCTCGTGGGCCGACTCGGTCGTGTCCTCGGTCCTCGTGGCCTGATGCCGAACCCCAAGACCGGAACCGTCACCCAGGACGTGGCACGAGCCGTCAGCGAGTTCAAGGGCGGCAAGGTCGAGTACCGCACCGACCGCTACGGCAACGTCCACGTGCCGCTCGGCAAGGTCAGCTTCGAGCCCGAGGCGCTCGAGGCCAACTTCCGGGCGGTCCTCGACGAACTGCAGCGCGCCAAGCCCGCAGCCGCCAAGGGTCGGTACCTTCGCAAGATCACGGTCAGCTCGACCATGGGCCCCGGTGTCAAGGTCGACACCAACCGGCTCCGCCCCGAAGCCGTCTGACCGCCAGTCCGTTCGTGTCGGACTGCCGCATGGCGCGGTAGTCTGACGCATACAAC
>JBDKIV010000092.1:0-28254 GCA_039796935.1 Actinomycetota bacterium | reverse complement strand
GACAGGTCGAGCAGGTCCCCCATGGACCGCACGGTAGTCGGCCGGATGGCTCAGCGAGGCAGACCGAGCACTCGTTCGCCGAGGATGTTGCGCATCACCGTGCTGGTGCCGCCCATGATGGTGTAGGCGGGTCCGTAGACGAGTCCTCGTGTGACGTCGTTCCACAGGGTGGCCTCGGGCCCGAGTACCCGCTCGACGAAGGCGGCGACGCGCTGCTGGTGCTCGGTGCAGAAGCACTTGGTGGCGGCCGAGAAGCCGGCCGGCGCCTGACGGAGCACCTCGCGGACCACGAGGATCCGACCGAGCCGGTACCCGGTCTCGAGGGCTGCGATCTCCTGCCGGACGAGCGGGTTGGCGGTGTCGGCGCGCTGGAGCGCGAGTTCGTAGAGGGCGCGGTTCGAGACCAGCCGGTCGATGCCACCGCGTTCGTGCTCGAGTTGGCGCATGGTCTGCTTGAAGGCGTTTCCTTCGACACCGACCAGGTTCTCGACGGGCACGCGGACGTTGGTGAAGAACACCTCGCAGAAGTGGCGGTTCGTCGTGAGGTCCTCGATGGGACGCACCTCGATCCCGGGCGTGTCCATCGGCACGATGATCTCGCTGATGCCGGCGTGCGGAGGACCGTCCGCGCTGGTCCGGCAGATCAGATAGCAGTAGTCGGCATCGGCACCGAAGCTGGTCCAGATCTTCTGGCCGTTGATCACCCAGTCGTCGCCGTCACGCACGGCAGAGGTCTTGAGCGACGCCAGGTCGCTCCCGGCGTTGGGCTCGCTCATCCCGATGCACCAGGTGGTCTCGCCGGACAGGATCCTGGGGAGGAACTCGGCCTGCTGGTCGGGGCGCCCGTAGGCGATGAGGGTCGGGCCCATCTGGCGATCGGCGAACCACATCGCAGCGATCGGGGCGCCGGCGGCGATGAGCTCTTCACCGATGATCAAGCGGTCGATGGCCGGCCGGCCACCTCCACCGAACTCGACGGGCCAGGTCATGCCGATCCAGCCGAGCGCCGCCATCTCGCGGGCGAACTCCTTCGAGTACCCGTTGATCCAGGCGTCGTTCGAGCGTCCGTATCGGGCGACGGCCTCTGCGGCGACCTTGCGTGCCTGCTCACGCAGCTCGATCTGATCGGGTGTCCAGTCGAAGTCCATGGCGGCGATGCTACGCGTGTGGCTGGCGGCAGGCATGGTCGACCGATCGACGCATGATGCGGCCTCGGGGTGGCCTCGGGGTGGCCGAGCAGCTACCCTGTACAAGTCAGATACAAGTTCGCTCACGGTGACGACGACGCTGGTCGCGTGCGCCGACAGGAAAGGTGCCCACGATGGCGAAGATCAAGGTCGACAACCCGGTCGTCGAGATGGACGGCGACGAGATGACTCGGATCATCTGGCAGTTCATCAAGGACAAGCTGATCCTGCCCTACCTCGACATCGAGCTCGACTACTACGACCTCGGTATCGAGCACCGCGATGCGACCGACGACCAGGTGACGATCGACTCGGCGCTCGCCACCAAGAAGCACGGCGTGGCGGTGAAGTGCGCGACCATCACCCCCGACGAAGCACGTGTGGCCGAGTTCGGCCTGAAGAAGATGTGGAAGAGCCCGAACGGCACCATCCGCAACATCCTCGGAGGCGTCATCTTCCGCGAGCCGATCGTCATCTCGAACATCCCGCGGCTCGTGCCGGGCTGGACCAAGCCGATCGTCATCGGTCGTCACGCACACGGCGACCAGTACAAGGCGACCGACTTCAAGGTCCCCGGCGCCGGCACCGTCACGATGACCTACACCCCGGCCGACGGCAGCGCGCCGCTCGAGATGACCATCGCCGAGTACGGCGCCGACGGCGGCGTGGCGATGGGCATGTACAACTTCAACGACTCGATCCGTGACTTCGCCCGCGCCTCGCTCCGGTACGGACTCAACCGGAACATGCCGGTCTACATGTCGACCAAGAACACGATCCTGAAGGCCTACGACGGTCAGTTCAAGGACATCTTCCAGGAGATCTACGAGACCGAGTTCAAAGCCGAGATGGACGCAGCGGGTCTCACCTACGAGCACCGACTGATCGACGACATGGTCGCCACGGCCATGAAGTGGGAGGGCGGCTACGTCTGGGCGTGCAAGAACTACGACGGCGACGTCCAGAGCGACACCGTTGCCCAGGGCTTCGGCTCGCTCGGTCTGATGACGAGCGTGCTCATGACCCCCGACGGAAAGACCGTCGAGGCCGAGGCGGCCCACGGCACCGTCACGCGCCACTACCGCGAGCACCAGAAGGGCAACAAGACCTCGACCAACCCGATCGCGTCGGTCTATGCGTGGACCCAGGGCCTCACCTATCGCGGCAAGATGGACGGCAACGAGGCGCTCGTCGGGTTCGCCCAGACACTCGAGCGGGTCTGTGTCGAGGCCGTCGAAGGCGGCGAGATGACGAAGGACCTCGCGCTGCTCATCAGCAAGGATGCCCCCTGGTTGACCACCGAGGACTTCCTCGATGCGATCGACAGGCGCCTCCAGGCCTCGATGGCCTGACGCCGGGCACGTTCGCATGGAGATCCGCCGGCTCACCGCCGACGACGATCACCGCTCCATCGGCCTGTTGGTGCAACGGGCGTACCTCGAGCTACCCGGGTACCGCCCCGACGCAGAGTACGACGTGGTCGTGGCCGATGTCGCAGGTCGCCATGCCGAAGGCAGCGATGTCGTCGTGGCGGTCGATCACGGCCGCGTCGTCGGGTGTCTCACCTTCGTCCGTGGACCGGGCGACCCGCACTACGAATTCGGCGACCCGGATGCAGCATCGTTCCGGTACTTCGGGGTCGACCGGACCGCGCAGGGGTCGGGGGTCGGCCGCGCCATGGTCGAGTGGTGTATCGAGGAGGCACGAACGCTCGGGCGGCGTCGGATCCGGATCCACTCGCTCGAGTCGATGGTCGCTGCACGTCGGCTGTACGAACGGATCGGTTTCGTGCGCACCCCCGACCACGACGAGACCTGGGACGGGGTCCTCGGTCTGGCGTTCGCTCTCGAACTCGATCGACCTGCCAGACTGGCCGCATGCGAGCCGTCGTGTTGCGTTCGAAAGGTGGACCCGAGGTCCTGACGATCGAGGAGGTCGCCGACCCCGTCCCCGGCCCCGACGACGTCCTCGTCGACGTTGCTGCCACGGCCCTCAACCGGGCTGATCTCTTGCAGCGGATGGGCTTCTACCCCGACCCGCGTGGCCTCGACCCCGAGATCCCCGGTCTCGAGTTCGCAGGTACCGTCGTTGCCGTCGGCCAGCGGGTTCGCCTGTGGCAGGTCGGTGACCGAGTGATGGGGATCGAAGCCGGTGGCGCCTATGCCGAACGGATCGCCGTGCACGAGCGGCAACTCCTGCGGGTGCCGTCCGGCATCGACCTCGTCGACGCAGCCGCCATCCCCGAAGTGTTCTTGACCGCCTGGGACGCACTCGTGCTGCAGGGCGGTCTCACCAGCGGTCGCTGGGCGTTGGTCCATGCCGGTGCATCCGGGGTCGGGACCGCCTCGATCCAGATCGCCAAGGCTCTGGGCGCACGGATCGCCGTCACGTGTTCGGCGGGCAAGGCTGCTGCGTGCCGAGATCTCGGTGCCGACGTGGTGATCGAGCGGTCGCCCCACGACTGGCTCGCCGATGCGCGGGCGGCAGTGCCTGCAGGGTTCGACACCGTGCTCGACGTGATCGGTGGCGACGAGGTCGATCGCAACCTGCAGGCGGTCGGTCTTCGCGGCACGATCGTGCAGGTCGGGTTGATGGGCGGAGGACGAACCGCCGTCGACGTCGGCGTGCTGCTGGCCAAGCGGGCAACGTGGGTGGGCACGACCTTGCGCACCCGGCCGATCGAGGAGAAGGTCGCGGTGACCCGTCGGTTCGCCGCCGAGGTCCTCCCGCTGTTCGACAGCGGTGCGCTCCGGCCGATCATCGACAGCCGGTATCCGTTCACCTCCATCGCCGACGCGCATCGCCACATGGAGGCGAACGCCAACACGGGCAAGATCGTGGTGTCGATCACCTGACGACGCAGTCGTCAGGCCTCGACCTCGAACCTGCGGGTGTGCCACCCGGTGGCGCCGTCGGGATCGGGCCGGCTCACCTCGTCGGTCTGGGTGACGCCGTCGCCGTCCGTGGCACGGACCTGCACCCGGTGCTCGCCCGACCCGGTCGGCTCCCACTCGACTCGCCACTGGCGCCATGCGTCGCCGGTGAGGTCGTCGCCCAACGCCGCCTCCGTCCACGGACCCTCGTCGACGCGCACCTCGACTCGGGAAATGCCACGTCCGGGGGCCCACGCCACCCCGGCGATGACGACCATGCCCGCCGGGACGGTCTCGCCCTTGCGTGGCACGTCGATCCGTGACTGCGTCTTGATCGGTGCTTCACGCGCCCAGCCACGCGGCACCCAGTACCCCTCTGCCGCGTCCCAGGTGGTCAGTTCGATCCGTTGCAGCCACTTCGTGGCGCTCACGTAGCCGTACAGGCCCGGTACGACCAGACGGGCGGGGAACCCGTGCCGAAGCGGGAGCGCTTCGCCGTTCATCCCCAGCGCGATCATCGCGTCACGCCCGTCGAGGGCGGCAGCCAGCGGGAAGCCACACGTCCAACCGTCCACCGACGTGCTGAACACCTGCTCGGCGCCGTCTCGGATGCCGGCCTCGCGGAGCAGGTCGGCCAACAGCACACCCTGCCACACGGCGTTGCCCACGAGGTTCCCGCCGACCTCGTTCGAGACGCACGACAGCGTGATGATCCGTTCGGTCTGGGGGAGTCGCAGTAGGTCGTCGTAGCGGTACGAGCGGGGTCGATCGACGAGCCCGGCGATCTCGACACTCCACGTGGCAGCGTCGATGCGCGGCACCGAGAGCGCCGTGTCGATGAGGTAGAAGTCGTCGTTCGGCGTGAGGTACGGGCTGATCGGGCTGAGGGTGGCGCTCGACGGAATGGAGCCGACTGCCGAGCCGAACTCGGGCGAGGAGGGGGCCAGGGATGCCGGCGGGTCGACGACCCGAGGGAGTGTGTCGGGGGCCGACTCCTGCAGCACCTCGGTCCGCCGACGCTCGAGACCCCCGCCGGCGAGCGCCGCCAAGGCAGCGACCGTCGCCATGGCACCGGTCTCTCGTACGAACAGCCGACGGTCCCACCCGGTGGGTGCCGATGAGACCTGCGGCCGCCGTAGCGGTGGATCGGCCGAGCGGACGTGGCGCTCGAGTCGGGTGATCGAGAGTGCTCCGACGAGCGCGGCGACGACTGCCGGGACGGCGGCGGCCGACCCGGCGCCCGGTCTGCCTGAGGCGACGAGCGCACCACCAACACCGACGGCGATCATCGCAGCGGGGCCCAGCCACGGTCGCCGTCGGGCCGAGGAGCCGACGGCCGCAGCGAGTAGGGCGATGGTCAGGATCATGCCCACGCGGAGCGCGGTCTTGTCGGCAGTGCCGAACCAGTCGATCGCCAGGTCCTTCAACCAGGACGGGGTGCGATCGATGAACTCGCTGCCGACGGCGTCGAGTGGTGAGTCGACGTCGATCACCCCGGCGACGAGGTGTCCGAGACCGATCGAGGTGCCGGCTGCCACGAGTCCGGCCAGTGGCCCCGCCCACCAGGGAGCGGGACATGGCTGCGTCCGCGGCGCGTCGGGGTCGACTTCCGGTGCGTGCTCGTCGATCGAACCGATCGTCACTGCGTCACCCCTTCCATCTGGTCGTCCCCGCTCGCCGGGGAGGCGGTCAGCGCTGAGCGAGGGGCACGTACGGGCGCTCGTCGACGCCCGAGTACCACTGCCGCGGGCGGCTGATCTTCTGGTCCTTGTCGTTCAGCAGTTCTTGCCAGTGGGCGAGCCAGCCGACCGTGCGCGGAATGGCGAACAGCACCGTGAACATGGCCACCGGGAACCCGAGTGCCTGGTAGATGAGGCCCGAGTAGAAGTCGACGTTCGGGTAGAGCTTGCGATCGACGAAGTACGGATCGCTGAGCGCTGCTTCTTCGAGTTTCAGGGCGATGTCGAGGAGCGGGTTCTTGCCGGTCACTTCGAACACGTCGTACGCAGTCTTCTTGATGATCGTCGCGCGAGGGTCGTAGTTCTTGTACACCCGGTGCCCGAAGCCCATCAGACGGCTGCCCTTGCCGCTCTTGACCTCTTCGATGAAGGCCGGGACGTTGTCGATCGAACCGATCTCGGCGAGCATCCGCACGACGGCCTCGTTCGCGCCGCCGTGCAGCGGCCCGTAGAGCGCCGAGGCGGCAGCGGCCGCCGCCGAATAGGGGTCGGCGTGGCTCGAGCCGACCACGCGCATGGCCGTCGTGCCGCAGTTCTGCTCGTGGTCGGCGTGAAGGATGAACAGCACGTCCATGGCGCGCTCGAGTCGCGGGTCGATCTCGTAGTCGTCGCCGACCTTCCACATCATGTTGAGGAAGTTGGCGGGGAAGCTGAGGTTGTTGTTCGGGTACACGAACGGCAGGCCGACGGAGAAGCGATAGGCCATGGCGGCGAGCGTCGGGGTCTTCGCGATCAGCCGAAGGATCTGCTTGTCGCGGCTGTCCTTGTCGTGGATCTCCTTGGCATCGCTGTAGAACGTGCCGAGTGCGGCGAGCGAGCTGACGAGCATCCCCATGGGGTGGGCGTCATAGTGGAATCCATCGACGAAGCGCTTGCGCATGTTCTCGTGGATGAAGGTGTGGTGCGTGACGTCGAAGGTCCACTGGTCGAGCTGCGCCGGCGTCGGCAGCTCTCCGTTGAGCAGCAGATAGGCGACCTCGAGGTACGAGCTGTGCTCGGCGAGCTGTTCGATCGGATAGCCGCGGTAGCGGAGAATGCCGGCATCACCGTCGAGGTACGTGATCGAGCTCTTGCAGGCAGCCGTCTGCATGTAGGCCGGGTCGTAGATGTACAGCGCAGGATCGAGTTCCCGGACTGCCGAGGCGGGGAAGACCCCGCCGGTGATCGGAACCGTGACGGTCTTTCCCGTGCGGTCGTCGGTGATGGTGATGGTGTCGGGCACGTTGCTCCCTTGTCGGACACTGCTGGATGGTCGGGGCTTGCTCCCCGGGTAGTGAGACTAGTGCTGGGCGCCGCCCGTGGTACCAACCGTCTCGGGAGAACGTCGGTGACCGAGCGAGGGGAGAGTCGTCACAGGGGGGAGTTGTCGTGACCGCGAGGCGCGAGTCGTTCGCGCTTGTCCCGCAATGTCGTCAGGGCGTGCGCGATGACCGAGCGGGTCTCGGCCGGCTCGATGACGGCATCGACGAAGCCGCGCTCGGCGGCGACGTATGGATTGAGCAGACGCTCGGTGTAGTCGGCCTCGAACGCTGCGCGCTCGTCGGCAGACGCGCGACGCTGCAGGATCGCGGCCGCCTGCCCCGCACCCATGACGGCCAGCTCGGCCCAGGGCCACGCCAGGCAGAGGTCGTTGCCCATCTTCTTCGAGTCCATCACGATGTACGCGCCGCCGTAGCTCTTGCGCAGGATCACGCAGATCCGTGGAACCGTTGCTCGCGCATAGGCGAACACCAGTTGGGCTCCGTGGCGGATCATGCCGCGCCACTCGAGGTCCTTGCCCGGGTAGAACCCCGGCGTGTCGACCAGGGTGATGATCGGCAGATTGAAGGCATCGCAGAATGCCACGAATCGAGCTGCCTTCTGCGAGGCCGGGATGTCGAGGGTCCCTGCGAGCGAGATCGGCTGATTCGCCACGATCCCCACGGGCATCCCGCCGATGGTGGTGAACGCCGTGACCACGTTGGTCGCCCACCGTGGTCGCACCTCGAGCAGGTCGGCGTCGTCGGCCAGCGAGCGGATGACATCGCGCACGTCGTAGCTGCCCGTCGACGTCGAGGGGATGACGGCACCGGCCTCGGGCGTCGAGCGATCGATGTCGTCGTCGGTGGGCCACGCGGGAGGTTCGTCGTCGTTGTGCGACGGCAGGTACGCGAGGAGGCTCGCTGCCATCGACACCGCAGTGTCGAGGTCGGGTGCCACCAGCGAGGCGGCGCCGGTGTAGCGCGCATGCGTGGCGGCGCCACCCAACTCGTCACTGGCGATGGTGACGCCGGTGAACTCCGCCACCATCGTCGGACCACTCACGAAGGCGTACGACGCGTCGGTCATCACCACGAGGTCGGCAAGACCGATCAGCAGGGCCGGCCCGCTGACGGCAGGGCCGTCGACGATCATCACCACCGGGACGATGCCCGAGCACTCGGCGATCGCCCGAGCGGCGAGGCCCCATCCGTGGAGCGCTGCGAAGCCTTCGAGGATGTCGGCGCCGCTGGAGCGCAGGACCGTCACGAGGGGCAGGCGCTCGTCGAGCGCCGTTCTGGCGGCGGCCTCGATCTGTGACGAGGACACGGACGAGAGCGCACCCTGTCGGTCGCTCGAATCGACCTCTGCCCACACGACACGACGGCCGTCGAGTTCGCGCACCTCGGTGCGAACCACGCCGGGAACCTTGGCGCGTAGAGCGAGCGACGACATGATCGACACCTTAGGCCCGGGTCGATCCGTGGCGCAGTCCCACCTGACTCAACTTGGTCGAGCCGTGCCGAAGGGGAACGCCTCGGTGCCCACGTGCACTCCGGGCTGTCGCTGCCCTTGCTTGACGACCACGTCGCGGAGCACCTCGAGCAGGGCCCGGGTGGGGGCACTGGGTGAGGGCCGTTTCCGCTGCACCCAGCCGACGACACGTCGGGGTAGTTCGGGCACGGCCACGCGGGCGAAGTCGGCCTTGAGCCAGCGCGGGATCGCCGTCGCGGGCACGATGGCGGCGCCGTACCCCTCGAAGGCGAGCGATGCGAGCAGGCGTACGCCGTCGATCTCGGCCTGAGCCGTGAGGCTCGTGTCGGCGGCACTGGCGGCGCGGTCGATGATGCGGCGCATGGCGGTGCCGGTCGGTGGCAAGAGCAGGGGTGCCTGCGCGAGTTCGGCCAGCGAGATCGACTCGTACGACGACAGCGGGTGACGACCATGGGCGAGCAGGACGAGATCTTCGGCGAACAGCGGGATGATCGTCACGTCGGAGTCGTCGATCGGAAGGTGCACCACGGCGGCGTCGAGGTGGCCGCTGACGACACGCGGCACCAGCGCCGTCGTGTTGCCCTCGTGCACCGTCACGTGGACCCCGGGGTGTTCACGCTCCATCTGGGCGAGCAACTGCGGAAGAAGCCATCGTGCGGTGGTGCCGATCGACCCGAACCTGGCCTCGCCCGACACCTCGTCGCCGCGCGATGCCATGTCGGCGGCGATGTCGTCGAGTTCGTGCAGCACGCGACGGGCTCGTTCGACGACGATCATGCCCTCGTCGGTCAGTCCTCCGCGCTGTCGGTCGACGAGCACGACACCCAGCTCTTTCTCGAGCCGTGCGATGTGTCCGCTGACATTCGACTGCACGGTGTAGAGCGCTCGTGCCGCTGCCGAGAACGTGCCGTGATCGGCGATTGCCACGAGTGTCGTCAGCTGGCGCAAGTCCATCTCGAAAAACGATACCAGGTATCCTGATTTACAGCTTGAACGATCACTCGTTCACGTGCATACTTTCACATGTTGATCGAAGCGCCTCGGCCCCCAACGAGACGCTCGACATAACCCAAGGTGGTTCCCCCAAGCCACCGGGTTCAGGTTGAGAGGCCCCGCTTCCCCCAAGCGGGGCCTTTCCCGTTTTCGCTTCCCGTGGGGCGTACGCTGGTGCGATGAGCAGGCCATCCACGTCATCGACCAACCGAGGGGCGGCGTTCTTCGATCTCGATCGCACGCTGTTGGCGGGTGCGTCCGGGGAAGTGTTCTCGACCGCCATGCGCGCAGCCGGCGTCGTCAGTCGATCCCTTCCGGGGGAATCAGCCCTCTACCGATTGTTCAATGCGGTCGGCGAGACGCTGCCGTCGATGGCGTTGGCCCGCCAGGCTGCTGCCCTGGCCAAGGGTCGCTCGCGCGACGCCATCTCGGCTGCGGCCTCCGAGGCCGCAGTCACCCTGCACGCCATGGTGCAGCCGCTGGCCGCATCGTTGTTCGACGAGCATCGAGCAGCCGGGCGTCCCGTGGTCCTCGCGACCACCACCCCCTACGACCTGGTGAAGCCACTCGCCGACCTGCTCGGACTCGACGATGTCGTCGCCACGCGGTACGGCGTGAACGCCGACGGCACCTACGACGGGACCATCGCCGGACCCTTCGTGTGGAGCACCGGCAAGTTGGCTGCCGTCCGCGAGTGGGCCGACCGCAATGGTGTCGATCTGCGCCAGAGTTATGCCTACAGCGACAGCGTGTACGACACCCCGTTGCTGGCCGCCGTCGGTCATCCGTATGCGGTCAATCCCGACCCGCGGTTGGTCCTCGTCGCGGCCGCTCGACGCTGGCCGACCATCGACCTGTCCGTCGCTCGCGGAGGGTCTGCGCTCGCGAAGATCCCCGTCGTGAACCTCGAGGTGCAGCGGCTGGCGCTCAGCCTCACGCACCCACTCCTGTTCCCGTACGCGCGCTTCGACATCGCCGGTATCGAACACATCCCTGCAGAGGGTCCGGCGATCGTCGTCGCCAACCACCGCAGTTACTTCGACGTCGCGGCGATGGCCCTCACGATCGCCCGAACCGGGCGGACGGTTCGCTTCCTCGGCAAGAAAGAGGTCTTCGATGCTCCGGTGATCGGCCAGATCGCTGCCGCGATGGGTGGCATCCGCGTCGACCGCGGCACCGGCTCGGACGAGCCGCTCCAGGCAGCCGTGGCGGCGCTCGAGGCGGGTGATCTGGTGGCCCTCATGCCGCAGGGAACGATCCCCCGTGGTGCAGCATTCTTCGAGCCGACGCTGAAGGGTCGCTGGGGCGCAGCGCGACTGGCCGCCATGACAGGAGCTCCCGTCGTGCCGGTCGGTCTCTGGGGCACCGAGCGGGTCTGGCCCCGGTCGGCCCGGATCCCCAACGTGCTCAATCTTGCCGACCCGCCGCTCGTCACCGTTCGAGTGGGGGCGCCGGTCGACATGAAGTACCGCAGCGCCGATGCCGACACCCGGCGGATGATGTCGGCGATCATGGGGCTGCTGCCGCCCGAGAGCCGGCAGCGGAAGACACCGACGCCCGAGGAGTTGGCCGCAACCCTTCCTCCGGGCCACCGTCGCGACGCAACGCCCGAACAGGCACGTCGGCCGGGAACCGACTGAGTGCCTCTGGTCTCGGCGAGCGGGTGTGCTCAGCGTGGTGGGCGAGGCACGAACGGCGAGGTGCGAGCGATGTACTCGGTGTAGCCGGCCCGTCGTTTGACCAGTGACTTCTCGAGGAGGGTCACCCCCGACACCCGCCGGAGGAGCACCGTCATCGCGAGCGAGCCGACGAGGCCCCATGCGCCCGATCCGGTCTCGGCGGCGACGAGGCCGATTCCCCACCAGACGCAGGCATCGCCGAAGTAGTTGGGGTGGCGTGTGTAGCGCCACAGGCCGCGGTCCATCACCGTCCCCGCGTTGGCAGGGTCGGCCTTGAAGCGGCTGAGCTGTGCATCGCCGACGACCTCGAAGAACAGCCCGACGAGCCACACGATCACGCCCAGCAGGGCGATGACGCCGAGTTCCGGGGTGTCGTCGGCCTGGCCGAGTTGCACCGGCAGCGAGACGAGCCACATCATCAGACCCTGGAAGACGAAGACCGTGCCGAGGCTGATGATGGGGAACCGTGGCCCCCAGCGCTTGCGCATCGCCCGGTAGCGGTAGTCCTCGCCCTTGCCGTGGTTTCGCCATCCGAGGTACCCGGCGAGGCGCAGGCCCCAGACCGAGGTCATGGCGACGATGAGCGTCTTGCGAGCGTCGAGGCCGCCGTCGACGGTGAGGGCCACGGTCCAGGCCACGGCGACGAAGCCCGCGCCCCACACGATGTCGACGATCGAGGCGTTCTTCAGTGCAACGCTGACGATCCAGGTCGCGACCATGACCACGGCGATCGTGATGGCGGCGGTGACCAGAGCAGTCGTGATGGGAGACATGTCAACTCCGTGTGATCGTGGGGCGAGAGGATGATCGATGGGGTGTGTCACGGCCGAAGAGCTCCGCGACGGCGCGGTCCGCCTCGAGCCACTGGGCATCCAGCCAGTCGGCGAGTGTACGTCCCGTCGGGATGGTCTCTCGGGCGATGCGCGTGGCGGCGACGCGGGCCACCGGAACCCCGCGGCCCAGGGCGCGGCGGATGCCCCTGAAGGTGTCGAGGCCGTCGAAGCCGGTGTGCCAGGTGATGACCACGTCCGCCGTGGGGCAACCCTCGATCATGGCGATCGACCCGGCAGGTCGCGGTGGCAGGAGGTGACGAAGGGGTGCGAGCCGCCGTGCACGCTCGGGATCGCGCTCGGCGATCCGTTCCAGTGCCCTGGTGCGCTTGGCCGGCGTCGCCCGCGTTCCTTCGGGGAAGATCACCGCGGCGTCTCGTGGCCCGAGGTCGGCCACCAGCTGCGTGAGTTGCGCCAGTTCGGCGCTCGAGTCGGCGGCATCGCGGTCGAGAAAGTGGTTGGGGAGCCGGTGCCCGACGATGTCGAGGCACGGATCGAGCAGCAGTTCCCGTTTCAGGACGTAGCGCGGCCGCATGTCGGCGAGCGAGGTGAGGAGCCATGCGCTCACCAAGGAGTCGGCGAGGCTGGCATGTCGCGACAGGACGATGACGGGTCCGGGACGGAGCACCTCGGAGTGCTCGACCTCGACGCGTAGCCCTGTCGTGCGCCGGAGAGCTCGCATGAGGTTGGCGGCCCACCAGCGCTGCAGTCGGTAGTGCGACGCGAGGTCGCGTCGTCGTCCCGCTGCCCAGAGCGCAGCGCTGGCGGCGACACCCAGGGTTTCGAGCCAGCTCCACGCCAGCGCGAAGGCGAGCAAGCGCGTGGTGGGGAGGCGCCGTCGCCCGGTGACGAGGTCGCCCACAGCGGTCAGCAGCGCCCAGATCGGCGCCGTTGCGGCGAGCACGACTGCCACGACAGCGACGGCTGGAATGCTCATCATGCGCCGTTCGGCAGTCCCCACGCCACGAAGACTATTCCGTGTCGGCTGCCCTGTCGTCCGACGAGGCGACTGGTGCCCCTACCTACCAGTAGGTAGAGTTGCCGCGATGCGCGAGACAGAGCTACTCGAGGAACTGCGTCCCGTTGCCGAGCGTTTGACCGAGCGGCACTATGCAACGTGCAAGCCGTGGTACCCGCACGAGTACGTGCCGTGGAGCCTCGGTCGGGATTTCGTGCCGGGGGCCGAGTGGGATGCTGCCGAGGTCCCGCTGCCCGACTCGGTCCGGAGCGCTCTGTTCGTCAACCTGCTCACCGAGGACAACCTGCCGTACTATTTCCAGACGATCGACCGGATGTTCGGCCGTGATGGTGTGTGGCGCGAGTGGTCGCATCGCTGGACCGCCGAAGAAGCCCGTCACTCGATCGCGATGCGGGACTACCTGACCGTCACCCGAGCACTCGACCCTCGTCTGGTCGAAGACGGTCGGATGCAGCAGATGTCGGGTGGTCAGGTGCCCGATCCGGTCACACCGATCGACGGCTTCGTGTATGTGGCGCTGCAAGAACTGGCCACCCGCATCGCCCATCGCAACACCGGCAAGGCGATCGTCGATCACCTCGGCGACCATCCGGTCGCGACCGCGGGCTACGAGATGCTCGGCCGGGTCGCCGCCGACGAGAACTTCCACTTCCTCTTCTACCGAGACCTCACCTCGGCGGCGCTCGAGATCGCACCGTCGCTCGTGCTGCCGGCCATCGAGCGGCAGGTGCGGCAGTTCGAGATGCCCGGGACGGGCATCCCCGGTTTCAAGCAGCACGCCGATGCGATCGCTCGAGCCGGGCTGTACAACCTCAGTCAGCACCACGACCAGATCCTCGAGCCCGTGGTGATGAAGTGGTGGAAGGTCGAGGTGCTCCAGGGCTTGACCGCCGAGGCCGAGGTCGCGCGCGAAGCGCTCATCCGTCAGATCAGCCGCATCGGCAAGGCAGCCAAGCGACTCGCCGATCGGGCGCGCGAGGCGACCGAGCGAGCGGCGACGAAGGCCGGGCTCGCCGAGCGCATGCCCGGCGTGACCGGGTGACCTGACCGGTCCCCGGTCGGAGACGAGTCACCGCTGCGCGAGCGGGGGACCGTCGAATCGATCGATGGTCGCGAACGCGTCGACGTCGCGCCGACGGAGCTTGGTGTTCTGATGGGTGGGCACACCCAGGAAGATCGTCGCCACGAGCGCATGGTCGGGCGGTAGGTGGAGCAGCGGGGCGGCGGCTGCCTCGGCACGTGACAGGAAGGTGGTCATCACGCCTCCGAGCCCGCGGGTGCGGGCTGCGAGCAGGATGCTCCAGCAGAACGGGTAGATGCTCGCACCACCGACCACCGGCGGCCTGTCGGTGACGTTGCCGTCCATGATGGCGATCTTGGTGAGGTCGGCGGCGACGGCCAGCACCACCGGGACGGTGGTGATGTCGTCGATCAGTGCGTTGGGCATCGCCAGCGGGGGGTCGTCGGTCGAGCGGCCGAAGGCGAACGCCCGCTTGCCGAGCGACTGAGCGCCCACGTACTCCTCCCACACCGGCCGCATCAGATCGGCGAGCTGCAGGCGGATCGCTCCGTCGTGGACGACGGCGACCCGCCACGGCTGCTGGTTGCCCCCGCTGGGCGCGAACCGTGCATCGTCGAGGATCGCACGGATGACGTCGTCGTCGACCACGTCATCCGTGAACCCGCGCACCGCACCGGTGGTACGAAGTCCCTCACGTAGGTCCATCGCAGCGTCGCTCAGGCTGCGCCCTCGGCGACCTTGCGGCGAACCACGTTCAGCGCAGACCCGGCCTTGAACCACTCGACCTGCTCGTCGCTGAAGGTGTGGACGCCTTCGAAGTCGATCGTGCTGCCATCGGGCTTGACGATCTGGCAGCGGACGTTCTGGCCGGGCTTCGGGGGAAGGTCGAGCACGTTGATCCGGTCGTCCTCGCCGATGAGGTCGTAGGTGGACGCATCGGCGAAGGTGAGCGGGACGAGGCCCTGCTTCTTCAGGTTGGTCTCGTGGATGCGGGCGAAGCTCCGCGCGAAGATCACCACACCCCCGCGGAATCGGGGCTCCATGGCGGCGTGTTCGCGCGACGACCCCTCGCCGTAGTTGCGGTCACCGATGGCGCACCACCGAATCCCTGCCTCGCCGTACTTCTTGGCCAGGTTCGGGTAGGTGTCGGTGCTTCCGTCTCGCACGTCGGTCCCTTCACCGACCGCGTCGTTGTACGCGTTGACCGCACCGAGGAAGAGGTTGCCCGAGATGTTCTCGAGATGGCCCCGGTAGGTGAGCCACTTGCCTGCAGCCGAGATGTGGTCGGTGGTGCACTTGCCCTTGGCCTTCATCAGGACCGGCAGCGACAGATAGTCGCCGCCGTCCCATGCAGGGAACGGCTGCAGCAGCTGGAGCCGATCGCTGGTGGGCGAGACCTCGACGACCACGTCCGAACCATCGGCAGGGGGCGCGGTGAAGGTGTTCTGCCCCGGGTCGTAGCCTCGGTCGGGAAGCACCTCGCCGACCGGCGGTTCGAGGCGCACCTCGGTCCCGTCCGGGGCCGTGAGCGTCTCGGTGGTGGGGTCGAAATCGAGCCTCCCTGCGAGCGCCAGGGCGATCACCGTGTCGGGCGACGTGACGAAGCTGAGCGTGTTGGCCGAGCCGTCGTTGCGCTTGGGGAAGTTGCGGTTGTAGGAGTTGACGATCGTGTTGGGATGGCCGGTCACGCTCGCCGGCCGGTCCCACTGCCCGATGCACGGCCCGCACGCGTTGGCCAGCACGGTCGCCCCGATCGCCCCGAGGTCGGCGATCAATCCGTCGCGCTCGATGGTGGCTCGGGTCTGTTCGGAGCCTGGCGTGACCAGCAGTTCGGTCTTCGCGCGCAGACCCTTGGCCGCAGCCTGACGGGCGATGGACGCGGCGCGGGTGATGTCTTCGTACGAGCTGTTGGTGCAGCTGCCGATGAGTGCCGAGGAGATCTCGAGCGGCCAGCCGTTGGCGCGTGCCTCGGCCCCCACGGCATCGCCGACCCGGTTGGCGCGATCGGGTGAGTGCGGTCCGTTGATGAGCGGCTTGAGCTGATCGAGGTCGATCTCGATGACCTGGTCGTAGGCGGCGCCATCGTCGGGTCGCAGGTGGTCTGCCACCTTGTCGGCCGCGTCGGCGATCTCGGACCGCCCGGTCGCCTTCAGGTACATCGCCATGTTGTGGTCGTACGGGAAGACGCTGCACGTCGCGCCGATCTCGGCACCCATGTTGCAGATCGTGGCCTTGCCGGTCGCCGAGATGCTGTCGGCGCCGGGGCCGTGGTACTCGATGATCGCTCCGGTCCCGCCCTCGACGGTCAGGACGCGTGCGACCTCGAGGATCACGTCCTTCGGGGACGACCACCCCGAGAGCGTGCCGGTGAGCTTGACGCCGATCACCTTCGGCCAGCGGACGTTGAACGGGAAGCCGGTCATCACGTCGACGGCATCGGCGCCACCGACGCCGATGGCGACCATGCCGAGCCCGCCTGCGTTGGGGGTGTGGCTGTCGGTGCCGATCATCATGCCGCCGGGAAATGCGTAGTTCTCGAGCACGACCTGATGGATGATGCCGCTGCCGGGCCCCCAGAAGCCGATGCCGTACTTGGCGCTGACCGAGCGGAGGAAGTCGTACACCTCGCGGTTGGTGTCGACGGCGACCCCGAGGTCGATGCGGGCGCCCACCTTGGCCGAGATGAGGTGATCACAGTGCACGGTCGAGGGGACGGCGGTCGTCGGCAGGCCCGCCGTCATGAACTGCAGCAGCGCCATCTGCGCCGTCGCGTCCTGCATTGCGACGCGATCGGGATGGAAGTCGTTGTAGGTGCCGCCGCGTTCGGCGGGCTCGTCCAGGTCGTACAGGTGGTTGAGCAGGATCTTCTCGGTGAGGGTCAGTGGGCGGCCGAACCTGGCCCGGCCGGCGGCGACCGCTCGGGGAAGCGTGGCGTAGACGCCGTCGACGAGTTCGATGGGGGTTCCTGCGGTGACGCTCATGTGGGGCTCCTCTGCTCCGCTGCGGCCTCTGTCGCTCCGGCCTTGGTGTAGACAACTCTAATACAAGTTCGCCGGGCGCGCACGTGCTGCAGCGCACGTGCCAACATGATCGGGCCATGAGGACGATCCGCTACCAACAGATCGCCGATGAGCTGCGGTCGCGTCTGTCCAGCGTCGGTGCCGGGCAGGTCCTGCCGAGCGAGAGCGAGCTCTCCGCAGAGTTCGGGGTGAGCCGTGTCACCATTCGTCGCGCGCTCGAGATCCTTCGTGATCACGGTCTCGTCGATGCCCGACAGGGCTTCGGGTGGTACGTCGCCGGTGAACCCCTCCGCCAGAGCCTGGACGAACTCGACACGATCGAGGGCCAGCTCGAGCGCCGCGGCATCAAGCCGGAACGGCGCGTCATCGAGTTCGCCTACCGCTCGGCGCCGGCTCGTGTGGCCAAGGTCCTGGGGACGGATCAGGTCCTCCGCGTGAAACGGCTCAACCTCGCCGACGGCGAGCCCTTCGCACTCGTCACCGTCTGGTGCCCCGCAGATCTCGCCCAGCACCTGAGCCGACGCGACATCGAGCGGCACCCGTTCTACGAGATGCTCGACGTCCACGTCCGCGGCGCAACTCAGACGATCGGTGCCGACTCGGTCGACGGAGCCGACGCTGCACTGCTCGCCGTGCCGCCCTCGAGCCCGGTCTTGCGCTGCGAGCGGATCACCACCGACACATCCGGTCGTCCGGTACTCATGAGCGAGCACGTCTTTCCGGCGAGGCGCACCGAGTTCGTGGTCGAGTTGCCCTCGGCAGAGCCCAGCGCGCTGCCCAGCGGGCTGCGACTGGTCGAGTGACACACTCCTGGCCGCATCGACGGTCGGGTCACGACGGGTATCAGCCCGTCAGCCGCCCGGGTGAGCGCGCCACGAACGCGCCCCCTTCGAGCACGGCGGCCCACGAGGTGACGTCGCATGCTGCCGCCATCGCCACGTCGTCGCCGCAGCGGCGCGCCTCGAGTTCGCGCCCGCTCTCGCACCGGCTGAGTGAGTCGAACAGCTGCGGGCGGGCAGCGACGAACGCTGCCCGCGCTGCCGCCGCCTCGGGCGAGCAACGCCTGCCCGACACGGCCGCTGCCGGATCGAGTGCTGCCAGAACGGCGCCGGCGCCGAGCAGGTCTTCGACCGCCGCGCGAACGGTCCCGTCGCCCGGGCAGCGTTCGCCGGCGGCGATCACGCTGATCACGCCGGCCGCTCCGGCGCGCTCGGCCGCGGCCGAGGCGGTCGCAGCGGCGTTGCGGAACGACCCGGCCAACACGTACCGCACCCCGATGTCGACGGCGAGGCAGGACAGCGAGCTTCCGTCGAGCGAGGCCAGCACGACGCGCGACCCGGGCCCGAGGCACAGCAGGTCGGTCGGGGAGAGCGAGGCCGGGCCCTCGCCCCGTGGACCGGCGAGCAGAAGGCCGCGCTCTCTGGCGATCGTTGCGGCTTCGTCGGCGTCCCGAGCCGGAACGACCGTGGCGCCCGCTTCGATCGCTGCGCTGACCGAGGTCGAGAACCGGAGGACGTCGACGATGACGACGACGTCCGAGGTGGGCCCGAGAGCCCTGAGGCCGTCTTCGCCCCAGTCGAACCGGAATGCCGATCCATCCTGTCGGCGGAACTCGGCCGCGTCGGCAGAGTCCCGCCCGGGGCTCACCAGCGGTCCCAGTGCAGGATCGGGTCGAGCGGCAGACGCTTTGCCGGCTGGAAGTCGGTGCCGATCGTGTAGGCGATCGGGAACAACCCTGCCTGGGTGATCCCGTCCGGGATGCCGAGGATCTCGGCTGCCTCGCGTTCGCCGTCGAACATGAGGTGGATCGTCGTCCAGGCCGTGCCGAGGCCGCGTTCGCGGGCAGCGAGCATGAAGCTCCACACCGCCGGCAGGATCGACCCCCACGCCGACGCGGCGGCGAACGTGGGCGCCCGGTCGAGGGAGCCCGTGATGCAGGGCACCATCATCACCGGGACGCGATGGAAGTGCTCGACGAGATACATCGCCGACGAGGTCACACGATCTCGTTGGTCATGCCGGAGATCGCCCTCTTCGTAGGTGTTCGACTGTGCGAACTTGGCGTACTCCTGGAAGTTGCGGGCGTAGATGTCGGCGAGCGCCTGCTTCTTGTCGGCTTCGGTCACCATGATCCAGTGCCACCCCTGGCTGTTCGATCCGGTGGGTGCTTGAAGGGCGATCTGCAGGCATTCCTCGATGACCTCGCGCTCGACCGGCCGGTCGAAGTCGAGGCGCTTGCGGACGGCGCGCGTGGTGGTGAGGACATCATCGGCTGACAGGTTCAGGTGCACCCGCTCAGTGTGCCACTGCGCTGCGATCCGTGGCGGACCGACCTGACACAATCGCACCATGAGCGACCGCGTCACCATCTCCATCTCCCACGGCATCGCCGACGTCCGCATGGTTCGCGCCGACAAGCGCAACGCCCTCGACGGCGCGATGTTCGCTGCGTTGGCCGAGGCCGGCGAGCGACTGAAGAGCGAGCCGGGTGTACGCGCCGTGGTGCTCAGCGGTGAGGGGTCGTCGTTCTGCGCGGGTCTCGACTTCTCGAGCTTCCAGGGCATGGCCGGCGGTGGCGGTCCATCGAACAGCGAGGGCAATCCCGGCGCGATGGCCGAGGGGCGCATCACCCACCTCGGTCAGCAGGTCTGCTGGGTGTGGCAGGAACTGCCGGTTCCCGTCATCGCCGCGGTCCACGGCCACGCGCTGGGTGGAGGTATCCAGATCGCACTCGGTGCAGACATCCGCATCGTCCACCCCGATACCCAGATGAGCGTCCGCGAGGTGCACTGGGGACTCGTGCCGGACATGACCGGCACGCTGGTGCTGTCGCAGCTGGTGCGGCCCGACGTGGCGAAGGAACTCACCTTCACGGCTCGGGTCTTCGACGGCCGCGAAGCGCTCTCGCTCGGTCTTGCGACCCGCCTGTCCGATCAGCCGTACGAGGATGCGATGGCCATGGCAGGCGAGATCGCAGGCCGCAGCCCCGACGCGGTCCGAGGGGCGAAGGCACTGTTCAACGGATTGCTCCATGATCGTGCCGCAGCGCAGTTCGCCGACGAACGGCGTGTGATCGGCAGCCTGATCGGCCGGCCGAACCAGATCGAGGCCGTGATGTCGAACTTCGAAAAGCGCGACCCCGTCTACACCGACGCGTCGTAACGCTTCCCAGGTCGAAACCGGGTTGGTGCTCGGACGGAACCGGACGTAACCTGACGCCACCGTTCGAGCCAGCGTTGTCTCGTGCGCCACTTCAGCCGTTCACGACTTCTGTGGAGCCGACATCATGCCAGCCGACCTTCCTCCCGCATCGGGTTTGTACGACCCGCGCTTCGAACATGACGCCTGCGGCGTGTCGTTCGTGGCGAACATCGACGGCGAGCGGAGCCACGCCATCGTCGAGCTCGGCATCGGTGCGCTCTGCAACATGGAGCATCGAGGCGCCACCGGTGCCGAGGCAGACTCCGGAGACGGCGCCGGCATCCTGATCCAGGTTCCCGACCGGTTCCTCCGGGCCGTGGCAGGCTTCGAGCTTCCTCCGGCGGGCAGCTACGCCGTCGGGATGGCGTTCCTCCCTGCCGACCCGCTCGCCGCAGAGAAGGCGCAGGCATCGATCCAGGCGATCATGGCCGACGAGGGTCTGACGGTGCTCGGCTGGCGAGAGGTTCCCGTCGAGCCGGATTGCCTCGGTGCCACCGCACGCTCGGTGATGCCGTCGTTCAAGCAGGTGTTCGTCGCCGATCCCGCCGGTGCTGCCGGGATCGAGCTCGACCGGATGGTGTTCATCGCGCGCAAGCGTGTCGAGCACGAACTCCCACCCGAGCAGGCCACGTACTTCCCGTCCCTCGGCAGCCGGACCCTCATCTACAAGGGGATGTTCACGACACCGCAGCTCGGCGCGTTCTACCCCGATCTCGCCGACGACCGGGTCGAGAGCGCGCTGGCCCTCGTGCACAGCCGGTTCAGCACCAACACGTTCCCGAGTTGGCCCCTCGCGCACCCGTATCGGTACATCGCACACAACGGCGAGATCAACACGGTCCAGGGCAATCGCAACTGGATGCGCACCCGCGAGTCGTTGCTGTCGAGCGACCTGCTGCCCGGTCTCGAGCGCGCCTTCCCGATCTGCACCCCCGGTGGGAGCGACTCGGCGAGTTTCGACGAGGTCCTCGAACTGCTGCACCTCGGTGGGCGCAGCCTGCCGCATGCCGTGCTGATGATGATCCCCGAGGCGTGGGAGAACCACGACACGATGGATGCCGACAAGCGGGCCTTCTACCGATTCCATGCCTCGTTGATGGAACCGTGGGACGGTCCGGCGAGCGTGGCGTTCACCGATGGCACGGTCATCGGTGCCGTCCTCGACCGGAACGGCCTGCGCCCGAGCCGGTACTGGGTGACCGAGGACCGGATCGTGGTCATGGCGAGCGAGGTCGGTGTGGTCGACATCGACCAGGCACAGGTCGTTCGCAAGGGACGGCTCCAGCCGGGCCGGATGTTCTTGATCGACACCGCCCAGGGACGAATCGTCGACGACGAGGAGATCAAGCGTTCGCTCGCCACGGCGCATCCGTACTCGGAGTGGCTGCACGAGGGCGTGACCGAACTCGACGAACTGCCCGAGCGCGAGCACATCGTCTTCAGCCACGACAGTGTGCTGCGTCGCCAGCAGGTGTTCGGCTACACCCACGAGGAGCTGAAGCTCATCGTCGCGCCGACCGCGCGCAGCGGTCAGGAACCGATCGGGTCGATGGGCACCGACACGCCGATCGCCGTGCTGAGCGAGAAGTCGCGGCTGCTGTTCGACTACTTCCAACAGCTCTTCGCCCAGGTGACCAATCCGCCGCTCGACGCCATCCGCGAGGAAGTCGTCACGGCGGTCAGCTCGTCGGTCGGGCCCGAGTGGAACCTGCTCGACCCGGGCCCGGCGAGCTGCCGCCAGCTCGCCCTTCCCTTCCCGATCATCGACAACGATCAGCTGGCGAAGATCTTGCACATCAACGATGACGGCGCGTTCCCCGAGTTGGCAGCGGTGTCGGTGAGTGGTCTCTACCGTGTGGCGGGCGGCGGTCTGGCGATGCAGCGGGCGCTCGATGCGGTGCGGCTCGAGGTCAGCCAGGCGATCGACCAGGGTGCCCGCATGATCGTGCTCTCGGACCGCAACAGCGACGAGGTCCACGCGCCGATCCCGTCACTGCTGCTGACGGCCGCCGTGCACCATCATCTGATCCGCGAGAAGCAGCGTACGAAGGTCGGTCTGATCGTCGAGTGCGGTGACGCCCGCGAAGTGCACCACATGGCGCTGCTGATCGGGTACGGCGCTGGTGCCATCAACCCGTACCTCGCCTTCGAGAGCATCGAGGACATGATCGCTCAGGACCTCAACGGCCTCGGCGGGTACGAGCCGAAGACAGCCATCAAGAACTACATCAAGGCCTCGGGCAAGGGCGTGCTCAAGGTGATGAGCAAGATGGGTGTGAGCACGGTGGCGAGCTACACGGGGGCGCAGATCTTCGAAGCGATCGGTCTGGGCAAGGACCTGGTCGACGAGTACTTCACGGGGACGGTCAGCCGACTGGGTGGCATCGGTCTCGACGAGATCGCGGCGGAAGTCGCCGAGCGCCACGCCACGGCCCACCCGGCCCGGCCGAGCGAGCGCGCCCATCGCCAGCTCGAACTGGGCGGCGAGTACCAGTGGCGTCGCGAGGGTGAGGTGCACCTGTTCAATCCCGAGACCGTCTTCAAGCTCCAGCACGCCACGCGGGCCAAGCGGTACGACATCTTCAAGGAGTACACCAAGCTGGTCGATGATCAGTCGAAGCATCTCGCGACGCTCCGTGGGCTGTTCGAGCTCCGCGAAGGAGTTCGTCCGCCGGTGCCACTCGACGAGGTGGAGGCGGTCGGAGACATCGTGAAGCGGTTCAGCACCGGCGCCATGAGCTATGGCTCGATCAGCGCCGAGGCGCACGAGACCTTGGCGATCGCCATGAACTCGATCGGGGCCAAGAGCAACACGGGCGAAGGCGGCGAAGACCCGGAGCGTCTGTACGACCCGCAGCGCCGGTCTGCCATCAAGCAGGTGGCCAGCGGCCGATTCGGTGTGACCAGCGAGTATCTCGTCAACTCCGACGACATCCAGATCAAGATGGCCCAGGGGGCCAAGCCTGGCGAGGGTGGTCAGCTGCCGGGGCACAAGGTGTATCCGTGGGTGGCAAAGACCCGTCACAGTACGCCGGGCGTCGGACTGATCAGTCCGCCGCCGCACCACGACATCTACTCGATCGAGGATCTCAAGCAGCTGATCCACGACCTGAAGAACTCGAATCCGGCGGCCCGTGTGCACGTGAAGCTGGTGGCCGAGGTCGGTGTGGGCACGGTGGCCGCCGGGGTCAGCAAGGCGAAGGCCGATGTCGTGCTGATCAGCGGCCACGACGGGGGCACGGGCGCCTCTCCGCTCACCTCGCTCAAGCATGCCGGCGCCCCCTGGGAGCTCGGCCTCGCCGAGACCCAGCAGACGCTGTTGCTGAACGGGCTGCGCGACCGCATCGTGGTGCAAGCGGACGGTCAGATGAAGACGGGCCGTGACGTCGTGATCGCAGCGCTCCTCGGAGCCGAAGAGTTCGGTTTCGCGACGGCCCCGCTCGTGGTGAGCGGCTGTGTGATGATGCGCGTGTGCCACCTCGACACGTGTCCGGTGGGGGTCGCCACCCAGAACCCGGAGCTGCGCAAGAAGTTCAGCGGCAAGCCCGAGTTCGTGGTGAACTTCATGGAGTACATCGCCGAGGAAGTCCGCGAGTGGATGGCTCGTCTCGGATTCCGCTCGGTCGAAGAGATGATCGGTCGGGTCGATGTGATCGACACCAAGCCGGCGGTCGATCACTGGAAGGCCAAGGGTCTCGACATCTCGCCGATCCTGTCGACTCCCCAGAACCCGTACGCGCAGACGCTGCATCACAGCGTCGACCAGGACCACGGTCTCGACGAGGCGCTCGATCAGCGGCTCATCGAACTCTGCGCCCCGGCGATCGATCGTGGCGAGTCCGTTCGCGTCGAACTCGCGATCCGTAACGTCAACCGAACGGTCGGGACCATGCTCGGTCATCGTGTGACCAGGGCGCACGGCGGCGCTGGCCTTCCCGACGGGACCATCGACGTGATGTTCCGCGGTTCGGCCGGCCAGAGCTTCGGAGCATTCGTGCCGCACGGCGTGACGCTGAGGCTCGAAGGTGATGCGAACGACTACGTCGGCAAGGGTCTGTCGGGTGGACGGCTCGTCGTCCGCCCCGACCGTGATGCGACCTTCGTGGCAGAGGACAACGTGATCGCGGGCAACGTCATCGGATACGGCGCGACCGGCGGCGAGATCTTCCTCCGCGGCATCGTGGGCGAGCGCTTCTGCGTACGGAACTCCGGCGCGACGGCGGTCGTGGAGGGTCTCGGCGACCACGGTTGCGAGTACATGACCGGCGGGCGCGTGGTCGTGCTCGGCCCGACCGGGCGCAACTTCGGTGCCGGGATGAGCGGCGGTGTCGCCTACGTCTACGACCCGGCCGACGTGTTCGAGGCCAAGGTCAACCACGACATGGTCGACGTCGTGGCGCTCGACGACGACGATCGGCGCGCCGTGCGGGCGATCATCGAGTCGCATCGGGCTCATACCGGTTCTGCCGTGGCCGACCGGGTGCTGAGCGACTGGGCTGCACAGGTCGAGTCGTTCAAGAAGGTCATGCCCCGCGACTATGCGCGGGTGCTGTCGGTGATGAAGCAGGCCGAGGCGGACGGCCTCGACGAGGCGGCGACCCTCGTCAAGGTGATGGAGGCATCGCGGACATGACGCAGGTCGAGGCTGTGCGGTCGAGTAGTGGCTGTGTTGGGGTGAGGTGTGGTCGGGGGTCGAAGACCCGGCCGATCGAGACGGAAGCGAAGCGGACGGCGAGGAGGCAATTCAATGGGTGAGACGACAGGGTTCCTGCAGTGGCATCGCGAGTCGCCGGCGCGCCGGCCCGTGCCGGTCCGGTTGCGCGACTGGAAGGAGGTCTACGAGGACTTCCCGGCCGACACGCTGCGAGTCCAAGCGGGCCGGTGCATGGACTGTGGCATCCCGTTCTGCAACAACGGATGCCCGCTCGGCAACCTCATCCCCGATTGGAACGATCTCGTCTATCGCGACCACTGGCGCGATGCGATCGACCGGTTGCACGCCACCAACAACTTTCCCGAGTTCACCGGCCGGCTCTGCCCGGCGCCGTGCGAGTCGGCGTGTGTGCTCGGCATCAATGACGACCCGGTGTCCATCAAGCAGGTCGAGGTCGAGATCATCGATCGAGCATGGGACGAGGGCTGGGTCGTGCCGCAGCCGCCGAGCGGTCGGACGGGCAAGCGGATCGCCGTGATCGGCTCGGGCCCTGCCGGACTCGCAACGGCACAGCAGTTGACCCGTGCGGGGCACGAGGTGATCGTGCTCGAGCGAGCCGACCGGATCGGGGGTCTGCTGCGGTACGGCATTCCCGAGTTCAAGATGGAAAAGCGCCATCTCGATCGCCGACTCGCCCAGATGGAGGCCGAGGGCACGGAGTTCCGCACCAACGCAACGGTCGGCGAGAACGTGGACGTCGAGGTCCTGCTCGCCTCGTACGACGCCATCGTGTTGGCTGCCGGTGCGACGGCCTGGCGCGATCTTCCGGTGCCGGGCCGTGATCTGGTCGGCATCCACCAGGCGATGGAGTACCTGCCCTTCGCCAACCGTGTTCAAGAGGGCGACCTCGAGCGTTCGCCGATCGATGTGCAGGGCAAGCACGTGGTCATCATCGGAGGTGGCGACACCGGGGCCGATTGTCTGGGTACCGCTCACCGCCAGGGTGCGGCGAGCGTGACGCAGCTCGAGATCATGCCGCGACCGCCCGAATCCCGCGCGACGGCGAATCCGTGGCCGACCTTCGCGATGACGTACAAGGTGACGTCGGCGCACGAGGAGGGCGGCGAGCGGATCTACAGCATCAACACCGAACGCTTCCTCGACGACGGCAACGGCAACGTCAGGGCGTTGCTGGTGCACGAGGTCGAGATGATCGACGGCAGGTTCCAGAAGGTCGAGGGGAGCGATCGCGAGCTGCCCGCCGATTTCGTGTTCTTGGCGATGGGGTTCGTCGGTCCCGAGAAGGGTTCGTGGCTCGATCAGCTCGGCGTCGAACTCGACGCGCGCGGCAACGTCGCTCGCCGGCACGACTACATGACCAATGTTCCCGGTGTGTTCGTCGCAGGCGACATGGGGAGAGGGCAGAGCCTGATCGTGTGGGCCATCGCCGAGGGACGCGCTTGTGCGGCCGGGGTCGATCGCTGGCTCACCGGTGCGACGCGACTGCCGGCTCCGATCGAGCCGTCGGCGCGTCCACTTGTGTGAGCACACGGCCTACGCTGTCGTCCGATGAAGTCGATCCTCAGCGGTATCGGAATGGTCGCCATGGCAGCGGTCCTCGGAGTTGCATGTGGAAGCGGTTCCGCGACCCCAGGTTCGACGGCGGTGAGCATCGGAGCGACCAACTACCAGACGTTGCCCCCAGCGGTGTCGACGATCGCCCCGTCGACCACTGCGGCGAATGCCGCCGGATCGTTGACACAGTTCGAGACCGAGTACACCGTGCAGCCGGGTGACCTTCCCTCGACGATCGCCAACGCGTGGAAGATCACCCTGCAGGCGTTGCTCGATGCCAACGGCTGGGTGCTCGAGGGCCAGTTCGTGCCGGCGTTCCCTCCCGCAGGGACCATCATCAAGATCCCTGCCGGAGCAACCGTGCCGGGGGCACCGGTCGACGGCGGAACGGCGACCACGGTGGCGCCCGGAACGGTGACCACGGTCGCTCCGACGACGGTCGCCCCGACGACCACCGCCGCCCCCGAGGAGTCGTGCGGCACCTACACGATCCTCGCCGAGGACACGACCCGGATCAAGGTGGCCGAGAAGCTCAACACCACCGTCGACAAGCTCGACGCGGCCAACGCCTCGACGAGGGGCTACAGCGCGTTCTACCCCGGCTTGGTCATCCAGCTGCCCTGCTGACCGCGCTGCGACGGCCGTGCGCCGGTTGACATGGCCGGTGGCGAGGCGGCTCAGACGAGCCGGATCGTCATGGTGCCGATACGGCGTTCCTCGCCCACGCGAGAGCGGTCGGCCGCGACGAGGTCGAGCTCGTCGATACCCTCGGCCCGGTCGTGGGCGGCATGGAACCGCACCGCGTGCCGGACGCCGAGCCGGTCCCATCTCGCCGACCTGATGTCGGGGTCGATCGCGGCGATGCCGATTCCGGCGATGCCGGTGACCACTCGTTGGTCCCGGTGGGCGTGCCAGTCGCTGCCCGCCCAGCGCCACGAGCCCTGAGGGACCGGTTGATCGAGGCTGATGATGGCACCCCCGACATCGGCGGGGTGCAGATGCCGGGCCCTGATGTCGGGAAGGTCGATCTGCCAGACGACGCGGACCGACTCCTGCTCGAGCCGTTCCATGCGCTCGTCCAGATCGTCGACCTCGTAGATCGCCATGTACCCGGTGACGTCCGTCCGGTGTTTCTCGAGCAGTCGCCCGGCGGTGGTCGCCGGACGGACCGGAGCGACGACTTCGAGGAACTGGTCACCGATGGTCAGGAGCGCGTTGTGCAACCCGAACTCGGCGACGCCCGGATCGACGAAGCAGATCGACAGACCGTATTCGTCGCACAGGAACGCCGTGGTGTCATCGAGGTCGTTGGCGACGAGTGCTACTTGGCGGAGCCGGATCATGGGCCCGATCGTGGCACAGCGGGCACGAGCCGGCCGGTCGCTGTGTCGACGGCGGTGACCGGTGCTCCGCCGGACCGCTCAGCCGAGATTCGGCCACCGGCGTCGCTGCCGCCGGCGGAGGCCCGCCGCGCCGAGCTTTCGCTGTTCGCTCAACTGCCACTGGCGCCGCCACCCGCTGTACTCCGGGCCGGTGAGCTTCGGCGTGGCACCCTTCGCCGCTCGCTGCCGTGCGGTCCAGAAGTCCGTGATGGACTCGTCGCCGAGTTCGGCGACCGCGGCCTCGATCCGGGCGTTGAAGCGGCGGGTCGACTCCCCGTCGTGAGGTCGCAGCGGAGCACCGAAGAGCACACGGGCGGTGACGGGCTTGGGCCGTTTCATCCCCTTGCCGAAGATGGAGCCTGTGCCGTCGATGAACACCGGGACGACC